>NZ_BAAGXF010000009.1:0-233464 GCF_054779975.1 Hymenobacter arcticus
CCCGAAAACTACCTCGCCATGCTCCATTTTGCCTGCGCTCGAATCACTTGGTATAATTGCCTATTTGGATAGCCTCTTAATAAATGAAGTACGGTAGATAACAGGCATACGCAGAATAAAAGGAGCCCCGAAAGGAGGCGGATAGGTACTTTCCCCAAAATTACCATCCGAGTCGTGAATTCTTCGTTAAATACAAACAGTAATCTGCACTGAGTATCACGCTCTTTCTCCTTTTCCATGCTGCAATCCAAGCTGCCCGATGTGGGCGTCAGCATCTTTTCGCAAATGACTTCGCTGGCCCAGCAAACCGGGGCCATCAACCTGGCCCAGGGCTTTCCGGACTATGACCCGCCGCTGGCCCTGCGCGAGGCGCTGGCCCGGCACGCGCTGGCCCCCGGCAGCCACCAGTACGCACCCATGCCGGGGCTGCCGCGCCTGCGGGCGGCCGTGGCGGCGCAGGTGGGCCGCCTGCAACCCGATGCCCCCGCGCCCGACCCCGATACGGAGGTGACCATCACGGCCGGGGCCACCGAGGCGCTGTATGGGGTGCTGGCAGCCGTGGTGCAACCCGGCGACGAGGTCATCATCCTGGAGCCGGCCTACGACCTTTACGGGCCGGCCGTGCGGCTGCAAGGCGGCGTGCCGCGCTACGTGCGCCTGCCGGCCCCCGGCTTCCGGCCCGACTGGGCGGCGGTGCGGGCGGCGATGTCGCCGCGCACCCGGCTCATTATGGTCAACTCGCCGCACAACCCCAGCGGGGCCGTGTTCAGCGCTGCCGATTGGGATGCCCTGGCCACGCTCGTGGAGGGCACCGACGTGCTGGTGCTGTCCGACGAAGTGTATGAGCACCTGGTGTTTGACGGGGTGCCGCCGCGCAGTGCGCGCCAGCACCCAGCGCTGCGGGCGCGCAGCTTCGTGCTCTCCTCATTTGGCAAAACCTACCACGCCACCGGCTGGAAGGTGGGCTACTGCCTGGCCCCGCCGGCCCTGAGCACCGAGCTGCGCCGGGTGCACCAGTTCGTGACGTTTGCCGTGAGCACACCCACCCAGCACGCGCTGGCCGACGTGCTCGAAGCCGACACCACTGACGCTCACGCCCGCGGGCTGGCCGGCTTTTACCAAGCCAAGCGCGACGAGTTTGCGGGCCTGCTAGCCGGCACTGGCTGGGACTTGCTGCCCGTGCCCGGTGGCTATTTCCAGCTGGCCGGCTACGAACGGCTCTCTACCAAGGGCGACCTACATCTGGCGGAGGAATTAGCTCGTACGTGGGGGGTGGCGGTAGTGCCGGTATCGGCCTTCTACCACGATGGCTACGACGCGGGCCTGGTTCGTTTTTGCTTTGCCAAAGGCTCCGCTACCCTGCGGGCGGCGGCGGCTTGCCTGGGCCAGCTGCCGGTTCAGCTGTGAAAAAGGTGATTGGCAAGTAGCCGTAGTAGTACTAAATTAGCCCACCAAGCTGCTGGTAGATTTTGGTAACAAACGATTTATTAGCAATTTATGACCAGAGATTTTACCGTTTCGTTGGTGCAGGCCAATTTACATTGGCATGACCCGGCCGCCAACCTGGTGCAGCTTACCGACCTATTGGCCTCGGGCCTGCCGGGCCCCGGCCTCACCGACCTCATCGTGCTGCCCGAGATGTTTACCACCGGCTTCAGCATGGAGGCCGCCGCCCAGGCCGAGGTGTACCCCGGCCCCACCCTGGCCTGGATGCAGGCGCAGTCCGCCCACTACGACGCCGTGGTGACGGGCAGCGTGCTCACCCAGGATGGCGCCGGCTACTACAACCGCCTGCTGTGGGTGCGCCCCGATGGCACGCACAGCAGCTACGACAAGCGCCACCTGTTTCGGCTGGCTGGCGAGCATGAAGTGTACACCGCCGGCACCGGGCGGCTGCTGGAGGAGTGGCGCGGCTGGCGGATCCGGCCGCTCATCTGCTACGATTTGCGCTTTCCGGTTTGGAGCCGCAACGACCAGCACGACCCCTACGACCTGCTCCTCTACGTGGCCAACTGGCCCCAGGTGCGGGCCGAAATCTGGAAGGCGCTGCTGCGCGCCCGCGGCATCGAAAACCTGGCCTACGTGGCTGGCGTCAACCGCCTGGGTACCGATGGTCTGGGCCACGATTACGCCGGCCACTCGGCCCTGCTCAATATGTATGGCGAGTACGTGGCCCAGGCCGGCAACATGCAAACCGTGCTCACCCACACCCTGCAAGCCGCCCCTCTGCTAGCCTGCCGTGAGAAAATGCCTTTCTTGCAGGATGCGGATGAGTTTAGCCTAATAAAATGTTGATTGATAGGTATTAAAGGGTAGGGGGGTAGGGGGGTAGGAGGGTAGGAAGGTAGGAAGAACGTCATGCTCATCTGTCGGCCACGCAGTGAAGCATCTCGCTTACATCGTTGGATGGGGTTGGTAACCCACGCGAGATGCTTCACTGCGTGGCCGACAGATGAGCATGACGTTCTTCCTACCCTCCTACCCCTTACCCTCCTACCCCTTACCCTCCTATAACCCACTCACCGCCAGTCGCTGGCTGGTGGCGGTGCCATCGGCGGCGGTGGCCTGCACCACGTAGAGGCCGGGCGCCAGGCCGCTCAGGTCGAGGCTGTGGGTGCGCAGCAGGGCGCTTTCAGTCCGCACCAGGCGGCCGGCCAGGTCAAACACCCGCACGCGGGTGGGCTGGGCAGTTTGGGCGGTGGCGGTTTGGGCGGCGGGGTTGGGGTAGAGACTGAGGGCCAGCGTGCTAGCCGCGCTGGGGCGAGCGGCCAGCACCGTGCGGTTGCGGCCCAGGAAGCTGATGACGCCCCCCGTTTCGGTGCCAATGTAGAGCTCGGGGCTGCCGTCCTGGTTGAGGTCGGCGGCGGCGGCGGCAAAGCGCAGTACGTAGCCGTGGCCTAGCCGCGCCGGCTCGTACTGGCTGCTGAACGCATTGTAGAACAGCTCATTACTGCCAATGAAGGTGCCGCCCTGCGCGCGAAAATCGTTGTAGAAGCTCACCGTGCCGCGGCCCGTGAGGGTCAGCAAATCGGGGCGGCCGTCGCCGTTGAAGTCGGCCACCACCGGGGCCAGGTAGGGCGGGCGGCTGCCCTGGTCCAGCAGCCGGCCGTAGTCGGCATTGGCCAGCACAAACAGGTTGTCCACGTTGCCACCCGCCGCCGGGCCCTGGTTGCGGAAGTAGCGCAGGCTGCCGCCCGCCTCCGCCAGGTCGTTGGTGCCCAGTAGCAGGTCCACGTAGCCATCGCCGTCCACGTCAAAAAAGCACGGTGTGTCGCCCTGCCGGGCCGGTAGCACGCCACTACCCGCCGCGCCCTGCGGCTTGAAGTAGCTGGCCCGGGCCGGGCTAAAGCTAGCCGTTTGGTTGGCTAATGAGCTGTTTAAAATGTAGTTAAGTCGATTAGTGGTGCCATTGTACACCGAGTATACCAGGTCGAGGGCGCCGTCGCGGTTGAGGTCGACCAGCGCCGGGCGCAGGCTCTCAAACCGGATGCTCGGCGTGCGGGCCGCCGCGGCGGCCAAACCCAGGTAGTCGTCGGTCACGAGCCGAAACACTGGGCGGCGGGCCGTGCCCACGTTGCGGTAGTAGTAAAGGCTGGCGCGGTAGTAGCCGCCCACCAGGTCGCCCTGGTTGCCCACCAGCATGTCGGCCAGGCCATCGCCGTCGAGGTCGCCGAAGGCCGGCGCGCTGCCCTCGCTGGCGTCGAGCATGTCGCCTTGCAAAAAACTGTCGTTGACGAGGCTGAAGCTGGGCACTGCCGTGGCGTTGGCCGCCGCGTTCTGATACAGCCGGATGCTGCGCCGCATGCTCACCAAGTCGAGCGAGTTGTCGCTCATGTTGGGGGCCACCACCAGGTCGGGCACGCCGTCGAAGTTGGCATCGAACGAATAGGCGGCCGGAAACACCGGCAAATTTACCGGCGCGGCCGCCGACGGAAACGCGCTGCTGGCTCCGTTGGCTATCAGCTGCGCATCGGTGGTGGAGGTGCCCGTGTTGAGTAAACGGCTGAGCTGCGGGCAGTTATCGCGCCCATCGAGCAGGTCGAGCTTGCCGTCGCCGTTGAGGTCGATGAGTAGCACGTTGTGGCCCATGCTGTGCAGCGGGCGGTAGGCCTGGCAGGCCGAGGTGCCCGCCAGCTGGTACGAGGCGCAGTCGGTGCAGGCCACCAGCTGGCCCCAGAAGTTGGAGCTTTGGGCGAACGAAGCCACGCCGCCGCAACTGCCGGGGCTGGAGTTGAGGTAGAGCTGGAGCGTAGTATTGCCCACAAAATCGTAGGTCAGGATATCGAGCTTGCCATCGCCATTGACGTCCTGAATGGACGGCGTATTATACGAGCCGATGTTGAGGTTGCTGATGTAGCCGTTGCTAATCGGAAAGCTCAACTGGTTGTTAGCCAGCGTAAAAGAAGGCCGGCCCGCCGCATCGGCCACGTTGCGAAACACCCGGATGTCGCCGCCGTTGGCAAACGTGAACAGGTCGGCGCGGCCGTCGCAGTCGTAGTCGCGCAGCAGCACCCAGCTGGCCAGGTCGCTGGGGAAAAGCGCCTCGTAGTCGGGCGCGTACTGCCAGCGCCGCCCCGCGCCGCCCGCGCCCGCCACGCTCAAAAAGGTGTAGCTGCGCGCCGTTTCGCGGTCGAAGGCGTAGAGGTCGGCTTGCCCGTCGCCGTTGAGGTCGATAGTGCTGAACTGCGGCGTGTTGAGGCCGCCCGCCCAGGCCTGGGTGAGGGTATCGGTGCCCTGCACAATTTTGGCCACGCTCCCGAAGGCAAAGCCAAACTGCGCGCCCGGCGTTTGGGCCCGCGCTGTACCTAGCGCTACCCATAACCCGCACATTACCAAGAGAAAACAACGCCGCATAAGCTAAATCAGGAAAGTCAGTACCCGCTAACAACGCCGGCCCGACCGTAAGTTGCACACGTAATTATTAATGAGCCATAAGCTAATTAGTGATGAACACATCCCGGTTGTCATTGCGAGCATAGCGAAGCAATCGCACTAGAACGAGTCGTGCGGCTATCGTATCAAGTGCGATTGCTTCGCTGGGCTCGCAATGACAATCGCGGAGCCCACCTGATGCTTGATACTTGAAAAAGATGTCCCTCTACGACCACTACCTCGCCGCCCACGGCCAGGTGAGCACCGATTCGCGCCAACCCCAGCCCGGCACCCTGTTTTTCGCCCTCAACGGCCCCAGCTTCCGCGGGGCTGATTTTGCCGCCGGCGCGCTGGCCGCTGGGGCCCGCCACGCCGTGGTAGACGATGAAAAGCTAGCTGCCCAGGACCCCGCCCGCTACACCTACGCCCCCGACCCGCTGGCCGCCTTGCAAGCCCTGGCCCAGGAGCACCGCGGCCACTTCCGCGGGCCCGTGCTAGCCGTCACGGGTTCCAACGGCAAAACCACTACCAAGGAACTGCTGACGGTGGTATTAGCGCAGAAATACAAGGTGTTAGCCACCATCGGTAACCTCAACAACCACATTGGGGTGCCGCTCACGCTGCTACGCCTGCGGCCCGAGGAGCACGACTTTGCCGTGATTGAGATGGGGGCCAACCACCGGGGCGAAATCGCCGATTACTGCCAGTGGGCTGCCCCCACGCACGGCCTCATCACCAATATCGGCAAGGCCCACCTCGAAGGCTTTGGCGGCGAAGAGGGTATTGCGCTGGGCAAAGGCGAACTATTTGACTACTTGCAATTTAACAACGGAGTCGTTTTTGTCAATAGCCTTGATGCTAAGCTCCCGGCCCTGGCCGCCGCCGTGGCGCAGCGTATCAATTACCCTGGCCCCGACGACACGTACCCCGCCACGCTCCTCGCCGCCGACCCCCAGCTGCACCTGCGCCTCTGGGACGGCACCGCGGTAGCCGCCCAACTCACCGGCGAGTATAATTTTCCCAACATGGCTGCCGCCGCCGCCGTGGGGGCTTTTTTTGGGGTGCCCGCCGCCCAGGTGGCTGCTGCGCTGGCCAGCTACAACCCCCAAAATAACCGCTCGCAGCTCGTGCGCACCGCCCACGGCAACGACCTGATTCTGGACGCCTACAACGCCAACCCCAGTAGCATGGCCGCTGCCCTACGCAGCTTCGCGCAGCGGCCCGAAGCGCACAAGCTAGTGGTGCTGGGCGACATGTTTGAGTTGGGTGAAACCGCCGCCGCCGAGCACCAAGCCATCGGGGAACTGCTGGTTGAGTTGGGGCTGCACAACGCCTTGCTCATTGGCTCGCTGATGCAGGCCGCCGCCGCCGCGCAGCCGGCCGCCCACTACTGCGCCGACAAGGCCGCCGCCGCCGACTGGCTGGCCCAGCACCCAGTAGCCGGGCAGCTGGTACTATTGAAAGGCTCGCGCGGCATGGGCCTGGAAACGCTGTTGCCGCTGCTGTAGCTGCTTCTAAATCAAAAAAAGAACGTCATGCTGAACGCAGTGAAGCATGACGTTCTTTTTACCTAAACCTCTGGCTTAAAACGGATTCTCCAGCTCCGCCAGCGTGGGTAGAATCTCGTCTTTGGGCGACACCAGCGCCTCGCCCGCAAAGTCCCAGTCGATGCCCAGCGCTGGGTCGTTCCAGCGCACGCCGCCTTCGGCGACCGGCGTGTAGTAGTCCGAGCACTTGTAGAGAAACAGCGTGTTATCCTCCAGCGCCACGAAGCCGTGGGCGAAGCCTTCGGGCACGTAGAACGCGTTGCCCAGCTCGGCGGTGAGCAGCACTTTGGCGTGCTGGCCGAAGGTGGGCGAGCGGTGGCGCAGGTCCACTACCACGTCGAGGGCGCGGCCCTGGGCCACGCGCACCAGCTTGGCTTGGGCGTGGGGCGGGCGCTGAAAGTGCAGCCCGCGTAGCGTGCCAGCCTTAGAGTTGCTCTGGTTGTCCTGCACCCAGTGGTGGCGGGGCAAGCCAAGGCCTTCCATGGTGCGGGCGCTGAACGACTCAAAAAAGGCACCGCGGGGGTCACCAAAAATGCGGGGCCGAAACTCAAGGAGGCCCGGTAGGGCGTGGGTAATTATTTCCATAGGGCAAATGAGTGAAATGGCAAATGAGTAGGTGAGTAAATGAGTAGGTGGGTAAATGAGTAAAGTGCTCATTTACCCACCTACTCATTTACCAGTTTCTCCAGCCTCGGCCACGGCGGCCAAGTACTGGCGCAGCACTAGTTGCTCGTCAAACTTTTCGGTGGCCAGTTCGCGGCTGGCGGCCCCCAGGGCGGCCAGGCGGGCGGGGGGCAATTGGGCCATGGTGAGGAGCTTATCGGCCAGGTCGGCGGCGTCGCGCACCTGGCAAAGGTAACCGTTGCGGCCGTTTTGCACGGTTTCGCGGCAGCCGGGTACATCGGTGGTTATCAGGGGTTTACCGCAGGCGGCCGCTTCGAGTAGGGTTTTGGGGGTGCCTTCGCGGTAGCTGGGTAGCACTACGCAGTCGGCGCGGTGCAGGTGGGCGGCCACGTCGTCGGAGGTGCCCAAGTAGTCGATGTTGCCCTCCTTCAACCACTGCTCGAAGGTGGCGCGGGGCACGCCCACGCCGCCGGCTTCGTCGAGGCCACCCAGCAGCTGAAAGCGTATTTGCCCCGTCGGCAGCGCCGCCCGCACCTGCCGCGCCGCCTCAAAGTATTCGACAATGCCCTTCTCGTAGAGCACCCGCGCCACCATCAGAAACGTGAAGGGCTCGCCGAGTGCCTTTCCGGCGGCCGGCTGGGGCCGGAAGCGCGCCAAATCGACGCCCGAGCCGGGCACCAGGCCCGTGAGCGCCGGCTTGATGAGCCCGTAGCGGATAAATAATTCGCGGTCGTCGTTGTTCTGAAAAAATACCTTGTGCGGAAACCGAAACGCCAGCCGGTACAGCCCGCGCGCCACCTTGCTCACCAGGTTTTCCACAATGAACACCGTGCCCAGCCCGCTCACGTTGTTGATGCTGGGCACGCCCGCCAGCCGCGCCGCCAGCGTGCCATAAATGTTGGGCTTAATGGTAAAGTGCAGCACCACATCGGGCCGCTCGCGCCGGTACACCGCCACGAAGCGCCGCGTAAGCTGGGCATCCTTAATGGGGTTGGTGCCCTTGTTTTCCATCACGATGGGCACGAAGCGACAGCCCAATTCGCTCTCCAGACGGCTGGAATACGCATCGGGCGGCGCAATAGCCAGCACCTCGTGGCCCGCGGCCTGCAAGGCTGCTACCAGCCCGCGCCGAAAGTTCCAGATGTTCCAGGAGGTATTGATAACTAAGGCAACGCGCACGAGGTAAATGAGTAAGTGAGCAGGTGAGTAAATGAGTGGTAATAAGGGCACATGCAAGAGGAAGGCCCCTTACTCAGCTACTCATTTACTCACTTACCATTCGCAAAGGTCGGGCCGGATGCCGGGCCGCTCGCTATATTAAGTGGGCGCGCCGGTTACTTTCGGGGTGGTTTTTGCGTTATGCTCCCGTAATGAAGCTTTTTAATTCTGCCGGCCTGGCGCTGGCGCTGCTGGCGGCCCCGGGCGCGGCGCGGGCCGCGCCGCCTGCCCCCGGCCAGCTGCTTTTTCAACAAAACTGCCAGCGCTGCCACGGCAAAGACGGCCGCCTGGGCCTCAACGGGGCCCACGACCTCACCAAGAGCAACCTCAATGCCTTTGGGCGCACTTACTTGGTTACCAAGGGGATGCGTAAAATGCCGGCTTTTGCCAAAACCCTCACCGCCGCCCAAATAGAGCAAGTGGTGGGCTACTCTCTCACACTCAAGTAACTGCTGGTTACCTATTTATGTCAAAATCTAAAGACAACAACGGCCAGGGCAGCACCCGCCACATCGGCGCTACCGATAGCACGCCCGCCCGCCGCGATACCAAGCTGCCCAAGCACCTGCTCAAAAACGTGGACAAAACCTACGCCACGGCCAAGGAAATCGAAACCGCCGTGCTCGTGAGCGTGCCCCCGCGTCGGCAGTCCGATGCGCAGACCACCGAGTACCTCGACGAGTTGGCCTTTCTCATTGAAACCGCCGGGGCCCAGGCCACTAAGCGCTTTGTGCAGAAGCTCGACAAGCCCGACCTGCGCAGCTACGTGGGCGAGGGCAAGCTGGCCGAAATCAAGGCCTGGGTGAAGCACGAAAACACCAGCATGGTCGTCTTCGATGATGAGCTGCTGCCCTCGCAGCTCCGCAACCTAGAGGCCGAGCTGGGCGTCAAAATTGTGGACCGGTCGCTGCTTATTCTCGATATTTTTGCGCTGCGGGCCAAGTCGGCCACCTCGCGCACGCAGGTCGAACTAGCTCAGTACCAATACTTACTGCCTCGCCTCACCGGCCTCTGGACCCACTTGGACAAGCAGCGCGGTGGCGTGGGTATGAAGGGCCCCGGCGAGACCGAAATCGAGACCGACCGACGCATCGTGCGCGACCGCATCGCGTTCCTCAAGGAGAAGCTCGAAGACTTGGACAAGCAAGCGCATACCCAGCGCAAAACGCGCCAAAATTCCATTCGGGTGGCGCTGGTGGGCTACACCAACGTGGGCAAAAGCACCATTATGAACCTGCTGGGCAAGGCCGAAGTCTTTGCCGAAAACAAACTCTTCGCCACCGTCGATGCCAC
Organism: Hymenobacter arcticus; assembly: GCF_054779975.1. Classification (NCBI taxonomy): domain Bacteria; kingdom Pseudomonadati; phylum Bacteroidota; class Cytophagia; order Cytophagales; family Hymenobacteraceae; genus Hymenobacter; species Hymenobacter arcticus. The sequence goes on from NZ_BAAGXF010000009.1 coordinate 9,555, forward strand.
TACCCGCAAGGTGGTGCTCGACAACCACGTGCCGTTCCTACTCTCTGATACCGTGGGGTTTATCCGCAAGCTGCCCACCAAGCTCATCGAGAGCTTTAAGAGCACGCTGGACGAAATTAGGGAGGCCGACCTGCTCATTCACGTGGTGGATATTTCGCACCCAGCCTTTGAGGAGCAGATTGAGGTGGTGAACGAAACGCTGCGCGAAATCGGCGCGGCCGATAAGCCCGCGCTGCTGGTTTTCAACAAGATAGACCAGTACAAGCCCGACGTGGACCCGGCCCCCGTGTTCGAAGACGACGACCCGGACGTGGAATTCCCCACCGATTTTGCCGAGCCCGCGCCGCGCCCGCCGCTGGAGCAATTGCAGGAAACCTACATGGCCCGCATGCACGACCCGGTAGTGTTTATTTCGGCCCAGGACAAGGACAATATCGAGGCCCTGCGCGAGCTGCTAGGCCGCCGCGTGGGCGAGTTGGCCGCCAAGCGCTTCCCGCACTTTCAGCACGGCTACGACCAGGAGTACAGCCAGGAGTCTTAGCGTGTTGTGCGGGTGGGCGCCTCACGGGACCCCTATGGGGCTCATGCGCTGGCTGGTACGCACCTACTCCAACCCCGGGTGGGCGCCTCACGGGACCCCTATGGGGCCGGCCCCCTCTCCGAAAAGGAGAGGGGGAGCCATGGCGGATTTAAACCAACCAGTTTTTTAACGCAAAAGGCTGATAAACAAAAGAATAAAAAAGCCAACCCAAAAGGGTTGGCTTTTTTATATGCAGCAAATTATTGTTTAGCTTAAAGTCGACTGGCTCCCCCTCTCCTTTTCGGAGAGGGGGCCGGCCCCATAGGGGTCCCGTGAGGCGCTCGCCAGAACGACGACCCTATTGTGCCCCGCCAGCCACCGGCAACACAGCCGCCAGCTTCTTGCCCAGCTCTTCGCCGCGCACGTTCTTGGCCACAATGCGGCCGTCGGGGCCCACGAGGAAGTTTTGGGGGATGGACTGGATGCCGTAGAGTTGCGCCACGTCGTTTTTCCAGAACTTGAGGTCCGATACCTGGGTCCAGGCTAGGCCGTCGGTGGCAATGGCTTTGAGCCAGGCGTCGCGGCCGTTGGCGCGGTCGAGCGACACGCCCAGCACCGTGAAGTTGCGGCCCTTGTACTGGTTGAAATTGGCGACCACGTTGGGGTTTTCCTGGCGGCAGGGGCCGCACCAGCTGGCCCAGAAATCGACCAGTACGTACTTGCCCCGGAAGTCGCTCAGCTTCACGGGCTTGCCATTGGCATCGTTTTGGGTGAACTCGGGGGCTAGGGCACCCACGCCGGTGAGCTTGGCGGTGGTGATTTTGGCGGCGTACTCCTGGCCGGCTTTGCTGGTGCGCACGGCCGGGACCAGGCCGTTGAAGAGTGGCTCAACTTCATTCGCATCAAGCGAGTAGCCAGCGTAGCGGCTTAGCGCGCTCAGGCTCACTTGGCTTTGGGGCGCAGTTTTGATGAAAGAGGCCAGCACCAGCTTTTGGGCGGCGTCGATGGCTTCCTCCTGTTTGTCGAGGGCATCGCTAAAGGCTTTGTCCTTGCGCTGCTCGGGCGTGGCGGCGCGGTACTTGTCCATCAGCTGGCTCATCTGCGCGGTGGTGGGCAGCAGCATAGCCGTGAGGCGGGTGTTGTCGGCGTTGAGGGGCGTGCCCAGCGCCGTGGCGTGGGTCAGCGAGTCGGGGCTGGCTACCTTGATGGTGCCGGGCTCCAGGTAGAGCCGCACGTTTTGGAGTGGCTTATTGGTGACGAAGTGCCCGGTGGGCTTCACCACAAACAGCGTGGCCACGGTGGGGTCGGCCACGGTGCCCTTGAAGGCGAAGGTGCCGTTTTTGACTACCGCCGAGTCGAGCTTCATATCGTTTCCTACTGGGTAGCGCAGGTAGGCCTTGGCCGGCAGCTTATTGCCGAGGCGGCCCTGCACCGAGTAGGTGCCGCTTTGGGCCCAGGCCAGCGCGGGGCTAAGGAGCAGGGTGAGCGCCACCGGCAGCGGGCGCAAAGAGGCAAGTGCATTCATAACAAAAGGAAGATGTGAAAGGGAACAAGGTTGGTAACTCGCATCTGGCGTGCAAGATAGGCCGCGCCACTGCCGCCGCAATAGTTGGTTTAGATTAAGTGCCGGCCGCCTTGGCAGGGGCCTGCCGCCGCCAGCGACTACCCCCCTAACGCGTAATCGCCTAGCTTCGCGCTATGAAAACGCTGTATCTAATGCGCCACGCCAAGTCGAGCTGGAGCTTCGACGAGCTCAACGACCAGGAGCGCCCGCTCAACGACCGCGGCCGCGACGATGCGCCCCGCATGGGCCAGGCCCTGGCCAAGCGCCAGATTGTGCCCGACCTGCTGGTGAGCTCGCCCGCCGTGCGCGCCCTGAGCACGGCCGTGCTGGTGGCCCGTGAGCTGAAGTACCCGCACGATAAAATTGTGGTGGAGCCCGCCATCTACCAGGCCGACCTCGACACGCTGCTGGCCGTGGTGCGCAACCTGCCCGACGGAGCCAGTGCGGTGGTCCTCACCGGCCACAACCCCACCATCACCGACGTAGCCAACTACCTGCTGCCCACGCCCCTGAGCGGCGAAATGCCCACGGCCGCCGTGCTCTGCCTGCACTTTGCCACCGACCGCTGGGCCGAGGCCGCGCCCACCAACACCGAGTTTTATTTCTACGACTACCCGAAAAGTAATTAGCAATGAGCAGTGAGCAGTTAACAAAGGTATGGTTATTGAAACTGCCCGCCTGGCTTAGCTGCCTACTAGGTTAGGTGCCCGAGAATAGTTAGCTTAAAAACTGACTTTCAAAAGGTTAACCTAAAAATTGCTCATTGCTCACTGTTCCTTGCTAACTGAATGAAGACCCTGCCCCGCGACCTGAGCTGGCTGCGCTTTAACGCCCGCGTGCTGCAAGAAGCGCAGTGCCCTGAGGTGCCGCTGCTGGAACGCCTCAAGTTTCTGGCCATCTTTTCGGCCAACCTGGATGAGTTTTTCAAGGTGCGGGTGGCTACGCTGCGGCGGCTAGTGAAGCTCAAGAAAAAAACCCGCGCCCAGCTGCCCCACGAGCGCCCCAAGCGCCTGCTGGCCGAGGTGCTGGCCGAGGTGCACCGCCAGCAGGAGCTATTCGGGCGCACCTTCCGCGAGCAGGTGCTGCCGGCTTTGCAGGAGGCAGGCATTTGCCTGCTCAGCGCCGAGCAACTCACGGACGACCAGCGCGAATGGACGCAGCACTACTTCGAGAAAAACGTACGCGACCTGCTCTCGCCAGTGGTGCTGGACGATACCTTGCACCAGCTTTTTCTGAAAGACCAGGCCGTGTACCTCACCTTCTGGCTGACCCAGCCCGTGGCCGAGCAGCGGCCCAAGGGCACCAAAAAGAAAACCCACACCGAGCGCGTCGTCATCATGGAACTGCCCACCAAGCGCCACGGCAGCCGCTTTGTGGCGCTGCCTGGCGGCGCGGGCACCCCCACCGACCCCCACTGCGTGCTGTTTCTGGACGATGTGGTGCGGGTGGGCGCACCGGCGCTCTTTCCGGGCTATAAGGAGGTGACGGTCAATGCGATTAAGCTGAGCCGCGATGCGGAGCTGGACATTGAGGAAGAGGTGTCGGGCGACTTGCTGGCCAAGATTCGCAGTAGCCTGGCCAAGCGTGCCACCGGCTACCCGGCCCGCCTGCTCTTCGACCCCGCCACGCCCCAGGAAGTGCTGCGGGCCATCAAGCAAAAAACCGGCATCGCCGATGAGGAGCTGGTGGAGGGCAGCCGCTACCATAATTTCCGCGACTTTTTCGGCTTCCCCACCTTCGGCCGCACCGACCTGCTCAACCCGGCTTGGCCCGAACTGCCGCACCCCACGCTGCCGCGTACCGGGCCACTGCTGCCCGCCATTGCCCGGCGCGACCACCTACTGCACCCGCCCTACCAATCCTTCGACGCCGTGCCGCGCCTGCTGCGCGAGGCCGCCCTCGACCCGCGCGTGAGCGCCATCAGCATCACGCTCTACCGGGTGGCCCCCAAGAGCGCAGTGGCCAAGGCACTCATCAAGGCCGTGAAAAATGGCAAGCAGGTGACGGTAGTAGTGGAGTTGAAAGCCCGTTTCGATGAGGAAAGCAACCTCTATTGGTCCGAAAAATTGCAGCGCGCCGGGGCGCACGTCATCTTCACGCCGCCCGAGCTCAAGTGCCACGCCAAGCTGCTGCTCATCACGCGCCGCGACGAGGATACCGACCAGCCGCGCCGCTACGCCTACCTCAGCTCGGGCAACTTCAACGAAGCCACCGCCGGCCTCTACGCCGACCACGGCCTGTTCACGGCCAACGCCGAGCTCACGGCCGAGGTAGACCAGGTGTTCCGCTACTTCGTGACGGGCGAGGAGCCGGCCAATCTGCACCACTTGCTGGTGGCCCCCTTCACGCTGCGCACCCAGCTGCTGAAGTTGATAGCCACCGAAGCCGCCCACGCCAAAAAAGGCAAGCCGGCATCTATCATTCTTAAAGTGAACTCGTTGGAAGACCCCGGCATGATAGCCGCGCTCTACGCGGCCAGCCAGGCGGGAGTGCACATCGAGCTGCTAATCAGGGGCATTGGCTGCCTAGTGCCGGGCGAGCCGGGCCTAAGCGAAACCATCAGCCAGCGCGGCTTGCTGGACCGCTACCTGGAGCACGCCCGCATCTACGTCTTTGGCCCGCCCGACGCGGAAAAGGTCTACGTATCGTCGGCCGACTGGATGGGCCGCAACCTCGACCGCCGCGTGGAAGTTGCCTTCCCCATCCTCGACGAAGCCATGCGTGCCGAAGTGCGCCACCTGCTCGACCTGGAGCGCGCCGACAACGTGAAGGCCCGCGACTTCGACAATAATTACGTGCAGCCCGCCCCCGGCGAACCGCGCGTGCGGGCGCAAGAGGTCGAATATCAGTATCTTAAGAAGCTGGCGGGGCGGAAGCGGAAGTAGCTGTTCAGCGCGTCTGTCATTGCGAGCACAGCGAAGCAATCGCACCAGAACGTTACCCACGCCGCCGCTTCGTTCTAGTGCGATTGCCGCGCTCCACTGCGTTGCGCTCGCAATGACAGGCTTATTCCTACTACCGCCGCACGCCCGCCTTCTCCATGAGCTTGCGCGGGGGCACGGCAAACAGCTCCAGGCTGGCGTAGGGGGCCAGCGCGAGCTTGGTACGAATGATGCGCTCGCGGTCGGCGTTGGTGCGGTCGAAGGCGTCGAAAGCGTAGTTGTAGCGGTAGCCGGCCTCGGCCCCCAGCCACAGGAAGGAGAGCAGCTCGCGCTCCCAGCGCAGCCGGAATTTCACTTCTACCTCGCGCAGCTCCAGGGTGTTGAGGGGCAGCTTATCGGGCTGGTTTTGGCGCACCAGGGGCACGCGCAGGTTCACGAGGTAGTTGAGGCCATCGACCGAGTAGCCCGCGTAGAAGAGCGAACGCTCGGAGGCGTTGTAGCGCGCCGTTACGCGGGCCGGAAACAGCGCCTCCACGCCCCAGCGGTCGTTAAAGGTGCGGTTGTAGATGATGGCCGGGTAAAAGCTCAGCTTGCCAAACGTGTAGCCGTACTGAAAGCCCACGCCCCACGAAAACCGCGGGCTGCGCTTCCAGCCGTAAAACGCCTCGGCCGACATGCGCAGGTAGTTGGTGCTGCGCAGGTCGCCGCCTGAGTTGTAGTCGCCGGCCAGCTCGCCCTTTACCCGCGCCAGGTACCAGTGCACGGCATCTACGGGCCGGATTACGGCCACCTGCACGCCGGTGCTTTTTAGGCCCTTATTCTCAATGTTATCGAGCAGCGCGTAGTTGTTGGGCACCTGCCGAAACTTGAATTCCTCCCGGTCATAGTTGAGCCCGATAATCACCTTGAGGTGCGGGTGATTGAGGGCCGGAATGTAGCCCTTGATGGTGAGGCGGGCGTTTTTGGTGGCCTCCGTGTCGTAGTTGCCCACACCCGCCACCTTGCCCGTAGCTTGCACGCCAAAGCTGGGCATGCGCTCGTAGCGCACAATAATGCCTTTGCTTGGCCCCATGCCCAGCACCGAAGGGTTGGCAAACTGCTGCTTGTCTTTCAGGTTGGGCGCGCCGCGCGCCGAGTCGATAGCGGTAGGAGCGGGCGCCGGAAAAATGCGCGGCACGTCCTGGGCCCGGACCGTAGCCGCGAGCGTAAGCAGGCCGGGCACCAGGTACTTTTTGGCAGAGAATAGGACAGTGGGTGACCACATAAGCGAGTACAGGGCCAGCTAAAAAAACGGGGCCGGGCTGCTTACGTGAATTTCTGGTGAATGGCTGTGGTCTGGGGGTGAGTTGGCCGGTTGGCTACGTCATTGCTTTATCCCGTTGGCGCATGTGCAGACTCAATTACTGGCAGTTACGTCTGTCCTGTTAGTAGCGCCACAGCTATTGCTGGCTAGCAGCATCTGTAAAGAAAAAGCGCTTTTCTTTACAGATGCTGCTAGCCTTTATAAAGAAAAAGCGCTTTTCTTTATAAAGCGAAATAAGGCTGCTAGATTCTTCTGCTGATTTCGCATCTTATGAATCCTGTTTGGCAACCCGAATTATTACCTCCTGCCGTCGAATTAGAAACGCGCGCAGTGCTTAAAAAGCTAACTACTGCGCGGGCCGCCCTGGCTGAATTAAAGGGTATTACTGCGACTATTCCCAACGAAAGCATTCTGCTGGATACCCTGCCTTTACAGGAAGCAAAGGACAGCTCGGCCGTTGAAAACATCATCACCACCCACGACGAGCTGTTTCAGGCCGAAGTGCAGGTAGCCGAAAGCCAGGTAGCGAAAGAGGTGCAGCGCTACGTGGCCGCCCTGCGGCTGGGCGTGGCACTGGTGCAGCAGTATGGGTTTCTGAGTGTGAACCACCTGGCTCAGATTCAGCAGGCTTTAGAGCAGAATAATGCTGGCTACCGCCGCCAACCGGGTACTACGCTCAAAAACCAGCGTGGCGAAGTGGTGTACACCCCACCGCAGGATAATGATACCATTATGCGGCTAATGGGCAACCTGGAGCAGTATCTCAACGATGACACGCTCAGCGATGCCGACCCATTGGTGAAGATGGCCGTGCTACATCTGCAATTTGAAAGTATCCATCCTTTTTACGACGGCAACGGCCGCACCGGGCGCATTCTGAATATCGTGTACTTGGTATTGAAAGGCTTACTCGACATTCCAGCACTCTACCTAAGTCGCTTTATCATTCGCAATAAGGCTGACTACTACCAGCATCTCCAGAAGGTGCGCGATACGGGCAATTGGGAGCCGTGGCTGCTGTATCTGCTGGACGGCGTGGAGCAAACTGCCCGCGAGAGCATTGTGCTCATTGCTGAAATGCGCCAACTCATGCAGGATACCAAGCAGCGGTTGCGGGGCTACAAATTCTACAGCCAGGATTTGCTCAACAACCTGTTTCGCCACCCCTACACGCGCATCGAGTTCTTGCAGACCGAACTGAAAGTGAGCCGCCCCACGGCCGCCTCCTACCTCAACCAACTGGCCGCCGATGGCGTGCTGGTAAAACACCGGCTGGTTACGGCTAATTATTACGTCAACCAGCCGCTGTTTGAGCTGCTGGCGCGGCTGGGGTAGCAATCGATATTTATTGCCGAAAATGTTGCTAGTTTGCTTAGTAGTTGGCGCGTAATTTCGCCGTATGCCCACCGCCCGCACCAGTGTTTTTATTAGCTACAGCCACGCCGATAGCCAATGGCTGCGGCTGCTGAATACGCACCTCAAGCCACTGACCCGTGACCAGAAAGTGGAAATCTGGAGCGACCAGAAAATTCGGAAGGGGGAGCGGTGGCGCGACCGTATTCGTAAACAACTGGCGATGGCGCGGGTAGGCATCTTTCTGGTTAGTGCCGATTTCCTAGCCTCTGATTTTATCCATGCCGAGGAGTTGCCGCCCTTGCTACGCGCTGCGGAGAAGGAAGGCGCAACGCTGCTCACGGTTATTGTGCGGCCTTGCACCGGGGCCTTTCAGGATTCGCCCCTGAGCCAGCTGCAAGCCATGAACGGCCCGCACGCGCCCCTTTCGGGCATGAGCAAGACCCAGCGTGAGCAGGTGATGGATAGCCTGTACAGCGAGTTGCGCGGCCTTTTTCGAGCGCCGGCCGCGCTAACCAGTAAGGCGGCCGCGAAGCCAAAACTACCCTTAGCTGCGCCTAAACCCACCTCGGCCAAAGCCAGCCCAGCTGCCCCCCAAATGCCCCGGCGCGTGTCGGCTGCCATTGCAGAAAAAACGGCAGCCGATGAAGCCGCCGCAAAAGCCAAAGAAATTGCTAAGCGAAAAGCAATAGCCAAAAAGGTAGCTGACGCGAAAAAACTGGCCGTCGAAAAGTCTGCCGCGCCACCCAAAAGGCCTGCTGCCAAGCCCACCACCACCCGAGCCAAAAAGAAATAACCCTACTGCATGACCGAACTAACCTGGGGCGGCAAATACCTGCCTGATGGCCGCCGCGCTACCCCGTTGCGCTTGGCGCTTCCCTTCCAAACCGTCGAAACCGTTAACGAAAGTGCCCAGCTGCGGCAAGACCAGTATTCCCTTTTTTCACAGGGCAAGCCCACCGAGTGGCGCAACCGCCTGATATGGGGCGACAAGAAATACGTGCTGCCCGCCCTGCTGCCCGAGCTGGCCGGCAAGGTGCGCCTCATCTATATCGACCCGCCTTTTGATACCGGGGCCAACTTCTCCTTTACGGCTACCGTACCCCCCCCCTCAAAACGCTGAAATAGAAGAAGATGAGCCGGTTTCAGGGACTTCGTTTGTAAAGCAGCCTTCTATTTTAGAGCAGGTTGCTTATCGTGACACCTGGGGCAAAGGGCTGGATAGCTACCTGCAATGGTTTTACGAAACGGTAGTCATCCTGCGGGATTTGTTGACTGAGGATGGGTCCATTTATGTGCATTTGGATTGGCACGTTGGTCACTATGCGAAAGCTATATTAGATGAAGTTTTTGGATATGATAACTTCCGGAATGAAATTGTTTGGAAGAGAACATCTGGCCATTCAGATTCCGGGCGTTACGGCAATGTTCATGATGTGATTTTCTATTATGCAAAATCCTCAGATAACTTAGTTTGGAATCAAATTTATCAAGAATACGACCCTGATTACGTCACCCAATATTATCGTTATTCTGATAAGGACGGTCGTAAGTGGATGTCTGATAATCTAAGTGCTGCGGGTCTAAAAGGCGGTGGCTACACTTACACCTGGCGAGGTATAAAAAGAACTTGGCGTTGTCCCGAATCAACAATGCAGAGGCTGGAAGATGAAGGGAAGATATTTTACACCAAGAATGGCATTCCTCGTTTTAAGCGTTATTTAGACGAAGCGAAGGGCTTGCCCGCACAAGATTTATGGTCTGATGTTGAGTCATTGCGTTCATGGCATGGAGAGAAAGCAGGTTACGATACCCAAAAGCCCGAAGCACTGCTAGAGCGCATTATCAAAGCCAGCAGCAACGAGGGCGACCTGGTACTAGACTGCTTTTGCGGCAGCGGCACCACGGCGGCCACGGCCGAGAAGCTGGGTCGCCGCTGGGTCACCTGCGACCTGGGGCGCTTCGCCATTCACACGGCCCGCAAGCGGCTGCTGGGTATTGAAGGCGTGCAGCCCTTCGCGGTGCAAAACCTGGGCAAGTACGAGCGGCAGCAGTGGCTGGCCCACCAGTTTAGCGAGCCGCAGCAACGCATGGCGCAGGAAGAAGCCTACCGCACCTTTATGCTGGCGCTCTACCACGCCGAGGCCCTGCCCGGCTACGCCTGGCTGCACGGCCGCAAAGGCAAGGCCCTCGTGCACATCGGCAGTGTGGATGCGCCCGTGACGGAAGGCGATGTGAAGGCGGCCCTCAAGGAGTTTTGGCAGGCCGTGGGCCAGCCCGGCGGCCCCCAAACCGCCACTTTGCACATTCTAGGCTGGGAGTTTGCCTTCGACCTCAACGACACGGCTAGCCGCATGGCCGCCCAGCACAAGGTGCAGCTCAGCTTCTACCAGATTCCGCGCGAAGTGCTGGAGAAAAAGGCGGTGGACCAGGGTGACATCACGTTTGCCGAGCTGGCCTACGTGGACGTGCAGGTGAACAAGAAGGCCCGCGCCGTGAGCCTGCGCCTGAGCAACTTCGTGATGAATCCCGACGATGTGCCCGAGCAGGCCCGCCAGGCTATCAGCCACTGGAGCCAGTACGTGGACTACTGGGCCGTGGACTGGGATTTTCGGGGCGATACCTTTCATAACCAATGGCAAAGCTACCGCACCCGCCGCCAGCCGCAGCTAGCCCTCGAAACGCCCGCGCACCAGTATACCCAGCCTGGTACCTACCGCGTGATGGTAAAGGTGATTGATATTCTGGGCAACGACACCACTAAGCAGTTCGACCTCGAAATCAAGTAAGCGATGGCTGGCAAAAAGAAAGCAACCGACCCCAACGTGGCCCAGCTAGACCTGCTGGATGTGCGCGACCAACTCAAGACCGCGCCCTGCGTCCCGGCCATCCGCACGGCGGTAGAGGCGTGGCGGCGCAGTGGCTACCCCGGTATTACCGACGTAACGCAGGCCTTGCTGAGCCATTGGTTTGGCACCGACCACCGCCTGCCCGACGGCCGCCGCTTTCAGTACCATACCGGCCAGCAGGAAGCGGTGGAAACGATGATTTACCTGTACGAGGTGGCCGGCATCCGCAAGCGGGCCACCCTGCTCGAAACCTACGCCCGCCCGGTAAAAGGCCAGGAAATGCGCTTGCCGCCCTACGACGACTTTGGCCGCTACGCCATCAAAATGGCCACCGGCAGCGGCAAAACCAAGGTAATGGCGCTGGCCGTGGCCTGGCACTACCTCAACGCCGTGCGCTACCCCAACGACCCGCGCTGGGCCAAAACATTTCTGCTGCTGGCCCCCAACGTGATTGTGCTGGAGCGCCTGCGTACCGACTTCGCCAACAACTTCACCTTTCTCAACGACCCGGTGCTGCCGATGGACTACCGCTGGCTGTGGGATGAGTTTCGGGGTTTCATGCGTGGCGACTCCGAGGCGGGCGGTTCGGATGGGGGCTTGTACCTCACTAATATTCAGCAGCTCTACGAGCGGCCCCCGGCCGCGTCGGCTATGCCCGTCCCGCTGGCCACGCTACTGGGCGTGGGGCCGCCGCCTTCGCTGGGGGCCAGCGCCAACGGGGCCGATGATTTTCTGAGCCGCATCGAAGCCCGTCCCGGCCCGGTGCTGGTGCTCAACGATGAGGCCCACCACACCCACGACGAGGAAAGCGAGTGGAACCAGACCATTCGCCGCCTGCACGCCCGCCGCCCGGTAGCCTTGCAACTCGATGTGTCGGCTACGCCCCGCTTCAACAGCGGGGCGCTCTTCCCGTGGACTATTTCCGACTACCCGCTGCGCCAAGCCATCATCGACCGGCTGGTGAAGCGTCCCATTAAGGGGCTCTCGCGCATTCAGGAAGTCAATTCGGACATTGCCAGCGTGCGCTATGAGGGCTTTCTGGTGGCTGGTGTGGAGCGCTGGCGCGAGTACCGCGCGCAGCTAAAGCCGCTGGGCAAAAAGCCGGTGCTGTTCGTGATGATGAACAGTACCAAGGAAGCCGACGATGTGGCGCATTGGCTGCAAACCAAATACCCCGCCGACTTTGCCGGCGAGGGTACCCTCACCATTCACACCGACCGCAGCGGCGACGTATCGACAAAGGACCTGGAAGAAGCCCGCTGCGCCGCCCGCGAGATTGACGACAACCAGTCGCCAGTCAACGCTGTAGTATCGGTGCTGATGCTGCGCGAAGGCTGGGACGTGCAAAACGTAACCGTCGTAGTGGGCCTGCGCCCCTACACGTCCAAGGCCAATATTCTGCCCGAGCAAGCCATCGGGCGCGGCCTGCGCCTGATGTTCCGTAGCCTCACGCAGAGCGGTTTCACCGAGCGGGTAGACATTATCGGCAATAAGAAATTTCTGGAGTTTATCGATGACCTGGAAAAGTCGGAAGGCCTGAAATTCGACACCTTCGAAGTTGGCAAGGACAAGCTGCGCATTGTCACGATTGAGCCGGTGCCCGCGAAAGTGGCCGCCGACATTGGCCTGCCCGACCTTTCGCCGCTGTTGGTGCGCAAGAAGTCGTTGCGCGATGAAATTGAAGCGCTGGACGTAACCAACTTTCCGCTGAGTTCCTTGCGCGTAAAAAACAAGCCCGGCCAGGCCAACCAGAAATTCACCTACGAGGCCACCGATATTGTAACCAAGGAAAAGCTGTTTGAGCGCGAGTACGAACTTTCGCCTCCGGCCACGGCCGAAGAGGTGATTGGCTACTACGCTAAGCGTATTACTGAAAATATCAAGCTGCCTTCGCAATTCCCCGCGTTGGTGCCCAAGATTCGCCAGTATATGACCGAACGTCTATTTCGCGAAACGGTGGACTTAACCGACCCTAACGTTATCCGCGCTTTGACTACGGACCAGGTTAGATATGTGGTGACCAAGACTTTTGAGCAAGTGCTGCTCCCGATGGTAGTGGAGGCCAAAGAACCAGAACTACTACACTTAGCCCGGCTGCTATCGGGCACCGCACATTTTCCTACTTCCCGCCAGCTATTCGAGTCAGCCCGCACCATCTTCAATTACGTCGTCTGCGACAATAATTTTGAGGAAGCCTTCGCTAAGTTCTTGGATAAGGCCCCCGACGTAGCTGCCTTTGCCAAGCTACCCGAAAACTTCGGCTTCTCCGTGGCCTACACCGACACCCGCACCAACCTGCGCCACTACTACCCCGATTTTGTAGTGCGCCAGCCCGACGGCACCCATTGGCTGGTCGAAACCAAAGGCCGCGAAGATGTGGACGTAGCCCACAAAGACGAGGCCGCCCGCGCTTGGTGCTCCCGCGCCACTGAGCTAACGCAGGTACAGTGGAAATACCTCAAAGTGATGCAGACTGAGTTTGAACGAATGCAGCCCGACGACTTCGAAGATTTGCTGAATGGTAGTTCTGACTGGTTTAATTAGATAACCCAAAAGCACCAAAAAGCCCCGACTACCACACTGGCGGTCGGGGCTTTTTGGTGCACTGCGTTTTCCGTAAGGAGCCCCGGCTACCCACGCAACCGGGGCCCCTCACTACTCAAAAACTACCCCGTTAAAATAGGAAGTCGAACCCCACAAATACCAGCCGCTCTTCGCCCACCGAATAGGTGACGTTGATAACCGCCTGGTCGAGCAGGTTCACGAACGCGCCGCCACCAAAGCCGCTGTGCAAGGCGCTGAAACCCTTGCGGGTATCCACATCCGAGTACACGCGGCCGGCGTCGGCCAAGCCCATGATGCCGAAGGTGCCGGGGAAGAGGTAGGCGTTGAACTTGAACAGGTGCAGGCGGGCCTCAAAGTTGGCGTAGAGGCTGCTACGGCCCGCAAAGCGGGTGCGCCGGTAGCCGCGCAGGTTGGTGGTGCCGCCCAGCGTGTTGGCTTGGTAAAAGCGGTAGTCGCCGATGTTGTGCTGCACCCCGATGCGGCCCGCGTAGGTGATGCGAAACGGGAAATTGGGCGTGAGGTAGGCCTTAATTTCGGACGAGAGGCGGCCGTAGGTCAGCTTCTCATTGTTGAGCTGGAAGTTGTACTGCGCCTCGTTATGCCACTGAATGCCGATGCGCGGGTCCTTGGGGCTCGACTGCGCGCCGAAGTCCAGGTACACCAGCGCGCCGAGGTAGGTATTAGCCCGGAAGTCGGAGCTGCGAATGCCGAAGCGGCGGTTTTCGAGGTCCGACCCGATACTATCTTTGATGACAGTGCCAATCTGGTCGTTCTCCACCCGGAAGCGCTCGTACTGCGGCCCAAAGCCGATTTTACCAAAGGTGAAGAGCTGGCGCTCCAGCGTGGGCGCCACGTAGAGGCGGTTGAAGCGGATGCGGTAGGCGCCGTTTACCGAGCGGTTGGTGGCCTGGTCCTGGTTCTCAACGGCGTAGTTCTGGGTGTTGTTGCCGATGCCGAAGAAGTTATAAAGCAGCTGCGGGCCGTAGTACTGGGCGGCCACATGCAGGTTGGTTTTGCCGCCAAACACGCTCGTGAACTGCCCCACGTAGCGCAGGTTATACGCCTCACGGGCGGGGGCAAAGTTGGCCGTCAGGCTCTGCTCCGAGCTGAAGGGCTCGCGCCGGAAGGCGTAGCGCCGGTGCGTGATGCCGCCGCCCAGCAGCACGCCATCATCAATGTTGTACCCAAAAAACAGTGCCGGCCCAGTGTAGTTGAGGCGGTAGTCCTTGAGGTCGAAGCGGTGGGGGTGGTCGTAGCGGCTTACGTCGATGCCGGGCTCCAGGCGCAGGCGGGCTTCGCCGCGCTGGTTGACGATGACATTGCCGGTGTCGGCATCGTATACCTGGGTGCGGTGGCGCACGCCATACACCCGCGAGTTGTCCACGATGGTATCGCGGCCAGTGCCCCCGATAATGCGGATTTTGTGGCCCTGGCGCTCGTCGCCGGTCAGGTCGTACACGTCCTGGCCGCTGATGCCGTAGAGACGAATCTCGTCCGTTACGCGGTCAAACGTGCGGTCGTACAGCACTTTGCTCAGCTTACCCTTCTTGCTGATTTTCTGCATCACCACGTGGGTCTTGTGGTCGGGCAGGCGCGTCACGGTGAATTTCTCGCGCTTCTGCGAGCCGCGCACCTCCACAATGTCGGCCATGAGGTCAGCATATTTAGCGGCCACGTCGGGCAGCAGGTCGCGGCGGCTCTTGAGCTTGGCCACAATCTCGGGGCCGTGCTCGGCGTATATCTGCTTGGGCCACTTATCGGCAAACGCCTTTTCGATAACGGCATCCGTGAGCTGGGCCTTCATGACGTTGGCCTGCTTCACCCACTCCTCGCGGCTCACGCCGCTCAGGTACAGGCGGTCGTTGCTTAATCCCGTCTGGTTCAAACCTTTATAATCGCCGTAATCGTAGCCGAAGTTCTGGAAGTTGCGCACCGCAAACTTCTTCGAGATGAGGCTCGGCAGCACGCCATCGCCCTTGAAGAAGGCAATGTCGCGGTCTTCGGGCACGGCGGTGTATACCTTGTCGCCGTCGTCGGTTTTGCGCTGGGCCCAGCGCCACTGGTCCTCGTGGCGGTCCCAGTCGCCAATCCACATATCAAACAGGCGCGAGCGGGCAAAGGCCGGCTGGTCCACCTGGTTGTCGTTGTCCTGCAAGAGCTCCTCCAGCATCTTGTCGGTGCTCACCAGCTTCTTCGAAAAGCCCAGCTCCGCGTCGTTGTCCTGGCTGCCCTTGGCATCTTCCTCCAACGCGGCGGGCGTGTTGGCAAACTTCTGTTGGTACTGGCCCAGGGCGGGGTCGTTGGGGATGTACACGTACTCGGGGCTGGTGTACAGGATGTCGGCGGCCTTAGCCAGCGGCGGCAGCACAAACGAGGCGTAGGGGTGCTGCGCCGATATCTGGTCTTGCAGCACGGCCAGCGCCAGGCCGGTGCGGAAGCCCTCGGGCAGCACGGCGGTAGGGTCTTTGTCGATACCCCGGATAGTGAAGTAGTAGCCGTCCTCGTTGCGCACCTTCAGCGAGGCGGTTTGCTTGCCGCCGCCCGTTTTGTAAGGTACCAGGCCGCCCTCGGCCGTCTTGATGTCGAGCACCGGGAAGGCCACCGGCGTGGCCCACTCGCGGCGGTAATGCTCGCCCAGCAGCCAGTTGTGAAACTTGCCGTGCTGGTTGTAGCTCGGGTTCACGGCCACCGTCACGGTGCTGTCTTTGTAGCTGGGCCGCTTGGCGGTGGAGGTGACTACGGGCGCGCCGTTGGGCTGGCCGGCGGCGGTAGTGGTGGCCGCGTCGGCGCGGTCTTCCTTGTTTTGCTTGTCCTTGGCCTTGTCTTTTTTGCTCACCTTGCCGCCGGGGCCGGCGGTGCTGGCCGTGGCTGCGCCGCGGCCCAGGGTGGCGTACACCCGCTGGCGATACACGCGCCGGGCGGTTTTGCCCTGGTCAGCATCGCTCGGGATGAAGTACTCGACCCATACCTGGCCATCGTCGTAGTAGTTGAGGCGGGCAAAGCCTTTTTCCTTGTCCGAAAACAGGGCCGTGCCGCCCGCGCCGGGTTTCACGTGCTGGGTTTTGCAGCCCGAGCCGCTGGTGATGAAGTGGGCCTTGGTTTTCAGGTCGTCGTAGTACTGCAAGTTGTGCTCATGGCCGTTGGCATACACCACGTTGGGGTAGCGGCTGAACAGGGCGAGCAGGTTCTGCTTATAGTCCTGGTAGGCCGGGTAGGCCAAATCCTGCGAGATGCCGCCGTACTTGCGCGCCAGCGGGTAGATGGAACCGATAATGGGCAGCGGCAGAAACGCATACTTCGCCACAATGCTGAGCGGAAACACGTGGTCGGCAAACGTGAAGTAGCCGCCGTGAATGCCGTCCGAGAACAGTGGGTGGTGCGTCACAATGAGGATGTGCTTGTCCTGGTTGCGCCGAATCACCTCTTCCAGCTGGGCGTATACTTCCTGCTCATTATCAGCCCCGCAGGCATCGCCGAAGGGCCGGTTGGCCTGCTCCGTAATAAACCACTGCGAGTTGAGGGCAATCATCACCAGGTCGTCGCGCAGCCGGATTTCGTAGGGACCGGGGCAGCCGTTGCGCGGCACTAAGAAGTCACCGGTGTAGGAGAACTGGGTGGAGTCCTGGGCCAGGTAGTGCTCGGCGTAGGCCTGCTCGCGGTTCACCTGGGCCAACCCGCCCTGGTAGCCCTGAATCCAGTCGTGGTTGCCGGGCGTCATGTATTTCTCGCCCTTGTAGCCTTTCAATATATCAAGCTGCTCGTTGAGACGGCTTTCGGCAACCTTGCGGTCGTAGGCCCCTTCGGGCGGCATACCCTGGTTGTAGATGTTGTCGCCCAAAAACACGACGGCGCTCTTGCTGCCCGCTTGCAGCATCTGGCGGCGCATGAAGTTGAGCGACGGCTCGCCGCCCCTGGCCGACGAAATGGGGCTGCCCACGTCGCCAATCAAAAACACCGAGTACCGGATGCGGGCCGAGTCGGGCGGCAGACTTTTCTCCCAGCCCACGGCCGTGCGCCGGTAGTTGGGCTTGGGGTTCACGGGGTTGAAATCCGACTCGCCGGCTTCGCCCAGCTCTTCCAGCTGGGCGTGGGCGATGTGGGGCAGCGTGGCTAGTAAACTTAGGCAGCAGAAAAGGCGGAGCAGTAGCTTCATAAAGTAAAATTACGCATCGGTAACCCGGCCAGCGCAGTGGCCGCCGGCCGCTGCCTACGCAAAGGCCAGGCCTGTGGTTGAGCTTACCTTAACCCCTGGCGGGCTCTTCGCGTAGCAGGTGGCGGCGCTAAGCTAAAATTGGGCCCGTTTCTTGCCGTTTCTTGCATCCTTATGGCTACCCCCACCTCTACTATGCCTGCCGAAGCCACTTCCGCCGACGCCGACGCGCCCGAGCTGCCGGCTGCCGCCACTACCAAGCCGCCCAAGCCCCCCAAGTCGGAGGTGTCGGCGCTGGTGCAGCAGGCCGAGGCCTTCGTCGAGCCCCTGCTCACGGCCCTCGACCCGCGCCTCACCTACCACACCCTCTCCCACACTGCCTACGTGGCCAAACAGGCCCACGCCCTGGCCGACGCCGCCAAGCTGCCCGCCTCCGATGCCGAAGCCCTGCTCATCGCCGCCTGGTTTCACGACCTGGGCTACCTCGATACCTACGACGGCCACGAGTACCAGAGCATGGCCCGCGCCGAAGCCTGGTTGAAAGGCAAAGGCTACGACCTGGCGCGCATTGAGGTGATTAAGAGCATGATACGGGCCACGCATCGCGATGAACCCGCCAACACGGAGCTGGAAAAAATGCTCTCCGACGCCGATATGAGCAACCTCGCCGCCGATGATTACCGCTCGCGCGCCGAGCTCATCCGCACCGAGTGGGAACTGGCCCTGAACAAGTCGTACACCACCCCCGACTGGGCCGAGCTGCAGCTCAACTTCATGCTGGCCCACAAGTACCAGTCGGAAGCCGGCAAGGAGCGCTACAAAAAGGACCTGAAAGCCAACATCGAAGACCAGCGCGACCACCTCAAGAAGGCCGCCAAAAAAGCCAAGAAGAAGGAAAAAGAGCAAACCGGCACCCTGGCCGAGCCCAAGCGCGGCATCGAAACGATGTTTCGCACCATGTACTCCAACCACATGAAGCTCTCGGACATGGCCGATAAAAAGGCCGGGATGATGATTCAGCTTAATGCGGTAATCCTTTCTATCATAATCACTTACCTGGGGGCCAAGTCGTCGATACTAGCGCCCACGGGTAGCGCCAGCTTCACCCGCAACCCCATTTTGGCCGTGCCCATGGCCGTGCTGCTCATCACGGCGCTGGGCTCGGTTACTACGGCCATTCTTTCGGCCCAGCCCGACGTGACGAGCTTCAAGTGGCTGAAAAAAAACCCCGAAATTGCCAGCAACCGGCGCGTTAACCTGCTGTTTTTCGGGCAGTTCACTAAGCTTAGCCTCCAGCACTTCCAAGAGGGGATGCGCGACCTCATGCGCCAGAAAGATGCCCTTTACAATAACATGGTCACCGACGTGTACTACCTCGGCGAGGTGCTCGACCGCAAGTACAAGCTGCTGCGCGTGAGCTACTCCATTTTCATGGTCGGGCTCATTCTTACGGCGCTCTCGTTCGGCATTGTGTTGGCGTATAAGATGTAGCTTTGCGCAGCCGTATCGCTGCTGCCGTACCGGACTCGTAGCTTAACTGCACAAAGCAAGCCTCTCCTAAGGGCTAGACTGCAGGTTGGAATCCTGCCGGGTCCACGCGCAACATGCCGTGGTCGTACTCCCAATGGCAATTGGGGCACAGTATGAAAATGTTGGCGGGGCCAGAAAGCTCCTGGATGGTAGTGGAAGGCGGAAATGCCTTCAGCAGCTGTATGTGGCAGTATTCCACATGCTTAGCATACCCACAGGCTTGGCACTTGCGCGGGCGATGGGCATTGAGCAAGCGCGTGAGCGTATTGAGATGGCCCCGGTAGTAACTGGGGTGTAGGTGGGCATTGCGGGCTTTGAATTCAGTTACAGTCAGGTCGTAGTATTCACTTCGGCTGGTTGCCCTTTTATGCGCGCTGCAATGTTGCCGATTAGCATGAATCGGGATTTGGCAAACCACACACTTTCCTTGTGGCTGGCGTTTTGGCACTGCCTTATTCGTGTGAATAGCAGCATGCGAACGGCTGCAATATTTTGGATTGGCGGTCAGCTCCCCACAGTGTAAACAGCTGTTCATGTTTGCAACAGGTTGATTAGGTGAGAATTGACTTGTAATAAGTTGCAAGATACTTAGGCGAGAAGCATTTATATGCACAGGCTTTCTTAATGCATTGATAAGTACTAACAGGATAACTAGGCAGATTTAATTAGCCGGTTGATTAACACTACGTTAATTGAACTAATCTCACCAATTCTTCATAATGGCAAGGAAAGAAGTACAGTAGCTTTGCCACGGCACAATTGCCTGCTAGTCTACTTCTTATTCCTTTTCCATGAACCAGATTCTCCGTTACCTGGCCGCGCCGCTGCTGGGAGCCACCTTGCTGGCCGCCTGCGCCCGCCAGGAGCCAGTGCCCAGCCCCACGGCTACCACCGCCGCCAGCCAAGAGGCTTCGGCCCCCAACTTTCCCGAGGGCTTCGAAACCGGCACCAAAACCGCCTACACCACGGGCACTGTCACGCTGGGCTCGGGCACCTGGACGCTCAACGACGCGCTGCTCGGCAACACCTCGGCCGATGCCCATACGGGTAACCAGTCGGCCCGCGTGCGCAACAGCGGCCTGCTAAGCATGAACTTCGACTTGAGCGGCGGGGCCGGCGTGGTCACAGTAGCGCACGCCCGCTACGGTACCGATGCCAATAGCACCTGGGAATTGTGGGCTTCCGGCAACGGCGGCTCCTCCTACGCCAAGGTGGGCAGCACCGTTACCAGCAGTAGCGCGACGCTTAGCACGGCTTCCTTCACCGTGAACCTGGCCGGCCCGGTGCGCCTGCAAGTGCGCAAAACCGACGGTAGCACCAACCGCCTCAATTTCGACAACATCACCGTGGAAAGCTACGGCACCTCGGGCGGCGGCACCACCCCGCCCCCCAACACCGGCGGCAAGAAATTTCTGTTTGACGCCAGCCACGCCGAAACGGCCGGCAATGCCGATTGGGTGCTCGATGTAGATGGCGGCGCGGTACCGCGCTATCCCACGCCGGCCGCCTCGGGCATTACGGCCAGCACCCCCGAAACGTACTGGACGGCCGGTCTCTCCTCCTGGGGCGTGGCCCTGGTGAAGCTGGGCAACTCGGTCGAGAACCTGCCCACTAGCACGGCCATCACCTACGGCAACGCCTCCAACCCGCAGGATTTGGCCAACTACAACGTGTTTGTGGTGGATGAGCCCAACACGCTGTTTTCGGCGGCGGAGAAAACGGCCATCCTCACCTTCGTGAAAAACGGCGGCGGCTTGTTCATGATTTCCGACCACGACGTGTCGGACCGCAACAGCGACGGCCAGGATTCGCCGGCCATCTGGAACGACCTGATGACCAACAACTCGGTGCAGGCCAACCCGTTTGGCTATAGCATTGCGCTCACCAACATCTCCGAAACCAGCAGCAACGTGCTGGCTAGCAGCACCAACGTCATCCTGCACGGCTCGCGGGGCAACGTGTCGCAGCTCAAGTTCTCGAACGGCGCCACCATCAGCAAAACCAGTGGCTCGCAGGCGGTGCCGCTAGTGTGGCAGGGTAGCTCGGCGCAGGGCAACAGCAACATCATGTGCGCCAGCAGTACTTTCGGCACGGGCCGCGTCTTCGTCATCACCGACTCATCGCCGGCCGACGATGGCACCGGTAGCCCCGGCAACACCGTGTACCCCGGCTGGACCGAAATCGCCAGCCACGCTCCCCTGCATATGAACGCCTCGCTCTGGCTGGCTAAGCAGCAGTAAGTAAGGAGTAAATGAGTAGGGGGTAGTTATCTAACTGTTTGCTAGATAATTACCCCCTACTCATTTACTCAATTATCCATTTACCAGCTAGAGCCGGAACTGCGCGCCGACCTTGATGCCGAAGTTGGGGGGCGCGGTGCCGTTGCGAGTGGTGGGGGCCGCGTTGCGATACGTGACTCGGTGAATGAAATCGACTCGAATGAACTTGAAGATATTCTCGATGCCGTAACCAGCCTCGATGTACGGTGCCTTGCCCAGCGAGGGCAGCAAAAACTGGTTGCCGCGGCTGTCGATGGGCGAGTACTGGTTGCCATCGGTGAGGCCGCCGTAGAGCAGGTTGCCGGTGGCTACCAGGCGCCAG
The DNA here is from genome assembly GCF_054779975.1 of Hymenobacter arcticus. Taxonomy (NCBI): domain Bacteria; kingdom Pseudomonadati; phylum Bacteroidota; class Cytophagia; order Cytophagales; family Hymenobacteraceae; genus Hymenobacter; species Hymenobacter arcticus. The sequence goes on from NZ_BAAGXF010000009.1 coordinate 30,872, forward strand.
TTGAGGGCCCGCACGCCCGGAATCATGTTTAAGATAACGCCTTCAAAGTGATGGTCGAGGCGCAGGGACACCGAGCGGTCGGTTACGAACTCAAAGTAATTGAGCAAGTTAAACGAGTTGGCGTTGTAGAACGGCGTCTGGTTGCCGAGCGGCGTTTTCAAAATCAGGTACACTACTTCCGACGGGATGTAGCTGCCCTCCACGCGGTAGTTGAGGCGGCCCAGGTGCCCAGCCGACACGCTGTGCGTCACGAGCAGGTTGTACTTGGAGTACGTGTTGTTACCTCGAAACCAGTCGAGCGTGCCAAACGTGTACCGAAACGAGAACACTGGCCAGCGCTTGAGGCCGATGGCGCGGCGGCGGTTTTCGGCCTGCACCAGGTTTTCATCGGGTGCGTAGCGCGATTCCAACACCAGCTCGGTTTGGCGGATGCGGTCGGGCGTGGCCTCACCGGGGTCGGGCACGCCCGGCCGGGGCTGCGTCTGTACCCGAAACTGAGGTACGCTGTTCTGGTACCGGATGGTAGCTGTTTGGGTGAAGCCGTGAAATAAATCACGCTGCACGCTCACCAGCGACAGGTCGCGCATGATGGGCAGGCCCTCCTTGAAGCGCCCCCAGCGCGAGGCCGCAGCAAAGAGGTTGTTATCCGTCAGAAAGTCGTTGTCGAGCAGCGCATACTGCTCAATATCATGCCGATACTCCCCGCTGAACACCAGCCAGTGCCGGCGCTCCGCAATGTAGATGCCGCGTAGGCCGTACTTAAAGCGCGTGTCGCGGGTGCCGTAGGCCAGGTAGGGCTGCAACACCCAATCGCGGCTGAAAAACGGCGTGGTGCGGAAGCCCACCCGTAGGCGTGCCCCCTCGAAGTTGTTGAAAGAGAAGGTATTAAGAATAGGCCCAACCTCAATCTTGCTGTTGTCGCCCACCCGCTTGTAGCCGTTGATAAACAGGTCAATCCAGTCGAGGGTACTGCGCACCGAAGGCAGGTCGCGGGCCGAGTCGAGCACGGCAAAGGTCTGGCGCTCGCTCAGGCTCAGAGTATCGGGCCGGTGCTGGTCGAAGTAGCCCGTGCCGCCGCTACCCGCCTGGGGTAGCGCGCCGCCCAGCAGATTGGGGGTGGCCTGGTCGGGGCCGGGGTCCATCACCGTCGATACCACGGGCAAGTCGTAAAAGCTGCCCTCGTGCGCCTCATTACGCACAAACCCAGTGTTCACGGTGGTGAAGCGCACGCGCATAGCCGCCTGCTTGTCGCCGGGGCTCACCGCCAGCACCAGCTTGGTACGCATGGGCAGGCCCGGCCCGGCCGAGGGCGGCGTCAGCTCCTGAAAAATACGCAAGTCGCTCACAAAGTTGAGGTTAGCCTGCTCGCTGGCTATCACATCAATGCGCCGCAGCGCGTACTTCTCCTTGGTAATCCAAACGGTGCCCGTGAAGGCCAGGTCGTGCGAGCGCTTGGGGGCGATGGCTATTTTGTAGCACACCTCATTGTCTACCAGCACCGAGTCTTGCAGCACGTAGTCGTAGGTGGCGCGCCCGGTCGACGAAATAGGTGAGATAAAGTCCTTACCCAGAATATTTTGCCAATTTGGGTAAAAGTCGAAATTCTGAAAGTTCGAGCCCAGCATCTGGCTCAGTACCGAGCCTTCGCGGGGGCCGGCTCCGCGCATCTGCTTGTGCAAAATATCCTCGCGGCGGCGCAATGGCGGGCCATATTTCAGGTACACCTTGGAGCCTACTTCGGAGGCAAACAGCGGTAGGGGGGCGTCGGGGTCGGCAGCGGCGGCGGCACCGCGGCGCACGGCCAGCGCCCGGATATCCTTGACTACCTTACGGTTAGCCAGTGCCTTCGGGATGTCGGTCATGCTCACCTCGATGCGGTTGTACGAGTCGAACTGCGACGAGTTGAGGGCAGTACGCTCGTTTTCGGGCTTGTGGCGCTGCACCTCGCGCAGAATGCGGAAGGCCGGGTTTTCGGGCTGCCGCGACGATACGAAAACCTCAGTCAGGGCTACGCCGCCGCCTTTTTTGAGACGAAAAAGCAGCGTTTGCTGCGCGGCTGCTGTGACCTTTTTGCGTTGCATCAAAAAGCCCAGCGCCGACACGGCCAGCGAGTCGGGCGCGTCGGCCAGGGCCAGCTTGAAGCGGCCTTCCACGTCGGCTGTAACCCCGGTGCTGGTTTTGGGTACAAAAATGGACGCAAACGGGACGGGCTCGCCCGACGCGGCCTCAATCACTTGCCCGGTGATGACAATTCGTTGGGCCACCGCGAGCCGACCGGTCAGTAGCAGACCAAGCAGCAGTAGCGAAACGGTAAATTTCATAGAATTAGCGCGATACGAAGGCCTTGAGTAGTAGATACACGTTCGCAAGTTACGCAAGGCGCGGCAGGCAGCAACTAGTTCCGGTGCACTATTTTACTAGGGTGGCTCTACTAGCGATACATTAGTCAATTACCTGATAATAAACAATTTGAATAAAATAATAGTCCTAAAAAAACGGCCCGAAAGTACTTTCGGGCCGTTGGGTAGTTCACTATTTAGTAATACGGGCTGCCTACGCTTACACCTCTACTTTGAGCGTGGCCGGCCGGGTAGTTACCTCAAACAGCTCGCCGTGGGGCACAATGGTAATTTGGCCATATTCCTGCAACAGCATTTTGTAGGCATCGGCCACCAAGCGGGGCTTGCGGTCGAGGTCGAAAAGACCGCAGGCGTTCACGGTGCCTTTTTTCTCGGCCAGGCCGGTTTCCCAGTCAATCTGGTCAATGAGCGAGTACCACGTGAAGCCCAGCACCGGCACGCCCTCCTTGCGCAGGCGCAGGATGTGCACCCACTGCTTCCAGAGCCAGGCGGGGGCCTCGTTGGCATCAAATACGTTAGTTTCGGTGTGCATCACCGGCTTTTTATAGCGCTGATAGTAGTCGTGGGTAATGGTGGCCCAGCCCAGCACGTCCATGCTGGTCTGCATTGTACCATCAGGCAGCAGTATTTTCTCGTTGCGGCCGTAATAGTCGTTGCCCATTACCTGGTATCCGGGAGGCTCGCCGGCCATAAACCAATCGTACTCCTGGCGGGTCATACCATTGTCGTACAAGTAGTTAACTACCTCGCCCTCGGGCTGATGCGCGTATAGCAAATCGAGCGACGTGAAGCGCAGCAGGTTTTCGAGCTGCACGGCGGGCGTGCGCTCGGCGCGCAGCTCGTGCGTAAACTCGGCCGACTCGCTCTGCACAATTACGCAGTCGGGGCGGTGCTTGGCAATTTTTTGGGTGCCCATGATGCTGGCCGCCGCTGCGTGCTTGAGCGCCGTCACGAAGCCCTTATCCGACTTCAATTGCTCGTTCCAAGCGCCGTCTTTAGCACTCATCTTGGCCGTCACGTAAATCTCGTTTACCGGCGTGTAGTAACGCACCCATGGGTAGCGCTTGGCCACTTCCTCGCAGTATTCGGCAAAAAATACCGGCAACTCGGGGTTCTGAAAATTACCCACCCAGTCGGGTACCCCAAAGTGCATTAAATCCAGAATGGGTGTGATGCCCAAGCGCTGGATTTCGGCCATGGCCAGGTCGGCAAATTCCCAATCGTATTTGCCAGGGCCCTTTTGAATGTTATAGTACGGCAGGCCGTAGCGCAACACCTTGAGACCCATTTCCTTCACCAAGCCCAGGTCTTCCTTATAGCGATTGTAATGGTCGCATTCGAGCAGCATGTCGCGGCGGGTTTTGCCCTGGTCGATGGTGGGGTAGCTGCACTCAATGCCGGTGGCAAACATGAAATTGTTGGCAAAGCCCGTGGGCAGGCCGTTGCCGTTGTGCCCGGTGGCACCCCCAAACTGGTCGCCCTCGTAGTTGCCGCTACCGAAGTTTTTCTTGATTTCGGTGAGAAAGGATTTCATGGTAGTGTGCGGCAAGCTTTAGCTTGCCGTAAAAAAATTAATAGTCAAGAACATAACGGCAAGCTAAAGCTTACCGCACACTCTCCAAAAACTTGTCGGCCGTGCGCAGGCTCAAGGCCATAATAGTAAGGGCCGGGTTAACGCTCAACGCACTCGGAAACACCGAGTTATCGCAGATATAGAGGTTGGGCACGTCGAAGGCCCGGCCGTCGCGGTCCACTACGGCATCGTCGCCGCTCAGGCCCATGCGGGCCGTGCCGATTACGTGGGCATAGCGCTGAAACGACCAGATATCGGTGGCCCCGGCGGCGGCCCAGATGTCGCGCATCATCTTTTCGGCATGCTTATTCATGCGGTGCTCGTTTTCCTGGGCCGTGAAGTGTAGGCGCGGCTTTTGCAGCTGCTTGCTATCCAGCTCATCGCTGAGCTCCAGATAGTTATCGGCATGAGGTAGGCAGTCGCCGAGGATGTTGATACCCGCAATATGGTTGAACTGCCGCATGTAGTCGCGCAGGGGTTGGCCCCACATTTTGCGGCCCCGCGCCACCTGGCCCGAAAACGTAACCGGCATCACGCCAATGCTTTGCAGCAGGTAGCCGCCCACAAAGTCAGCATCCTTGGGCCGGTGCGTGTCCTGCGAAATGAGGCCGCCGGGAATGCCTTTGTTAGGCCGTACTTCCTCGGGGAAGGTACCCCACACTTGCAGGCCGGGGTGAGCCATGAGGTTGCGACCAACCTGGCCGCTGTTCAGTGCCAACTCATTGAGCAGCAAGATGCGCGGGGTTTCAACCGAGCCGCCGCACAGAAACAGGTTCTTGCAGGCGAGGCGGTGCGTCTGGCCATTTTGGGTGTACACCACTGCCGCCACGTGTCCGCGCTCGTTGCGCTCAATCTCGGTCACGTAGCTGTTGGGCCGAATGTCGGCCCCGTGCTTCACGGCCAGCGGAATAAACGTGACATCCATACTCGACTTAGCCCCGTTGGAGCAGCCAGCCTGGCAAAAGCCGCGGTTGGTGCAGGCCTCGCGCCAGCCCACGCCCTCTTGGAAATAACGCGCCGACAGCGCTGCATTGGGTGCGGGTGAGGTACGAATACCCACCTTTTCGGCACCGCGCACCATCAGCTGGGCCGCGCTATTGAGGGGCAGCGGGGCCATGGGGTAGCCCGTGGGCCGCGCTGGCCCCCAGGGGTAAGGCGTGGGGCCCGATACGCCGATAAAGTGCTCTACCTCTGCGTAGTACGGGGCTAGGTCGTCGTAGGTCAGCGGCCAGTCTTCGCCCACCCCGAAGTCGGATTTGATGTGCAGGTCGTCGGGCAGGGGGCGGGGCGTGTAGGCCGTGTAGTGCAGTGTGGAGCCGCCCACGCCAGTGCCCGAGTTGTTTTTGCCCATGGCCAGCGGGTCACCGCCGGCCGCCAGCCGCTCGTCGTTCCAAAACAGGAAGTCCTGGGCGCGCTCGTCGGTGGCAAAGTCTTTCTCGGGGTTGTGCCAGGGGCCGGCCTCCAGGGCTACCACTTTCAGACCCGCCTGCGCTAGGCGGGCCAGTAGCGGCGCGCCACCCGCGCCCAAGCCAATAACGATGCAGTCCACCGCCTCGGTGGGCGCGGGTACGGGCTGGGGTCGTTCGCGGGGCGTTTCGGCGGTGGTGGGAATGGCGTTTTCGGCGAGCAGTTCGCGCAGCAAGGGGTCCTGAATGGCGGGCTCGGTAGGTGTCAGCAAGCCTTCTTCGGCGATTTCTTCGTCAGGCATAAGAGCAGTATAGGGTAAGCTTTAGCTTGCCGTATTAAATTTAAAAATCAAACAAAAACAGATGATAGCCAAGCATTAACCCGGCAAGCTAAAGCTTACCGCACATTACGCTTCGCGGGCTTCCTTCTCGTTGAGGCCGATTTTGGTCCAGGCGGGCAGGTCGGCGTAGCCGGTGTAGCCAATCTCGTCCTGCGCCCAGGGGTGGGCATAATAGATTTCGGTGATTTCGGCCAGCATTTCCTCAAAAAACCGCTCGGCCGGTAACTGCTGCCACACCGCGCCGGGCGGGTTGCCGCTGGCCAGGGCCTTGATAACCTCGTCCTGCTTACCTAACTCAAGCTGCTCAAAATCAGCGTGAAACAACGACTGCGCAATTTCCTGAATGCCGCCCAGGCCCATGCGATAGGCCTCGCGGTCGGGGGGCAGCGCGTCGTAGCGCCAGCCATCGGCCCGGCCTTCGGCCAGGCGCTGGTCTACGGACGGGGCCAGCGGGATGGGCACCGGCCGCTCGGGCTGCGGAAATAGCCGGGCCGCTACGGCTTCGAGCAGCCGAAAGGTTTCGGGGGCCAGAAACTGGGGTGCGTAGGCCGCGCCGGTTTCGGCCAGGCGCTGGGTGAGGGCAGCGCGGGTGGCGGCCGATACGTGCGCCGAGGGCAGCAGGTCCTGAGAAGTCATACTAGGATATAAGTGGGCGCGCCGCCAGCAAGCCAAGGCCTGCTGGCGGCGCTAATTCTCAACGGGTAAAGGGGCCAGATGTTTACTCGTCGCTGCTGAGCTTGCCGCCGGTTACGTGCAGCAGCGCGCCGGTCATAAACGAGCCGTCCTGCGAGGCTAGCAGCACATAGGCTGGCGCTAGTTCCTCGGGCTGGCCGGGGCGCTTGAGGGCTACCTCGTGGCCAAACTTGGCAATCTCCTCCATCGGCATGGTGCCGGGGATGTTGGGCGTCCAGACGGGGCCAGGCACCACGCAGTTCACCCGAATGTTGCGCTCGCCCAGGTACAGGGCTAGCGACTTGGTAAGGGCGTGAATACCAGCCTTCGTGCAGGCGTAATCGACGAGCAGTGGAATGCCCACAATGCCCACGATGCTGCCCGTGTTGATGATGCAGTCGCCGCTTTGCAGGTGCGGAATGGCGGCCTGCGCCATCCACATGTACCCCAAAATGTTGGTGTCAAACGTGCGCCGAATCTGGGCTTCCGGGATGTCCTCAAACTTCTCCTGCGCCATCTGGAAGGCGGCGTTATTCACCAGTATATTGAGGCCACCCAGCTCCTGGCGCACCAGGCGCACGGCCTGAAACGCCTGCTCGCGGTCGCGTACATCGAGCTGCAACACTTGGCACTTGCGGTTTTCCAACTCCACGAGGCGCTTGGTTTCCTGCGCATCCTCCTGGTTTTCATTGAATAAGATGGCCACGTCGGCTCCTTCTTTGGCAAAGGCAATGGCCACGGCCCGCCCAATGCCCGAGTCGGCCCCGGTGATGAGGGCCACCTTGCCTTCGAGCTTGCCGGCGGCGCGGTAGGCGGCCAGGCTGCTTTGGGGCTGAAACTTCATGTCGGCCTGCTTGGCGGGGTAGGGCAGCTTTTGGGCGTGCTCCTTCATGTCTTTGGCGGTGGGGCGCTTGGGGGCGGCGGGCTTCTTGGTAGGCATAGCGGAAAAACTAGGAAAAGGTCTTTCGGGATACGTAAAATCAGCCCTCGCGGCTAGTCATCTTACCGACGGTTGTTTATTACCTAAGCATTAGCTGATAAACAAAATACTGTTTGTCAGTTAAATAAGCAATGATATTAACTGTGGTAAGCGCCTGCCCGGCGCGGTTGGTGCGCGCCTGAGTGCGCGGTGGCCGGTATTTTGCGCAGTGTTGCGGCGGCCACATTTTAGGGTCTTCGCAGAATGACGTTTTATGCAGAAATTATTACTTTTCCTGATACTATTTATCGCTACCAACCTAGCCGCGCTGGGGGCCAGCCAAGCTCTGTTGGCCGGCGAGCCGCCCCGGCTCAGCGGCCAGTGGCAAGGGCCGCTGACGGTACCCGGCGGCACCCTCACGCTGCTTATTACCATTGTGCCGCTCAGCAACGGTACTTATTATGCGGCCCTCGACGTGCCCCAGCAGCACATCAACCGCATGCCCGTGGAGGTGGAAGTGAAGGGCGATAACCTGGTGCTGCGCATCGAGCAGGCCGGCAGCCACTTTGAGGGCAAGGTGCTGGCCGGCGGCGACCAACTGGTGGGCACCTGGCAGCAGGTGGGCCTCACGGCGCCGCTTACGCTGGCGCGCCGCGTGGCCCCGGCCGCCGCCCAGGCCACCCAAAAGCTGCGCCTCACGCCGCCCTACCGCGAGTCGGCCGTCACATTTTTCAACCCCACCGCTAAAGTCAAGCTCAGCGGTACGCTCACGATACCTAGCGGCGAAGGCCCGTTTGCGGCCGTGGCGCTGCTCTCCGATGCGGGCCCGCAGGACCGCGAGTCGGAGGTGCAGGGCTACCACCTGTTTGGGCTGCTGGCCGACTACCTCACCCGGCACGGCGTGGCCGTGCTGCGCTTCGACGACCGTGGGGTGGGCAAATCGGGTGGCGACTACCCCCGCGCCACCACCGCCAGCTTCGTAACCGATGCCCAGGCGGCGCTGGCTTTTTTGCGCAGCCAGCCGCTCGTGGCACCCCAGCAGGTGGGGCTGCTAGGCCACGGCGAGGGTGCCAACGTGGCGCTACTGGCTGCTACTGAGCCCAATACGCCCGCCTTTGTGGTGTCGCTGGCTGGCTATGGTCAATCGGGCCGCGAGGTACTACGCCGCCAGCAGTTGGAGATAATGCGCCTCATCGGGGCCGACGGCAGCCAGATAAAAGCCGCCCAGGGCCTCTACGACCAGCTGGTGGAGGCCGTACGCCAAACGCCCAACGTGACGGCTTCGCGCGCCAAAATCGTGACGCTGCTGCGCAGCAGCAACACGGCCCTCGACGAGCCCATGGCCCGCGCCCGCGCCGTGCAGCTCACCTCACCCTGGTCGCGCTACTACCTCGATTTTGACCCCGCGCTGCGCCTGCCGCAGGTGCAGTGCCCCGTGCTGCTGCTCAACGGCACCGCCGACCTGCAAGTGGCAGCCGGCCGCAATATGTCCTTGTTGCAGAAGGGGTTGCGGCAATCGAAGCAGCCCGTGCAGGCGCACCGCCTGGCGGGTGTCAACCACTGGTTTCAGCCCGACCCGGCGCAGTGGCCCATCGTGGCCGGCGAGCGCCAGGCCGCCTTCTCCCCCGAAGGCCTCGACTACTTGCGCGACTGGCTGCTCACCTATTCCCACCTAGCCAAAGCCCCCGTGCCCGTAACCGTGCGCCGCGCCGTGGCCCCCGCCCGCACCCCGCGGCGAGTGGGTAAGCAGCAGGTAGTAGCTAGGTAAGCTACTGATTAGTAGAATAGTATAGTACAGGAAAATTTTTCACATAAAAGCCAGCTGCCTCGTTAGAATCAGCTGGCTTTTATGTGCATAAACTACTGTTTAGTAGGTATTTACCAGGGCAGGTGCTCGGCGTTGTGAAAATAGCCGCCCGTGGGGCCATCGGCGGGCAGCAGGGCCAGGCGCACGGCAGTTTGGGCCCCTTCGGCCACGCCAAGCGGGGCTTCGGCACCGCCCAGGTCCGTTTGCACCCAGCCGGGGTGGGCAGCATTTACCTTGATGTTGGTATCAGCCAAGTGCTGCGCTAGCACCACGGTCAGCATATTGAGCGCGGCTTTGGAAGAGGTGTAGCCCGGCGTGGCCCACGTGCCGCCCTGCCCCTGGCTAATTGCCGTGAGCGACCCCAAAATGCTGCTCTGGTTCACGATGCGCCCCGCCGGGGCCTGCCGCAGCAGCGGCAGTAGCGCCTGCGTAATGGCGTAAGGCCCAATCACATTGGCTTCGTAGGTCTGGCGTAGCGTATCGGGGCTCACATCGAAACCGGTATCGAGCTGCACGCCCGCATTATTGACCAGCACATCGAGCCGGCCGAACTGCTCCTCCAAGAAGGCGGGTAGCGCCGCAATGTCGGCGGCGTTGGTTACGTCGAGCTCCACGGCGCGGGCGTCGAGGCCCTGGCTGCGCAGCTCGGCGGCGGGCGCAGCGGCTTTGCCGTGGCGGGCGGCCAGCACCACCACTAAGCCCTGCTGGCCCAGCTGGCGCGCTATTTCGAGGCCCAGCCCCTTATTAGCCCCCGTAATGAGCGCCACTTTTTTTGCATGTTTTTCCATGCTGGTTAAAAGCCGGGTACCAGGCAAAAAGTTAGCGCCGTGCTTCTGACTGCTAAAAATTCAGCCCGCAATGAAAGCAGTGGTAGGCACGCCCTTGCAGGGGGTAGCGCCGTAGCCGTGATAGTAGGGCCACAAACCAGTTGGCCGCGCCCGGCTGGGCCGCCGCGTCATACGTGACTTCGTGCGAGTGGCAGCGCGGGCAGGTCAGCGTGTCGGGGGTGGTGGCGTCCGGCTCGTCCTGGCCCCCGCGCGATGCCTGCATCACGGCCGGCTCGCGCAACACCTCGGCCGCCTTGGCCGCATCGCGCTGGTAGATGTGCAGCCGCACGCCCCCCGCCACGGGGCTATACATGCGGTTGAGCGACACCAGATTCTCATTGGTCAGGAAGCACGGAATACCCGCTGCCTCCAGCTTGGTACGCGCCAGATGCGCCGCCAGCGGCTCGTAGTACGAGTCGAAAACGATGATATTCTCCTGTTTAGGCGGGGTAGAATCGGGGGGCATAGCAGCGGGCGGCGCGTGGGGTGGTAGCTGTGGGGCAAGTCGGCACCTATATAACAGCTACGGTCCCAACAATTACTTTTTGGTAGCCGTGCGCAGGTCGGCGGCCGTGCGCTTGGCGCGCAGGGCCGTAAACTCGGTTTGCCAGGCCCGGATGCGCAGCTCGTCGCGCGCGGGCAGGTCCATGCGGATGCGCGCCAGCTGGGCATTGAGGCGGCGGTAAGTATCCTGGGCGTAGTCCCAGTCGCGGGCTACCCAGCCGGTTTGGCGCACGCGGGTAGCGCGCAGCAGCTCGCCGTAAGCTCCCGCAACGGTGCTTACCGTGAGGCGGTTAATACCGTCGGCGTAGCTGCCCAGCAGCTGCTGGTCCACTATTTTCTGCTTTTTGGTATCGAGCGGCACGGCGCGGCGGGCGCGGTTGGCCGCATCAAAGGTGACCGTTTGGTGGCCCAGCCGGCTCAGGGCGCGGCCCGAGTTGCGCGCCGCCGTGTCGAGCTTGGCCAGCTCCTGGCGCGCTACTTCCTGCCGCTCGCGCGGTGTCGAGTCGCAGCCCGTCAGCAAAAACACGCAACTTAAACCAACCAGCGGCCCCCAAAAAACAGTTTTCATAGGGCCAAAATACGGCTACCGCCGGCCTCAGGGTTGCGACAGCCGAAAATTGAGCGGCAACTCATACTCTACGGCCACGGCCCGGGCGCCCAGGCGCGCGGGCACCCACTGCGCAGGCACGGTGCGGGCCACGCGCAGGGCCTCCTCGTCGCAGCCACCCCCAATGCGCTGCACCAGGTGGTGGCCACTAATGTGCCCCAGGGTATCTATCAGAAAGGCTACCAGTACTTTACCCTGAATATTGCGCTCCTGGGCAGCGGCTGGGTACACAAGCCGCGAGGTGTACTCGGCCAGGGCCACGTCGCTGCCAATGAAGATGGGCGGCTGGTCGAGGCGCACGTAGCTCCACTTGCCGGGGCTCACCTCGGTGTGGCACGTCACGTCGGGCCCCGGCCGGAAATACACCAGCCGGTGCGCATCGTAATCGTAGCGCTGCACCACCACTTTCTCGCCCGACGGCGTGAAGCCGTAGTATTCCCAGACGCCGGTTTTCTGCCCTTTGTCGAGCATGCCTTTCTCAAACTTTGTTTCGCGCAGACGCTGCGCCCAGCTGTGCTTAGGCACCGCCAGACAAGCTAATATTAACCAAAAAGTACAAAAATAAGAACGAGTAGAAAGAAACATAGAGTGGGTGGGAAAAGAGGACAGCCATAGAACAGAGGGCTCCAATATAATGCCACTGGGCCACAAGAAAGCCGGCCACCTCCTGAGAGATAGCCGGCTTTTTTGCTATTTAGACTGGTGTTGCCAACTAGGGCATCAGCACTTTATTGATTACGTGAATCACGCCGTTGCTCTGTATCACATCGGCAATCGTAACCATGGCTACGCCGCCTTTTTCGTCCTTCAGCTCAATGCCTTTCGAGCCTTTCATCATGGCCGTCAGCTTTTCGCCTTGCACCGTGGTGAGGGTAGCCTTCCCGCCGCCAGCCTTGATGGCTTTCATCAGGTCGGAAGCAGTCATTTTGCCCGATACCACATGGTAGGTCAGGATTTTGGTGAGCGTCTCCTTGTTCTCCGGCTTCACTAAGGTTTCTACCGTGCCAGCGGGCAGGGCGTTGAAGGCCTCATTGGTAGGGGCAAACACGGTGAAGGGGCCGGGGCCCGACAGCGTCTCCACAAGGCCAGCGGCCTTCACGGCGGCTACCAGCGTGGTGTGGTCTTTCGAGTTAACCGCGTTTTCGATGATGTTTTTCGTGGGGTACATTGGGGCACCACCTACCATCACCGTTTTAGCTTTTTGGGCCGAAGCCGATTGAACGCCGGCCGTGCCGAGCAGTGCCACAATGGCGAGGGTTGCAAACGAGAATTTCATGTGAAAAGAAAAAATAAAAGAAAAAAGGGAATTGGTTTGAACTTAGCTTACCGGCATCTTTGCCTCCACTACAAGGAAAAGGTCAAATGGTTTAAACTTGGCTCACCTACGGCCTTACCCCAACGCCCGGATTTTATGGGCCGGAAAAAACTTCATAATCACTTGATTTGCGAAGGTGCCAAATCTTTTTCACCTTGAAAATGAAGCAACAACGTATCAGGAGCGGAAATAATAAGCACTGCCACTTGCTTGTTTGGCACTTTTGTCTACCTTTGTACCACCATTCGCCGCAACAGCAGCGAAACCTCAAGCGAGAGTAGCTCAGTTGGTAGAGCGCGACCTTGCCAAGGTCGAGGTCGCGAGTTCGAACCTCGTCTCCCGCTCCAAGTTTTAAACGCCACCCTAGGGTGGCGTTTTTTATTTTGCCCCTACCTCAATGGCTGTCACCCGCAAGTGCCTGAGCACGGACGAAGAATTTCGGCAGGCAGTAGCCGAGAGCCTGTCGGTGCGGCAGGTATTGGAGCGGATTGGCTTGGTGCCAGCGGGTGGCAACTATAAAACGGTGCACGCTAGGGTGCGGCAACTACAACTTGACACCAGTCATTGGACGGGCGTAGCCTGGAACCAAGGCGCATGCTACAAAGCATTTGGGGGCAAGGGCACACTGGAGAAAATCATGGTTGAAAATTCTCCTTATGATTTTACGCATGGCTTGCGCGGCCGCTTGCTCAAGGAGGGATGGAAACAGCATAAATGCGAGCACTGCGGGTTGGCAGAATGGCGCGGCCACCCCATCCCGTTGGAGCCTCATCATGGCAATAGCGTGAATAATGACCATCGCATTAGTAACTTGCAGTTGCTTTGCCCCAATTGCCACGCGTAGACTAAAAACTACCGGGGCAAAAACCAGCAAAAGAAGTAAGCCGGAGTGGTGGAATGGTATACACGAGTGACTTAAACTCACTTGCCTTCAGTGGCTTACGGGTTCGAGTCCCGTCTCTGGTACATGAAAAGCCCCGCTTGCAACATTTGCAAGCGGGGCTTTTTGCTTACAGACCACTATGCTTCTACTTGCAGCAGAGGCGCAAGCACCGCCCACACATTGGCGGCCAGCAGGCGCTGGCCGGCGGCGTTGGGGTGCACGCGGTCGGCTAGGTTGAGGTGCGGTTGGCCCAGCACGCCCGCCAGCAGCGAGGGCACCAGCACTGCACCCTCAGCGGTAGCGAGGCTGCGGAACAGGCCGGCAAACTCCTTCGCGTAGCGGCTGAGGCCGGGCAGGCCCAGCGGCCCCAAGTCGAAGGGCACTTCCAGGCCCGCCAGCACCAATTGCACCCCCGGGAACTGCCGCCGCACCTCGGCCATGATGGCGCGCAGGTTGGCCACCGTTTCGCGCACTGGCAGGCCGCGTAGGCCATCGTTGGCCCCCAGGGCCAGTACAAATACGTCGGGAGCCTGCCGGGCCAGCACGGAGGCCAGGCGCTGACGGCCGCCAGCGCTGGTTTCGCCGCTCACGCCGTAGTTGAGGGCGCGGTAGGGTAGGTGGGCTGCGTCGAGCTTTTCCTGGATGCGGGCCGGAAAGCTATCGGCAGCCGGCAGGCTGTAGCCCGCCGTGAGGCTGTCGCCAAAAAAAACAATGTTCTTCATATAAAGCCGCCCCGCCAGCCAGCCTCAGAGGCCAGTGACGGGGCGTTGTAAAAGCGGTGAAGCAAAGGGGTAAAAACCAACCGCTGACTACGCCAGCGTCCGGTTATCCGTCGAATCACTCAACAATAAAACGAGGTAGAAAATTTCGCTTTTTAGCTCAGGGAGCTAGCAGGCTCAGGCCAAAAAAGAAGAGTAGTTGCACCAGGTACACCAGCGGCACCAAGGGGTTGCGCTTGGGGAAGGGCGTGCGCACGAAGAGCACTTGCAGTAGCAGAGCTAGTAGTAGCCAGTCGCGGAAGTTGCTGAGCGGTATCAACTCGCCGGTCCAGTGCCAGAAATCGTAGCGGCCGGCCACGGGCTCCATGCATAGGTCGAAGCCCACCATGAGGGCGGCCCCCACCAGCACACGCACCACCCGCGAGGCCGGGAGGTAAGCTGCCAAGATACCTGCCAAATACGTGACTACCACCCAGTTGAGGCCAATGAGCCAGGGCGCGCCCATATACTGCGGCCCCAGCGTGGCCCCGTAAGTGTAGTGCCCAAACAGGATGCCCGTGTTGGTGCCCACTACCTCGGCCACCATGCCCAGTAAAAACACCTGCACCGTGAGCAGCCAGAACGATAGGTTGCGCTCGGGCTGAAAAGCCAGCAGCAGCCCCGCCGTGAGTAGCAGCGTCAGCGGCGTATACTTCAGGTAAAAGGACTTGTCCTGGCTGAAGGCCAGCCCCACGAAGCCCGTGACGTGAAACAGCAAAACCAACCCCTGCGCCAGGCGCAGCCGCAGGGTAGAAGCGGCCGGAGACGCGGGTGAATTTGAAAACTCCATTTTGAAGAGAATTAAAAATTATGAATTAAAAATTAAAAATTTGGTAGGCCAAATGGCATAGAATTTTTAATTCTTAATTCATAATTTTTAATTGGAAATTAGCTCAGCTACTATTTTGGCCGAAAGTAAGCACAGCGGAATGCCGCCGCCCGGGTGCACCGAGCCGCCGCAAAAGTACAGCCCCGGCAGCCGGCCCGAAAAGTTGGGGTGCCGCAAAAAAGCCGCCAGCGCATTGTTGCTGGAGCTGCCATAGAGCGCACCGCCAAACGACGACGTATCGGCTGCGATACCGGGCGGCGTCCACACTTTTTCGGCCTTGATAAGTGGCTCTAGGTCAGTGCCCAGCGTGCGGCTGAGCTTGGCCAGTACCACGCGGCGGGTGTGGGCGGCGAGGGCCACCCAGTCCTGGCCCTCGTCGTGGGGCACGTTCACCATCACAAACCAGTTTTCGTGGCCGGCGGGGGCGTCGGCGGGCGTTTTTTTGGAGGTGATGTTGACGTAGATGGTCACGTCATCAGCCACGGTTTTCTCCTGAAAAATGGCGTCGAACTCGGCCTTATAATCGGCCGAGAAGAAGATATTGTGCAGGTCTAGCTCTGCAAATTCGCGGGCTATGCCCCAGTAAAAAATGAGTGCCGACGATGAGCGCGGCTGGCTCAGGGTGCGCTCGGGGGCTGGCTGGCTGGGTAGCAGGCGGCGGTAGGTGGGCACCACGTCCATGTTGCTGACCACCTGCGTGAAGTCGTAAATATCGAGGTCGGTGCGCAGGCCGGTGATGAGGGGGCCGGCCGTGAGAATCTCGCGCACCGGCTCGTTGAACCGAAATTTCACCCCAAACTCCTCGGCCAGCCGGTGCAGGCTGCTGGCAATGGCGTAGATGCCACCCTCGGGGTAAAACGCGCCAATGCCGTGCTCCAGGTGCGGAATGAGCGAAAGCGTGGCCGGGGCCTGGTAGGGGTCGGAGCCATTGTAAGTAGCGTAACGGTCAAAGAGTTGCACTAAGCGCGCGTCCTGACCAAAGGCCTTTTCGTGGCGGGCGTGCATGGTGCCGGTGAGGCCCAGGCTGGGCAGGGCGGCCACGGCCTTCAGCGTTTCGGAGCTGAGGTAGGTGCCCGCTTTATGCAGCGACTTGTGCAAAAAGGTGCCCGCCGTGGCATTGTAGGCCCGGCCGCTACGGGCCAGAAACTGCGCCACGGCGGCGGCCGGTGTACCCAGCTTTTGCTCGACCTCGGCGGCAAACTTCGCCGCGTCGGCCCAGGCGGTGAGGCGCGTGCCGTCGGCAAAGAAGTAGTTGGTGATGGGGTCGAGGCGCTCGTAGCGGAAGTAGTCGGCCGGGTCGCAGTGGGCCAGCCGGAAGACATCGTCCACCAGCTGCGGCAGCGTGAACAGCGACGGCCCCGCGTCGAAGCGGTAGCCGCCGGGCAGTTCAAACTGGTGCATTTTGCCCCCAAACGAACTGCTGGCCTCAAATACCGTGACCGGGTGCCCGGCCACCGCTAGCCGCGCCGCGGCGGCCAGCCCCGCCACGCCCGCCCCAATAATGGCCACGGGCTGACGGGTGGGCGAAAGTTTCTTTTTCGTAAACACTACGCTGCTAACCGCTAGTCCGGGGTGATAAGTTTGCCTCGGCCCGCCGAAAATACGCGCTACCTTCGCGGCGGTTTACTGCTGCTTCGATTTTTTATAAATCAACCAGCGGCCGGTTTTCGACTGCCCGCCTGGGCCATCGGAATGAAAAGGGAAGCGGGTGAAACTCCCGCACAGACGCGCTACTGTAAGTACCCACCCAGTGCCACCCCGCAAGTTTCCATTGGCTTCGGCCGAGAAGGAGGGGGTGGCATGGTACAAAGTCAGGAGACCTGCCGGCCGCCATTTGATGCTTCCTCCGCGCTTTGGGGCTCCGCATCAGGTTTGGCACGCTGGCGGCCCGGCTATTGCGTGTGCGGTGGCCGGGGCGGGCGTAGCTGGGTCTGAATGAGTGCTTTAGCAAGTTGGGAGAAGATGAAAAAACGAGCGCCGTGGACGCGTCATTTTTTCTTTTCAGCCCTATGATAGCCCTCGCCGACCAGATTGCCCGCGCCGAAACGCGCATCTTCAAAGCCGTATTTCCGAACACGACTAACCACTACGACACGCTCTTCGGCGGGGCCACGCTCATGCTGATGGACGAGGTGGCCTTCATCACGGCTACCCGCTTTTCGCGCCTCAAAATGGTGACGGTATCCTCCGATAAAGTGGATTTTACGCACCCCATCCCCGGCGGCACGCTGGTCGAACTCATTGGTAATGTGGTGCATGTGGGCCGTACTAGCCTGCAAGTGCGCGTCGAGCTATTTGTAGAGCAGATGTACGCGGAGGGTCGGCTGCTAGCCGTGACTGGCTCGTTCACGTTCGTGGCCGTGGACGACCAGCGCCGCCCCACGCCACTTAGGCCGGTGGAAGCGACAGTGTAAAGTGTGGGTAAAAAAAACGTCATGCTGAACGCAGTGAAGCACCTCGCTTACGCCGCTAGAGTTATTAATCCAGCGGCGCGAGCGAGGTGCTTCACTGCGTTCAGCATGACGTTCTGATTTTCTGCGAGTTACTCCACAGCCAGCACCAGGCCCTTCAAGTACGCGCCCTCGGGGTGAAAGAGGCTTACCGGGTGGTCGGCGGGCTGGGTGAGGCGGTGCAGGATGCGCGCCGGCCGGCCAGCCTCAATAGCGGCGGCCAGTACGGCGCCCTCAAACAACTCAGGGCTAACTACTTGCGAGCACGAGAACGTGAACAGCAGACCGCCCGGTGCGAGGTGGGCAATGCCGGCCGCGTTGAGGCGCTTGTAGCCCATGAGGGCGGCGTGGCGGGCGCTGAGGTGCTTAGCAAACGCGGGCGGGTCGAGCACCAGCAGGTCGTACTCGGCCGAGTGGCTTTTGAGGAAGGTGAGCACGTCGTCGGGGTAGGCGGCGTGGCGGTCAGCGTGGTGCGAAAGCTCGGCATTGCGCTCAGTTAAAGCAATAGCTTTCTTACTGCTATCGACGGAGTGCACCAACTCGGCGCCGGCTTCGAGGGCGTACACCGAGAAGCCGCCGGTGTAGCAAAACGTATTGAGCACGCGGCGACCGGGCGAGTAGCGGGCCAGCAGGGCGCGGTTGTCGCGCTGGTCGATGAAGAAACCGGTTTTCTGGCCCGTTTCCCAGTCCACGGCAAACTGGTGGCCGTTTTCGTGCACCAAGTGCTCTTGGCCGGTGCTTTCACCGAAGAGGTAGCCATTCTTGTTGTCGCCTACGGCGTGGCCGGGCGTGGTTTCGGCGCTCTTGTCGTAGATGGCGCGCAGCTTGTCGCCAAACACAACTTGCAGGGCATCAGCTATTTCGGGGCGGGCGCGGTACATGCCCACGCTGTGCGCCTGCACCACGGCCACGTCGCCATACACGTCGATGATGAGGCCCGGTAGGCCGTCGCCCTCGGCGTGCACCAGCCGGAAAACGTTGGTATCGGCCGTGCCCGTGAGGGCTAGGCGCTGGCGCAGCGCGTAGGCATTGGCCAGGCGCTTCACCCAGAAATCAGCGGTTGGCATTTCCGCTTCCGGCCCAAAATCCAGCATGCGCACCGCGATGGAGCCGCTGCCCGAGTAGTGGCCCACGCCCAGTAATTCACCCGCCTGGGTCTCTACGCGCACGGCCGCGCCCTCGGCCGGCTCGCCCAGGGCGCGGGCAATGGCCCCCGAAAATACCCAGGGGTGGCGGCGGCGCAGGGAGTGGTCTTTTCCGTTTTTGAGGACGATGGTGGCGGGCATGAGCTTGGTACTTGAGTGTTGCTAATTAGTACAAAGGTCGTCTGTCATGGCGAGCCTGCGAAGCAATCGCACCAGAACGGGCTGCTCGGGTGTCGTTCGAATGCGATTGCTTCGTCGTTCCTCCTCGCAATGACAAGCTTGCGGGTGCTACTTAAACCACCTCCTATACACCGGCCCGCGTAGCCGGAACTGCGCCCACATGGCGGGATAAATCAGGAAGTCGAGCCAGCGGCGGCCGGTGCTGAAGGTGATATCCTCCACGATGAGGCTGCCGCCGCCGGGGGCGGGCTGAATGAGGTGGCGGTGCCGCCACTGCCGTAGCGGGGCGGGCACTACCTGGCCTTCGTCCACGAAGTAGTGGGTGCCGTCGGGCAGCTGGCCGTTGTCGGTGATGAGGGAGGTCCAGCGCCAGCGCTTGGGGCCGGCTTGCAGCTCGATAATCACCGTGTCGCCGGTGTTGGAGCCGTCGTAGCGAATGAGATTCAGCTTGGGGAAGGGTGGGGCCAGCGCCACAAACAGCTCGCGGGTGAAGCCGGCCAGCACGGCGGCCGGCGGCTGGGCCACGGGGAAACGGAGAAGCAGGTGCATAAGAAAAAGGGCGGGTAGCCAGCCGCGTTGGGAACCGGAGCGGTAATTTGGCGGGCCGGCCAGCTTCTTACGTACGCACGAGCGTCGGAAAAGTAAGCCGGCCCCCACCGGCAACCCCCGTATGTCAGACGAACGCCCGCCTAGCTCCTCGCCCGGCAACCCTTCCGAACTCCAGCAGCTGGAAGCAGCCCTGGCGGCCGGCCACCTCACGCCCGCGCTATTTGCCACGCTGAGCGCGCAGCTGCGGGCCGCCGCGCCAATGGCACCGGCTGCGCCTACCGCCCCCGCCGCGCCGAAAGCAAGCGCGTTTTCGCCCAGCGGCACCGACGAAGAATTGCCGTCGCTGCTGGATATGTTTAATAAGTCGCCCGCCGCGCCGGTTAGTCCGCCGCCCCCGGTTTCGCCCGCGCCGCCCGCTGCCCGCCCGGTGCCCGTTAGCCCGCCCCCGCTCGCCGCCAGCGACGTGGCGGCCCGCCGGCTCATTGAGGAGCGGCTGGCGCAAATTCGCCAGCAGCCGGCCGTGGAGCCCACTCCGCCCGCGCCTGCGCCAAGGCCCGCACCAACTTTCTTTCCGGAGCCGCCCGCGCCTACGTTCTACCCCACCAACCCGGTGCCGGAGGTGGCTAGCCCGCCGCCACCCCGGCCTACGCCGCCCCAACCCACATCGCCCCGGCCTGGTGCACCGGCGTCGCCCCGGCCCAATGCGCCAATCGCTAAGCCAGCCTCTGGCAAGGCCGGCGGGTGGATATTACTACTCTTGCTGGGCCTGGCTTTAGCGGGGGGAGCAGCGTATTTCTTTATTCAAAGCAGCCACCCCGATGAAACCCTGTCCAGCCCTAGTCTGCCCGCGGTTGACACCGCCCCGAAGGAAGTTGCCGCACCCAGGCCAGCCAAAAAGACGAAGAAGAGCACCAAAAAGAAGCTCAAGAAGAAAGCAGTTGCCCCCGTAGCGGCTGCCAGCGAAAGCGCAGCTACGCCCGAGGAGGAGAGCGGAAGCGTGGCAGCCAACCAGCCGGCCACCGCGCCGCTGGCCAGCGAAGCACCCGCTACCACCCAACGCTCGCCGCCCGCCGCGCCCGAACCCGGCGACGACGCGGCCACCATCAAAATTCGCACGGTGATGGCCGCCTACTACGCCGACTTATTCACGCCGCCGCTGCACGCCAGCCAGCACTTTGCCCCGCAGGTCGAGCGGCTCTACATCCAGCAAAACCTGACGCCCACCGCCATCGATGCCGAGCTGGCCCGCAGTTTCTTCCCCGAAAACCAGCAGGCTATTGCGCGCATTGAGCCCGGCACGCTGCGCGTGAGCGCGCCCGCCGCCGACGGCAGCCGCACCGCCACCTTCACCGAAACCATGCGCCTCTACCGGGTGTCGCTGCAAAAAAGACAGCAGCTACGCACGCAAGTGCGCGTGCGCTTCAATGCGGATAACAAGATTGTGTACATGCGGCAGGAAAAGCTGCTGGCCAACACGTTTGAGGAATAGCTACTTGTAGCGTGGACTCTGTGAGTCCGCGCGTGGGTCGTTCTCTCCTCGTTCCACGCGCGGACTCGCAGAGTCCACGCTACAAGCGGTTACTTGCCCAGCGAGCCGATTTTGGGCTGAATCTGGATGATAAAGCGCTTGTTTTTAGCTTCTTCGCTAAAGCCGGTGTAGCGGCCTACTCCTTTGAAACCGCTACCAGCGGCCACCAGCTCCAGGTTGGCGGGGAAGCGCAGGCCGGCGCTTTCCCAGAGGCGGATGACCTCCATGGCGCGGTTGTAGCTGAGCTGGCGCACGGCCGCGCCGTCGAGGTTGCGCGGGTCGGCGTCGGGCAAGGTGGGGTTTTTGGCGGCGCGGCCCTCCACCACTACCAGGTACTGCACGTTATCGGCGCGGTCGAGGGCCTGCATCTGGTGCAAGAGAAAGCGCCCGGCCTCAATGAGCGGCTGGCGCGCCTCGGCCGGCAGGTCGTAGCGCTGGGGCTGAAACTCGACCGGAAAATTGAGCTCGTAGCGCTTATAGCGCTGGTTATAAGCAAAATAGCGCGGGTCTTCGAGGCGCTTGAGGGCGGCCCGGATTTCGTCGATTTTCTTCTTCTCCTCCAGCTGCACTTCGAGCCGGGCCTTGGCCTGCTCCAGGCTGGCGTTTTTGTCCTGAAACCGCTTGTAGCTGAGCACAAACAGCACGAGCATGACTAGGAACAGGGCCGTCATCAGGTCCACGTAGCTGGGCCAAAAAAAGTCGCGGCGGTTGGGGTTCATGCGCGGGGCCGCGGGGGCTTATTGCTTGTTCAGGCCCAGCGCTTTCTGGAGCCAGCTGCGCTGGGTAAGCTGCTCCAGCACCACATTGGTGCGCGTAACCTGCTGCAATAGTTGCTGTTGCAAAGCCGTGTCACTGGCCAGCCGGTCTTGCAGGTTGTGGAGGGCCAGGGCCGTTTGCTGGGCCTGGCGCTCTTGCAACTGGTTGAGTAGCTTCTGCTGCGCCGGCAGCTCACTAAACGGGCTGAGGTACTGTACGATGCGCTCGTACACGTTGTCTTTGTTGAGCGCCTGGAAGTGGTCTTCCAGCACCTGCGCCGCCTGGTCGGCTTCCTGGGTGAGCACGGCCATGCGCTGGCGCATCACGGCCGACAACTCGTGGTACTGGGTGTCCATAAACACCTCCGACTGCCGGGCCAGCCGGTCAAGCTCCGTCTGGTTTTGGCGGAAAAAGCTGAGCTGCGCCTGCACCGTGCCCGCGTGTTGCTGCACCAGCGCCGGCACCTGGTTGAGGCCGGTTTCGAGGCCGGTGAGGCGGCCAAGCAGCGCTGTAATCTGACCGGCCACCTCGCCGCCGTTGCGCAGCATCTGGTTCAACTCCTGCTGGTAAGCAATGAAATGCTCGAAGTGGTGCGCGCTCTGCGCCACCTTGTCGAATACCCGGATGCTGGCGTCGGCCATCTGGGTATAGCCCACTTTCTGGAGCTGCTCCAGAAAGTCTTTCTGGGTGCTGATGTTCTCGTTGAGGGCCCGCACAATGGGCCCGAACTCATAAATCTTGCTCAGGAATTCCTGATTAAAAGCGTCGAGCACGGCCTTGAGGTTGCCCAGGCTGCCGGCCATGTCGGAGTGCAGAATGGGCAACAGCTCCACCTGCAAAAACGTGTAGTAGTCGTTGCGGCGCTCGTCGGCCTGGCGATGCGCTTTCTTATATAACGCATTGCCCCATAGCGTGAGGCCTAGCCCGCAGAGGCTGCCAATCATGGCCACTGTCACGCCCCGCAAAAAGCCCTGGATGCCCACCTCGTCAAACTTGCCGCTGCCAGCCAGCAGCCCGGCCAGGCCCAGAATGGCCCCTAAAAAGGTGCCCATCAGCCCGATGTAGAGTGGGGCCGAGGTGCCGCTTTGCACCTCGGCATCGAGGGCCACGGCGCGGCGCTCGGCAATGCTTTGCAGAATGTCGAAGTCGGCCGTGCCCTTGTTTTTGAGGATGTAGGCGTTGGTATCGCGCTCAATGAGGGCGAAGTCGGGCGTGGCCCCGGTGGCTAGCAGCACGTCTACCGACTGGCCGGTGGCCGCGTCCTGGTGGCGCGTGAGGCGCAGGGTGCTACTAGCCGGAAACAGGGCCGCCAGCTGCGCGCTGGCCAGCCGGCCCTGCCAGAAAGCCCGCGCCTGAAACCCGATAATCGCCAGCAGCGCGAGCCATTCTAGTGCCTCCATGCCGCGAAGTTACTCAAAGTGAATCTGCGCTTTTTTGCTGATTTGCCAATCGCCATTGGCCGTACGCTGCGCCACGCCCGGCGCGTCGGTGATGATGCGCGACACGCTGCCCTTCGGAAACGGGTACTCGCAGGCCCCACCCAGAATGTTTTGGTGGCTACCAATGTAGCCCGCGTGGCCGGCCGGGTTGCCCGTCACCACAAACCGCGCCTGGTCGGGCGTATCGGCGGCCGTAATCAACTCAAAAATGGTGTAGGAAGCCGGAGCCTCCGCCAGCATGTTGCGCTGAAAAATACCGTCGATGGGCTGCTGGTTGGCGTACAGCGTGCGCGTAGGCGCGGCAGCTGGCGGCGCTGCTACTGCTTCAGCAGCAACGGGATAATTATCAGTAAAAAAGGTGTCTGCCTCGGTTGGAGTGGCGGTTACCGGCGCGGCGGGAACCGGAGCCGCGACGGGCGCGGCAGATACTGCCAGAGCTGACGGCTGGGCGGGTAGCTGCGGGGCCGACGTCGCTTTGGCGGTGGGAGCCTGGGCCGGCTTGGCGGCTGCCGAAGCAGCGGCCTGCGGCTTGGTGGGCGGCGTAGTGGCGGGCGCGGGGGCAGGGCGGGCTCCGGGTACCTTGTTGCTCACCTCGCGCTGCACAATGGTGCGCACTTCGGCCCGCATCTCGTCGGTGAGAGTGGCGAGACTAGGCGAGGCCGAATCGTGGTGGCGATGCCGCTTCTTCGAGTTGCCCTTCAGCAACGATACCAGCAGGCTTATGACGGAAAGCGCTAGCGCTAAGTAAGTAAGCATGGGGTTGGGAGCGGAGTTGGTGATGGTGAAGTCTTTGGCCGGGGGCATAACCGCGGCCATGCGCGAAGCGGACTCCGCCGTAGTATCGGAGCCGGCGGGCAGGATTGCGGCGGTCGCCACTGGCGTAGGCACGGGCGCGTTGGGGTCAGCCAGGGCGTGCAGCGCCTGGCGCAACTGCCCGAAGGCAGCCTGGTTTTGGCGCTCGGGCTTGTTGTCGCGCAGCCGGTTGGCAATACTGGTGGCTAGTGCGGCCGGCTGCTCATTCTTCGCGCTAATGGTCTTGAAATCACCCTGAAACTTGAGCACGTGCTCCAACTGGGGCAGACTCTTATTTTCCAGCTTCACGGCATCTTCCAGGTGGCGGCCGAAGGCCTTCACGCTGCCGCTGTCGATGGTTTGGCGCAGCTGCGGGCGCAGGCTGGCCAGGGTGGGGTCGTCGCCATACACGAAGCGGGCCGTGGCGGCCCACATGCGGGCCCGCACATCGGGCGGCGCGATGTTGGTGGCGGGGGCTGCCACCGTAGGGTTTTGGGCTGCGGCAGGCAAGCCGGGCAGGCTAGCCAAGGCCAGCCCACCCACTAAAACCCCTAGCTTAACTGGATTGCGAAGCATAATAGCGCTTGAAAAGCTCGCGGCCCAGCTGGAACAGCGCGTCGCGGAAGGGGAAGAAAAACAGCGTCTCGGGCAGGCGGTCATCGGCGTTGGTACCGCTGTCGCGCAGCGAGTTGAGGCCCGCCCGCAGGCTGTCCTTTAGCTTGCCATCGAGGAAGTTGTACACGAAGTCGGGGTCGATTTCCACGTTCAACTCATCGAGCAGGCTGCGAATATCTGACGAGTCGTGGGTGATGAAGCGCACCAGACGGCGGGCGTTGGCAATTACCTCATCCTCAATGGTATCGTTCTCTGCTTCGGCCAGGGTGAAGGCGCGGGGCGGGCCTTCGGGCGCATCGGCCGGGAGCACGCCGGGCAGCACAAATTCGGCCGGGGCTTTAGCCTGGGCGGCGTCGCCGCCGGCCAGCTTCCACAGCACCGCGCCGTTGGCAGTGGCCTCCTTGGGCTGGTTCACCAGCGTGAGGCGGAAATCGGAAGGCGCGGGCTGGCCCGAGGCAAACTCCAGAATCAGCTTGCCGATTTCGGTGAGCGTGCCCAGGTTCGAATCGAGGTCAAGCATCCGCAAGTAGGTGCTGCCCTTGCCGCTGAAGCACAAGTGGCGCGGCACCGCCAGCTGCCGGGCCTGGCAGGCCTGCCCCACGTGGTACACCACGGCCGCGTAGTGCAGCAGCAGCACAATGCGCAGGTGCCGCGCGCTGCGCAGCTCGCGGCTGAATTCCAGCTGCTTATCAAAATTAAAGAGCAGGCTAACCACATCGGCCGAGCTAGCTTTGCTTTCGAGGGCGGCGCGCACTACCTCGCGGGCGGCCTGGGCCTCCTGGCTCACGGGCTTGTTGGCGGTGCGGGCCACGTAGTAGTAGAGCAGGCCGTTTTGCTGGCGCGCGCCACCAAAGGCACCATCGCCCCACAGCACATCGCCGGCAAAGCGGAACGAGATAGTGGCCTCGGGCTTTTTGCCGCGCAGCAGCAGCACGTCGGTGGTGCCGCCGCCGATGTCGATGTTCACCACGTTGTCGCGCTCGGAGGGCACGATGCCGCCGTCGGTGTGGCGGTCGGTGAGGTAGAGGTACGGCGCCCACGACTCGCTGAGGTCGGCCAGGCGCTGGCCCGGCTCCTCACCAAATACGCGCTCAAACTCACTCTGCCAGATGTCCTGGAAGTCGCGGCGGGCCACGGTTTTCATGCTCAGCGGTCGCGACCACACCACTTGCGTGGCGCGCACATCGCCTTCATTCAACGCCACTTTGTGCTTGATGAGCAGCAGCAGCTCACGGATGTAGGCCCGGATGCGCTCGACGCCGGCGGCGCGCTCGCCGCCCTCGGTGTTCCACTTGAGGTTGGTGCGGTAGCGGCCGTCCTCGGGGTGGTTGTAGAGGAAGCCGTCGCGGCTGAGGTAGAAGCCGATGTTGATGCTGCCAAACAGCAGCGGGTTGCCCTCGCTGATAAAGGCCGGCGACTCGCAGGTGGCCGTGCGAATGGGGAAGGCCGATTCAGCTCCCTCAATACCGATGAAGGCGGGCACAAACTCGCGGTTACGCAGCGTGTCGGCCAGCGGCATCATGCCGAACGAGTCGGGGCCGTAGCGCTTGGGCAGCACAAAGTCGGTAGAAGGCAGCGGGCGGTTCAGCATCACCACTTCCATTTCGCGCTCGGTGCCGATGCGGAACGGCTGCGGCTCGGGCCGCTCGGCCGTGGCGAACGAGACGTGAGTATTGGTGGTGCCAAAGTCCACGGCAAACGTATAGCGCTGGGCCCCAGGGTTTACTATGTGCCAGCGCGGCACGAGCAAGCCAGTGGCCGGCGCCGAAAGCTGCCCACTCACCGGCGACTCCACTTCCATAAAATCGAAGTGCGTGCCCACCACTTCGTAGTAGGTGCTGGCCGGGCCGCGCGGGTTGCGGCCCATGCGCTGGCGGGCGCGCACGCCCCGCGTGCCGCCGGGCACCAGCACCGGCAGCGGCTGCCCGCCCTGGTAAAAGTTGAGCTTAGCCAGGTCGGCACCCTCGTTCTGGTCGGCTAGCTGCACGTAGTACGGGCCGTTGTCGCGGGCATTCTGGCCCTCAAACTTGTAGAACGGGAACACGCCCACGTCGAGGCGGGCACTCACGCGGCCGCCGCGGTAGGGCGTTTTGGGCGAGTCGCTGCGCACGGCCTCCACCGGCGCTTCAGCGCTCTGGCTGGGGCCGGGGCGGAAGTAATAGCTGCGCTCGTACACCACCTCGCGCCCGCTGGTAACTGGCACGGCCAGTCGCAGCTGCACGTGGTTGTCGAACAGCGTGAGGCGCAGCTGTTTATCAAGGTCAACGGCTTCGAAATAATCGAACCACGCCCGCTTGAGCGGTAGTAAAAAGCGCAGCGGCCGGTCCTCGGGCCGCGCGCCGGGCTCGGGCTGCACCTGGCCAAAGTAGAAGCGTTCAGTGTTCACCGCAAAGGGTACTTCGAGCAGCCGGTCTTCCAGGAAGTCGTTGACGGTGAGGAAGGGATACTGTACGCCCAGCGTTTCGAGGCGGCGCTCTTCGAGGCGCTGGTTTTCGTAGCCGTACTGGATAACCGTCTGGTCGGTGCCAGCGGTGCCGCCGAAGTAGTCGCTGCGGCGCAGGTCGAGGCCAGGCATGAGCACCAGCGGAATCTTGCCCGTTTGCGCCACCCGCTCATTAAAGCGGATAAACCAATCGGAAGTTGTTTTCTGCTGGGCCTCAGCTTGCTTGGAAAGCGTGATGCCGCGCACCTGCACGGTGTTGCCCAAGGCGTCGCGCAGCGGCTCATA
Organism: Hymenobacter arcticus; assembly: GCF_054779975.1. Classification (NCBI taxonomy): domain Bacteria; kingdom Pseudomonadati; phylum Bacteroidota; class Cytophagia; order Cytophagales; family Hymenobacteraceae; genus Hymenobacter; species Hymenobacter arcticus. Next base: position 57,855 of record NZ_BAAGXF010000009.1, read on the forward strand.
GTGCTGCTCAAACGTGGCTACGTTCGGTTTTTCCTCGGCCAGCGCCTGCACGCGGCCCTTGTCGGTGGCGGCCAGAAACTGCGCGATGCACTGCGCAAAGTTCTCCTGCCGCAACGTGGGGTGCACCTCAAACAGCCCAAAAATGTACTGCTGAAACTCGTTGCTGCGCTGGTGCAGCGGCACTACCTGCTGGTCGAAATAGAAGCCGTTGCCGTCGCCCTTGCGCTGTATGTTGAGGCGCGGCACGGCCGGGTGCGCAAATACCAGCGTGAAGGGCGAGGTGCCGCCCAGCAGCTGCCGGGTTTCGCGCCCGCTGGCATCGCGGCTATCGGCAAAAATCAGGTATAGCGTGTCCAGCTCGCGGAAGTGCGCGTCGGCCAGGTACAGGCGCAACGTGTTGCCTAGCAGCCGGATGCGCGGGTCGGGGCTCTGCACCAGCAGGTCTACCTGCTCCTTCTTGGCCCAGGGCACGAAGCGCAGCTTATAGGCATCAGTAGCCTTGTTGTAGAAAAGCAGCTCCAGCATATCCCAGCACTGCGCTACTAGCCTATGGTACAGCGAGTTGCCTTGCGGCTGCTGGCGCACAAACTTAAAGGCCGTTTCGAGCAGATGCATCCGCCCGAAGGGCGTGGGAATGGCCGTGGCCGTGCGGCGCGGGTTATCGCCGGCGGGGTCCTGCATTTTTTCGGCTTCGCCGGCCGTGATGCGGTCCGACTCCTGCCAACCGCGTAGCGTGGGCTTGCCGCGGTCAAGGAGCTGAAGGATGTTACTCATGGAGAAGGAGTTCGTTCTGGCGGAGCGCCTCACCCCCGGCCCCCTCTCCGAAAAGGAGAGGGGAGCCATGGTAGCGCGGTAGCTTGCAGAAAATAGGAGTTAATATTTTGTTAAATACAGGCGTCAGGCTCCCCCTCTCCTTTTCGGAGAGGGGGCCGGCCCCATAGGGGTTTCGTGAGACGCCCCGCTAGGGTGGCAGCTCCCGCTTTACGGCAGCTGCTGCCCGCTCACCACCTCGTCCATCACCTCCGTGAAGGTGCGCAGCATAGCCGTGGCTGGCGAACTAGCCGTGTCGTTGGCCACGGCTTGGCTGAGACGCTTATCCAGCATCACCCGGATTTGCTTGGGGTCGATAACGTCGGACTTGCCGAACAAGCCTTTCTTTTTCAGCTCTTTACCCGCCACTGCTTTGTCAAAGTCGGGCTCCAGCAAGTCGGCCATGTCGGCCCAGTGGTTTTGCGGGTCGTAGCCGTCGCGCAGGTTGAAGGGCCGGAAGCGCCGCGAGTTGTCGCGCAGCTCACGCAGCCAGGCGGTGTAGGAGATAAACTGCCGGTCGGGCGAGTTGTAATCGAACAGAAACCGGCGCAAATCCTGGTAGAAAGGCTCGCGGTCCCAGGCGTTTTTCAGGCCCAGGTTGGTGGCGTAGGTCGCCGACATCGTCTCGCCCAGGTGGTGTTGCAGCCACGTGGCGAAGAAGTGGAAGCGCGTGAGCGCCTCGCCCACCAGCGGCAGTGTCTGGCGGCGGTCAAACGACTCGAAGCGCAGTTCGCTATCGTCGCGCTCCAACCCAAATTCGTAGAAATGCTCCTCGCGGGCAATGCTGTCCGGCTTCTCCAAGAAGTCGAGCACGGCCAGCGCGCCCACCACTTCAATGAAGTGCGCGTTGTTTTGCTGGCTGATGCCGCCCTCGTGGTTGTCGTTCTGCTTTTGGGCCTGGTCGCCCAAGTAGTACATGGCATTCAGGCCGGTTAGGTTGTGCTGGTAGTAAGCCAGCGCCGCCTTCGTCTTGGTAATGAACGTGTTGGAGTCGATGGCGCTGCTGTCCTCACTTTTCAGGCTGAAGTAGGGCAGCAGGCTGAGCGCGCCGATGGGAGCGGTGTTCAGCAGCTCAATATGGGGCAGCTTGGCGTCGCGGTCGCGCAGGTTTTTGAGCAGCAGCGGGAAGCCCGCCGCGCCCGTGCCCCCAAAGATGGAACTGATGAAAAACACGCGGTCGCCGGCCCGAAACTCGTTGCCAAAGAACTGAAATTCGGGCGAATCCACGAGCTGGTTTAGCACCACACTGCCCACGTTGGGGCTGCCCTTGAAACCCACTTTCAGGTTCTCATCAAGGCTTTTGGGGTCAAAAAGTAAATCGACCAGATACTGGCTTTCCACCGGCAAGTTGGTGTAGCGCAGGTAATCGCGTAGCGGCTCTTCCATGCCGCTAAAGCTGTACTCGAAGGTGTCTTTCACCCGCGCATCGCGCTGCTCACCGGGACGGGCCAGCGAGGCGAGTGTCTGAATATCAGCTCCGAAGAACTGGCCAGCGGTGCTGTCACCCGAGGCGGGCGGCTTTACCTGCGAGCGCAGGCGCTGGTAAGTTTTGAGCAGCTCGATGGTGCGCTGCTTGTCGCCGTTGGTCGCGTCGGGGTCGATGATGATGGGCACCACCCGGTCGCAATTCTTGAGTTCGACCCCAGCCGCCAGCAGCATCACGAGTGAGCGGATAACCCGCGACCCCGTGCCCCCAATGCCGAAGAGATATAGCGTGGACATAGTTGATTATTAGATGTTTATGCTCAATTGTTAGAATCTGTCTTCCTCCGTCTGTCATTGCGAGCCTGCGCAGCAATCGCATCAGCACGATACCCAAACGATGCCTTCTGGTGCGATTGCTTCGCTGTGCTCGCAATAACAGACGGGAAATGATGAGTTAATGACGGGAGCCGCTAGCCTAGTTGGGCCAGCGCACTGGCGTGGTGCGGGCGCTCACCGACAGTGGCTTCACCACGAACGACCACAGCACGAAAAACAAGGCCCCGTACAGGGCATTTACCACCAAAAAGCCCAGTACGTAGCGGTCATAGGCCGACTTTTCGATGGTGCCAAGCGTCTCGCCATCTAGGTTGGCATACACCACCGAGCGGGCCTGCGAATAAGCCAGAATGGCCGAGCTAATGGCCGTGAGCAGCAGCATGATAAGCCAGTGCGAGGTCTTGTAGAAAGATGTAGTCAGCACCCGGTTGAAAATCACGTAGAACAGCAAAGCCGCCCCCAGCGCTACGCCAAACAGCGTGCTCAGGCCCACGCCCGGAAAAATGCTTTTTTGGTAAACCGGAATCAGTGACGACGGCTCGGCAGTGCCCAGCAGCGCCTGATAGAGGGTGGTGAACAGCTTTTGAAACATGAAAGGTTGGGTTTCGGGGGAAAAGAAGAGTAGAAAGTAAGGTTTAGCGGCAAGAAGCGGGCCGCTTAGTCGGCTGCCTGCACCCGCACGGGCAAGGACCACACCTCGTGGCTGGCTGGCTGCTGGTCGTAGTAGTCCTGCACGCCTTGCAATACCTCACTGAGCAAGAAGGTCTTAGGTCCCTGCGCGGCAATGTTGCTGTCGTTGAGCGTCGTGTACTTGGCTACCCAGGCGGGCTGGATGCGGGGTAGCACCAAGCGCAGGGTGGCAGCCTTTTGGCCGGGCAGCCGCTCTAGGTGCACCTTAGCTAGGTGCGTGTAAGTAGGCAGCGCGGGGCTGCGGGGCGACTTCAGCTCGTCGCGGGCGGCCCACACTTTGGGTAGGGTCGCGCCGGTGCCTACTTCATCGAGCTGCAGCTGCTTGGGCAGGCTGGCAGCTTCGGCGGCCGGCGCGTTGCTGAGGTCGAGGGCCAGCACAAACTCGGCGGGCTCCTGGCGCGACAGGCTTTTAGTGACGTGCAGCGTCAGGGGCTGGGTTTGGCGGCTGCCGGTTTTGTCCACATACCACTCACCCACGTTGCCGAAGTGCTCGAACACTGCCGCCGGTGGCGCGGGCAGGTTGTAGCTCACGCGCTCAAAACCCGCGCCCATCAGCGGCTTGAGCAGCGGCGTGATAGAGGCTACGGCGGCGGGCTCACCCAGCACCCACACGTAGTAGGGCAGGCGGCTGCCCTTCAGCACCTGAAAGCGCGTGCGGTTGCCCGGAAAAAACTTGTCCCGAAATTCCGACGTGCCGGCAAAGACACTGATGGCTAAGTTGGCCGCTGAGGCTTCGCTCAGCGCGTCCTTCACATCGGTTTTCACCTTCCAGGTTTGCTTGGGGTCGGGCGGCGCGTAGATGAAGTCAGAAATAACGATGCTCACCGCGCCGGGCTTGCCTTTTTGCAGCTTCAACACTTCGCGCAGCATGGTGGGCATTTCGGTGCCTAGGGCCGGCTTCTCAATGCCTGTGCTCACCGTGTTGCTCAGCTCGGCGTAGGTGGTGGGCCGCAATGCGCGCGGGTTGCTGGGCGTGCTTTCCTGCACGAAGTAGTAGGCCGGGGCTTGGGCGGCGCGCTGGCCGTTGATGTTGCTAAGCAGCTCCGTGATGGTGCGCTGAAACTGACTGCCCGTTTCACCCGGCGTGTTGGGGTGCATGAAGCCGCGCATTCCAGTGGAGGCATCCACAAACACGCTTACCTGGCTGCTGGCCGCGGCTGGCGTTTTGGCTGCCTTGCCAGCGGTGGCTTTTTCGGTGGTTTTATCAGACTCGCCGCAGCCGCTGATGGTGGCTCCGCTCAGTAGCAGCGCGGCTAGGGGTAAGAAGGCGGAAGAAGAAAAACGGACTGCCAGTAGTCGGTTGTACATAAGCAAGGAGCAGCGGACACCTACGCGGTGCTCATCTGCCCTGCAAGTAACGACAATTGGCGGGTTGCGGATATACTACTCGGCTGGCAAGGATGTCAGATAAGCTTCCACATCGTGGTGAAACAGCCGAAAGCTAACCGATACCTCGGCCAGCCAGGTAATATCTAGCCCAGCAGATAAGGCGGTTACCAAGTCGTCTTTCGTCTGCTCTGATGGTAGGCGCGGGTGCTCGTCGTATAATTCCCGCTTCACCGCATCGTTCACAATTGCTTCTAAGTCCCGGCAAGCATTAGATGGCCGGCCATCGGCGTGTCGCTGTAGGGCTAGCAACCAGTGTTCTATGCACTGCATAGGCAGAATAAAGATGGTGCGAGCTTTCCAGTCTTCACGCGAAATATCTGCAATCTCGCCAGTGAAGTGAGCCAAACGCTCGGCGCGGATAGTCGGAGTATCCGCGTCCAAATCACGCCCGACAAACAGACAATCCAAACGGTATTCAGCCTGCGCAAAGCCGGCCAGCCACGCCGCGCGAAAGCCCCGGTCAACCCCCCTGTTATTGACCCCTTTGAATCTCTTGCTGTACCACGAATGCGCCTCGCACAGAACTGAATGCGTTTGCTCCAGCTTGCCCAGGTATTGCTCCAAAAATCGTCCTTGTCCTTCATCCTCCCCAAAAAAGCCGTAGGTCACGACGTTCATAATGGCACGCCCCCCAGAAAGCCCGAAACCCAGTATTCGCCCAAAGAGTCCGTGTACTTAGTAGGCGGTAATCCCTGCGCAGCGTACTCTTCGTTGGTTTTCTGAATGATATCCGCCGCGTTATGAATCACCGTCTCGCCATCCACGCGGTCAAATACCGAAATACACTCTGGTATATCGGCAAAATGGTCCACTACATACGGGCTATGCGATGTGATGATAATTTGAATGTCGCGTAGCCGCGCTAATTCAAAGATGAAATCCATTATCTCCTTAATGCGGCGCGGGTGAATGCCTTTCTCTGGTTCCTCTAGCAGCAGCAGTTTCGGCGGGTCAGGCTGGTGGACGATGCAGAGTAGCGCTAGGAAGTAGAGAACGCCTTCGGAGACTTCTTCAGCCCAGTATGAATCGCCGCTTGCATCAAAAAATTTGAGGCGTAGATTACCCTTTTTGTTGGGGTCTGGTGGAGCGGATACGGAAGTGAGCGAGCCAACACAGCTAGCAAGTTCATGCTTCAGCTTCAAAAACTGAGCCTCATGGTTCTGACTCAATGTGTATAGAAAAGAGCCTATGTTCTGGCCACTTGCTTCTAAATGAGGTTGGTCTGACAATTCGGTACTCAATTCAAAAGCATTTGGGTTGAGCTTATATAACTGTAAGCCTGATAATCTGCTTCTGACGTCGAGTTCTACTTCGGATAATTTAGGAAAATCAAAAGAATCTTCCTCGAAGTATTGACTGACAAATTTAGGGAAATTATGTGTTGGTTCCTTAGTAGTTAAAACTACGGAATCTACATGAAATTCATTAATATATTCGTCCGCTTCTCTAATATACTCACCTTTTCTATAGCCCATAATTAAGCTGAAAAGTTGTTCAGGTTTATTCGTGATTTGGGCTTGAAAACGTATAGTTTCCTCCGAAGATTTTTTTAGTTTGCTACGCGGAATTAGTGCGCTAAAATGCTTTTGAATTAGCTCGCGCTGTTGATATACTAAACTGTGAGAAAGTAGCTCTATTCCCTTCAAAAAATTTGACTTGCCCGAATTATTCGGCCCGATAAACAGATTCACCTGCCCCAGCTTCACCGACGCGTCGCGGATGCTGCGGAAATTCTGGATGCGAAGGGACGTAAGCATAGCAAAAGGGGGAATAGTGTAGCTACGAAGGTAAGCCCGGCGCTATCCCAGCAGTTCCTCAATATCGGCCCGCGTCAGCGACTTTATTACGGCCTCGTCGGTTGTTATCAAGTCGCTCACCAGCTGGAGCTTGCGGCGCTGCAAAGCCAGGATTTTCTCCTCTACCGTGCCCTGGCTAATGAACTTGTACACGAACACCGGCCGCTGCTGGCCGATGCGGTGGGCGCGGTCGATGGCCTGGGCCTCCACTGCCGGGTTCCACCAGGGGTCGAGGATAAAGACGTAGTCGGCGGCGGTGAGGTTGAGGCCCACGCCGCCCGCTTTGAGGCTGATGAGGAAAATTTGCAGGTCGGGGTCGCTCTGGAAGCGCTCGACCTCGCCCTGGCGGTCGCGGGTGTGGCCGTCGAGGTAGGCGTAGGTGAGTTGGCGCTCGTCGAGGCCGGTGCGCACCAGCGCCAGGTGCTGCACGAATTGGCTGAATACCAACACCTTGTGCCCTTCAGAAACCACGCTCCTAATCATGCGCAGAATCTCCCGCATCTTGCCCGACTCGCCTTCGTAGCTCTGGTCGGCTAGGTGGGGGTGGTTGGCAATCTGGCGCAGGCGGGTGAGGCCTTGCAGCAGCAGCAGCTGGGTGCCGCCGGCCGGGGTGGGCGCGTGGCCCTCCAGCGTTTCGAGGATTTTGTTGCGGTAAAAGCTCTTGGTTTCTTCGTAAAACTGCTGCTGCTCCTCGGTGAGGGGGCAGTAGCTGAGGTGCTCGGTCTTGGCTGGTAGCTCGCTGGCTACCTGTGCTTTGTGGCGCCGCAGCACGAAGGGTTTGATGAGCGCGTGCAGCTTCTTGGTGCGGCTTTCATCCTGGTGCTTCTCGATGGGCTTCACGAATTCCTTGCGGAAAAATGCCTGCGTGCCCAGCAAGCCGGGGTTGATAAACGTCATCTGCGACCACAAATCCATGGTGCTGTTCTCGACCGGCGTGCCGGTGAGAATAAGCCGGTGCCGGGCGCGCAGCTTGCGCACGGCCTGCGCCGTGGTCGAGCTAGGGTTTTTAATAGCCTGCGACTCATCAAGTATCACGTAGTCAAACTGATAGCTGGCCAGCAAGTCGGTGTCGAGGCGCACGATGCCGTAGCTGGTAAGCACGATGTCATAGTCGGCAAACTGGGCCACGTTTTTGTCGCGGTAGGTGCCGGTGTAGGCCAGCAGGCGCAGGCTGGGGGTAAACTTGCGCGCCTCGTTCATCCAGTTGTAAACCAGCGAGGTAGGCAGCACCAGCAGCGTGGCCGCGCCCTTGCTGGCTTGGCTCTCCTGGCGCTCCAGCAGCATCACCAGCGTTTGCACCGATTTGCCCAGGCCCATGTCGTCGGCCAGGCAGCCGCCGAGGTGGTAGTCCTGCACAAAGCGCAGCCAGTTGTAGCCCGCTTGCTGGTAGGGCCGCAGCGTGCCCCGGAAGCCTACCGGCAGTGGCCGGTCCTCCACAGCCGCAAAATCGCGCAGCTTTTCGAGGCGGCGCGTGAGGGTGACGGTAGCTAAGTTATCTTGCTCTAAATCAGTAACTAGCGATAGGTGGTGGCGGCGCAAGGATAGCGGCTGGTCCTCGGTTTCTTCGGCGAAAGCGAACAGCTCCAGATAGTCGGTAAACCACTCGTCGGGAATGAAGGCGACCTGGCCGTTGGGCAGGCGGTACTCGCGGCGGCGCTGCAAAATGTAGGGCCGCAGCCGGATAAACGGCACCGCGTACTCGCCAAACCACACCGTGCCGCGCACGTCGAACCAGTCGCCGCGCTCCTCAATGCCCACCTCCACCCGCACCGGGCCGATGAAGTAGTCCTGGCTGGCCGTGGAGCCGCCCTGCACCTGGAAGCCCAGTTCTCCCAGCGCCGGCGCGTGCTCGTGCAGCCAGCGAAAGGCCTCGGCCTTGGGCAGCGAGGTGTGGCCGTCGGCGTCGAGGGGCAGGCCGCGCTGGCGCAGCTCGTCGGCGCGGTCGTTTTCTTCCTTGGCCGAGCGCAGCAGGCGGCGAAAGATGTAAGAGTCAGCATCTTCCTCTAGCTGCACGCTCATGGGGCGCGGCGGCGTGATAGGCAGGTCGTAGGCTCCGTAGCGGAAGGTGAGGTTGAAAAACAGCGGGGCCTCGTCGGTGCCCGCGCCGGGTATCAGCACGGGCTTGGGCAGCGGCACGCGGCCGCGCCGGGGCGGGCCGGGCGGGCGCACGGGCACCACCGGCCCGCCAGCGAGGGGTCCGGGTGGCACGTCCGAAAACGTGAGGTGGGGCCGGGCCAGGTAGCGCTCGGTGCGGATGTCGAAGCCGCGCGCGTGCACGTCAAACGACTCCATGAGCGGGGCCACGAACTTCTGGAAATAGCTTTTTTCCACCGCGCGCGGCACCACGATGAATTTCTTGTTTAGAAACGGCAGCAGCTTGCGGCCGTCCACGTCGTGGCGAAAGTGGTAGAGCACGTCGTCGAGCAGCAGCCAGGCGGGCTGCTGGCACACGAGAACGGCATTTTTGAACTGAAAGTCAAGCCGTTGATTCTGAAACTGAATCGTGGGGAAGTAGTGCGTGCCTTCGTCGTTGCGCCGAAAGTGAAACAGTACCGAGGCCGGCACCGGGGCCAGCTTGAGCTCGCGCCAGGTGGGCTCGCCATCGCGGCCCATAATGAAGACGTGCTTGCCTTGCAGGCCCGCCAGCAGCCGGCCCAGGCGCGACTGCACGTAGCGGGCCACGGCCTCCTGCATGGGCTTGTCGCCCTTCTCCGGATTGTATATTTTCAGGAAAAAGTCGGCCGCCGTAATCTTGCGGGGCCAAAATTCCTTGATGACGGCATCCTGCTGCAACTGGTCGCAGAGGGCAATCAGTTCGTAGTCATCTTTCTCCAAATTGGCCGCAAATTCGGGCGCGTTTTTGGCCGAAATCGTCTGATGCTGAAGCGTTAACTGGCCCCTGGGACCGAGCTGCACCACGTGCGCTGTAAACAAATGCCCCAGGTACTCGTGGGCAAACAGCGAGTAGACCAGTTGGAAAGGTAGTGCAGTAGAAACATTCATAGCTGAGCACGAGAACGCGCAAGTTAGCCACGACTGCCGGTATTCCGGATATGATTAATATCACTTCGTAGGTGAGTGGGCGCAGGCGCAGGCTAATGCTCCAGCTTACTACGAAAGGCAGCTAGAGGTTCTCGCGAATCTGCATGCGGCCGGCGTTCAGGGCCGGGCGAATGGACACGGCCAAGGTTATCGAAATGATAGCCAGCGAGATGAAAAAGATGTCCGAGGCCTGCATTTTTACCGGGTACGAGTCCACGATGCTGGTGGCCATGCCCATACTCACCACGTGGAAAGTTTCCTGCACCCAGCAAATGCCCACGCCCAGCACCAGCCCCACCACGGCCCCCACCAGCGCCACAATGGCCCCCACCAGCAAAAAGGCCTGCCGTATCGTTTGCTCGGTGGCCCCGATGGCTTGCAGCACGGCAATGTCCTTGCGCTTGTCGATAACCAGCATCGAGAGCGAGAAAAAGATGTTGAGCGAGGCGATGAGCAGGATAAAGGCAAACGTGATAAACACGAACAGCTTCTCAATCTTGATGGCCTTGAGCAGGCTCACGTGCTGCTCGTCGGAGTCGAGCACGGTGAAGCTGTCGCCGAGGCGCTCGCGCAGCTCGTCTTTCACCTTATCGGCCTTAAAGCTAGCCCCCACCTTTACGTAGAAGGCCGTGCGCCGGTCGCCGTAGTTGAGCAGCCGCTGCGCAAAGCTCAGGGGCACAAACAGGTAGCTGTCGTCGAGCTTCTGCTCTATCTGGAAGATGCCGCCTGCCAGGATAGGCTCCTCGTTAAAAGCCTTGTCGGGGTTGATGTTGAGCGTTTTGCGGCCGGGCTCCTGGCGTGGGTAGAGCAGGCGCAGGGGAGATAGGCGATTGTCGAGGGTAACGCTGAGCTCGTGCTGCACACCCTCGCCCACAATGGCGTATTCGAGGTCGCCGCGGCGCAGGCGGTGGTCGCCGGCCCGCAGGTTGGAGTCGATGGGAATCTGGCCGAAGTAATTTTCGGATAAGCCCCTCATTTTCACCACCATCTGGCGGTCGTGGTATTGCAGCAGGGCGTTGTCTTCGATAACCTCGGTGAGCAGGGCCACGCCGGGTGTTTTTTGTATCTTCTCGATTAACAAGGTGTTAACCGGGAAAGACTTGCCCTGGCGGGCCGCTATTACCAGGCTAGGGTCCGACTTGCCGTAGAGCGAGCGCACCAGGTCTTCGAGGCCGTTGAAGACCGAGAGCACGATGATGAGCGCCGCGGTGCCCACCGCCACGCCCACCATCGAAATGTTGGAGATGATGGTGATGATGTTACGCTTTTTCTTGGACAAGAAATAGCGCCGGGCAATGAGGAGCGGGACGTTCACCGAGGAACTGATTAGGGCAGACTTAAGAGACTTCGGAAGCTTAGCGAGCATGGGCGCAGCGGCAACATGTGTTCAAAATCAGCACAATAGCAGCACTACAACGGCTACTAGCTAAAATTGTCCACAAAATGGGCTGGCAGCCGCTGTTATTTCCAGGCTTTTACGATGAGGCCCGTGCCTGAGTCGTGGGTGTTGCGGGCATCGAACCAGTTGAGCAGCAGGCAGAACGGGAAAACGATGGCGTAATAAAACGGCAGCAGCGCAAAAAACCAGCGCGACTTGCCCAGCATCAAAATCGGGTACTTCATGCTGAGCCGCCACGACACTTGGCCGGGCTCGCCGTAGCTATACCGCGCCTCAATGCGCTCGAAGCCCGCAGTACGAAGCTTCTGCTGAATCTCGTGGATGTTGTAGCCGTCGCGCACGTGCTCTTCAATGAAGCTCGTTTCGGAGTCGGCGTGCACGTCGGAGCCGCCCTGGTCACTGGGCGTAGAAATGAGCAGCATGCCGCCATCCTTGAGTGAGGCGTGGATGTTGCGAAACACCTCCACGTCTTCCAGAATGTGCTCCATCACGTCCACGGCTAGGGCCAGGTCGAAGGCATTGGGCTGCTGGTAGAGCACGAGGTCCTGCACTTCAAATTGCACCTGTGGCCGGCCAATGGCCTGAAAAAACCGGTTGGAGTCGGCCACCTGCTCTTCTTTTACATCCACGGCTAAGATGCGCCAGGCGCGGCTCAGGCCGCTGAGCCAGTAGCTGTACTGGCCGTAGCCGGCCCCGGCATCGAGGATGGCGAGGGGCTCACGGGTGCGGCCCCGAGCCCACTGGCGCAGCTCGCGGTGCACGTGCCAGGTGCGCAACAGCAAGAGGTCAAGCAGGTTATAAAACAAGCGCCGCAGCCACGGCGAGCGGTTGAACACATTGCCCAGGCTGCGCTTAATCGGGTCGTAATACAAAGCGGTGAAGGAGTGGTGTAGTAAAGGTGTGAATGGCGGGCGTGAGCAGATGAGCTACTAAACCGGCTGGTTGTTCACTCAATCACTCCTTCACGCCTTCACTAATTGAACAGGCGCGGGCGCGGCGTTTCGGTCGCATCGTCGTCGTCCTCGTCGGTTTCAGGCTGGGCGGCCGGAATGTCGAGCTTGCTGAGCACCTGCTCCATGTGGGCGGCGTAGGCGGCGCTGTCGTCGTGGAAGAACGTGAGCTCGGGTACCACCCGCACCTGGGCGCGAATGCGCTTGCCCAGCGCAAAGCGAATTTCCTTGGTGTGCTCCTTGATGGCGGCCAGGCGCTCGGGGGCATCGCCGCCGATGAGCAGGCTGAGGTGAATGCGGGCTACGGCCAGGTCGGGCGTCACTTTCACACTGCTGATGCTGGGCACCAGCCCGCCGCCAAACAGGTGAGGCAGGTCGCGCTGCATCACCTGGGCCAGCTCTTGCTGAAGCAGGCTGGCCATTTTTTGCTGTCGTTTGCTTTCCATAACTTCTTGGTAAACCACAAAGGTACGCCGCCCGGCAACGCGCCCGGCGCGCGGGCCAGTCGGCTTTCGCCCGCACCTTTGCGGGGCAAACTCACTTTTTTACTGTGCTTCGCTTTTTCAAAAGCTCCCTGCCGGCGCAATTGCTGGTGCTGCTGGCCTTGGTGCTGGCCCTGCGGCTGCCGCTGCTATGGCTGGGCCTGCCCCTCACGGCGGCCGAACTGCGCCTGCTGCTGCTAGGCGAGGGCGTGGCCGCCGGGGCCTGGCCCTACCGTGACCTGTACGATGGCACCGCGCCGCTGGCCGCCGCCGCGGCCGGCGTGCTGGAGCTGGCTTGGAACCGGCCGGTGCTTCTGTACCGCACCGCCGCATTGGGGCTGCTGCTAGTGCAGGCCCTGCGCTTCAACGCCGTGCTCAACCGGGCCGATGTGCACCCCGAGCGCGGCTACCTGGCGGCGCTCACTTACTTGGTGGTGGGCAGCCTCAGCACCGACCTCGATGCGCTGTCGCCGCTGCTGCTGGGGCACACGTTTATCATCTTCGCCCTCAGTGCGTTGCTGCCCACCTCACGCGAGGGGTACGACAACCGGCGGCTGTTTCGGGCGGGCTTTTTAATTGGCTTGGCGGGGTTATGCTACCTGCCGCTGGCCTTTTTTGTGGGGTTGGGCTTTTTCGCGGTACTCATTTTTGCGGCCAGCTCGTTTCGGAGCGCGTTGCTGCTGGTGTGCGGGTTTTTGTCGCCCTACGCGGTAGTCGCCACGGTGTTTCTCTACGTGGGGGCGCTGCCCAATTTTCAGGATATGCACCTGGCGCGCGGCCTGCGCTTCACCGTGGCCGCCACCGATGGCCTGCCGCCCGCCGTGGCCTGGCCGCTGCTGGCGGGCGTAGCGGTGCTGCTGGCTTTGGCGCTGCTACGCACAGCCGGCACCGCGCTGGGCCTGGTATTCCAGGCTAAGTTTCGGCAACTGATGCTGGTATGGCTGGTGGTGGCCGTGGCGGTGCTAGCGGTGGGGCGCGGGCTGGCGCCGGGCTCGCTGCTGCTGCTGCTGCCGCCGCTCACGTACTTCAGCTTGTTTTTGTGGCAGCGGCTGCCGGGCCGCGAGTGGGTGCCCGAGCTGCTGTTTGTGGTGGTGCTGGGCCTAGTGGTGGTGGTGCGCTACCGCGACTTGGTGCCGGGCCTGCCCACGCTGCTGCACCTGCCGGCCGAAAGCACGCTGGCCCCGCAGCCCAACCCGGCCTACCGCCGCCTGGCGGCCGGCCGGCCGGTGCTGGTGCTGGGTCCCGACCGCCGGGCCTACCTCACGCACCCCGCCGCCCGCCCCTACCTCGACTGGCCCCTGGCGGCCGCCGACTTTGGCCACCTCACCGAGTACGCGGCCGTGGTGCGCGTGGGCCGCAGCTTAGCCCCTAATCCACCCACTTACATCATCGACCAAAACCGCCTGCTGCCCCGCCTGCGCTACCTGCTGCCCGCGGTGTTTGGCGGCTATGAGCCGGTGCCGGGCGTGCCGGGGGCTTATCAGCTGAAAAAATAATGTGACTTGCAAACGAGAACGCCCCGTTGAGCCAGGCTCAGCGGGGCGTTCTCGTTGAATGACAAATACTTATTCGCCTTCGCCCACCAGCAGGCCGGCGTTGAGCTTGGCAGCGCTGTTGCGGCGCACCACGCGGGCAATGTGAATGCTTACCTCGTAGAGCAGCAAAATGGGAATGGTGACGATAATCTGGGCCGAGATATCGGGCGGGGTGATAACGGCCGCGATGATGAGGATGACCACAATGGCGTGCTTGCGGTAGAGCGTCATCAACTCGGGCGTGACGAGGCCGGCTTTAGCCAGGAAAAACACTATCATGGGCAGCTCAAACACGAAGGCGCAGGAGAGCGTCATGGTGGTGAGCGTGCTCAGGTAGCTCTGCAAGTCAATCTGGTTTTGGATGGTGGCGTCTACCGTGTACGAAGCCAGGAAGTTGATACTCAGCGGCGCGGCGATATAGTAGCCAAACAGTAAACCCAGGACGAACAGGATGGACACGAAGAGCACCGCGCCCTGCGAGTTGGCCCGCTCGTGCGGATACAGACCGGGCTTGATAAAGCGCCACAATTCCCAGAACAAGTAGGGGAACGACAGGCAGATACCCACAATAAAGGAGGTGCTGATGTGCATGGTCAGCTGCCCGCTCATCTCCCGGTTCTGGATAATGAAGTTGACCTGGTTTTCGCACGAGTCGGTAGACCCGAACCATTGGCCGATTTTGCAGAACGTCTGATAAGTCCAGAATTCGGAGCGCGACGGGCCCAAAATCAGGTCGTGAAACAGGAACGTCTTGTTGAAAAACGCGACGAGCGAGAAAACCACCACCGCGATGGCCGCCCGGATGATGTGCCAGCGCAACGCCTCCAGGTGGTCGATAAAAGACATCTCCGCTTCGCCTTCGGCGGCGGCGCGGTTCTGCTGAAATTTTTGAGTGGGGGAAGCCAACGGGTTGCTAGTTTGATTTTATACTAAATGTAGTATCCTTGCGAGCGCAACGAAGTGGAGCGCGGTAACCGCACCAGAACGATGCCGGAACGAGCCGGTCGGGTGTCGTTTCGGTGCGATTGCCGCGCTCCACTTCGTTGCGCTCGCAATGACAAGAGCCTTTTACGCAGCCAGCAAGCTTTACGCCTGAAACAACGGGTAGCCTTGCAGCCACTCGTTTACTTGGTGGCGCACGCCGGTGAGGCGGCTGGTGTCGGCGTGGTGGGTGAGGGCCTCGTCGATGAGCTCCACAATGCGCACCATGTCGGTTTCGACCAGACCGCGGGTAGTTACGGCGGCCGAGCCAATCCGGATGCCACTGGTTACGAACGGCGACTTATCGTCGAAGGGCACCATGTTTTTGTTGATGGTGATGTCGGCTTGTACCAGGGTGTTCTCGGCGAGCTTGCCGGTGAGACCCTTCGAGCGCAAGTCAATCAGCATCAAGTGGTTGTCGGTGCCGCCCGAGATAATATTGTAGCCACGGTTCAGGAATTCCTTGGCCAGCGCCTGGGCATTTTTCTGCACCTGGTGCACGTAGTGGGTGTAGCCTTCGCCCAGCGCCTCGCCAAAGGCGATGGCCTTGGCGGCAATCACGTGCTCGAGCGGCCCGCCCTGCGTGCCGGGAAACACGCCCGAGTCGAGCAGTGCCGACATGGGCCGGATGTCGCCTTTGGGCGTTTTCAGGCCGAATGGATTGTCAAAGTCCTGGCCCAGCATGATTAGGCCGCCGCGGGGGCCGCGCAGGGTTTTGTGCGTGGTGGTGGTCACGATGTGGCAGTGCTCAAACGGGTTGTTGAGCAAGCCCTTGGCAATGAGGCCACTGGGGTGCGAAATGTCGGCCAGCAGCAGCGCGCCCACCTCGTCGGCGGCGCGGCGCAGGGCGGCGTAGTTCCAGTCGCGCGAGTAGGCCGAGGCCCCGCAGATAATCATTTTGGGGCGCTCGCGGCGGGCGGTTTCGATAACCTTGTCCCAGTCAATGAGGCCAGTTTCCTTCTCCACCCCGTAGAAGCTGGGCTGGTAAAGCTTACCCGAAAAGTTGACCGGCGAGCCGTGCGTGAGGTGGCCGCCGTGGCTGAGGTCGAAGCCCAGGATTTTGTCGCCGGGGTTGAGGCAGGCCAGCATCACGGCCGCGTTGGCCTGCGCGCCCGAGTGGGGCTGTACGTTGGCCCAGGCCACGCCGAATAGCTCCTTCACGCGGTCGATGGCCAGCTGCTCTACTTGGTCAACTATCTCACAGCCACCGTAGTAGCGCTTGCCGGGCAGGCCCTCGGCGTACTTGTTGGTGAGCACCGAGCCTTGCGCCGCCATCACTTGGTCGGAGACGTAATTTTCGGAGGCAATCAGCTCCAGGCCGTGGGTTTGGCGCTGGCGCTCCTGCGCAATGAGGTCGAAAACGGCGGTGTCGAGCACGGCAGTTGAGGCAGTAGTAGGGGCAGTGGCTTGCATAGACTCAAAAGTACGACCAAGCGGTTCAGCGCTTGGCAATGGGGTAGGGCTCCTCACGGTTTTCGACCAGGTACAGTTCCCAGCTATCGAGGTTGAGAGCGGCCAAGTGGCGCAACTCGGGGTTGTGGCGGTACACGCCGCCCGTGTCGAGGCAGATGGCTCCAATGCGGGCAGCTACCTGCGCCTGCACAGTGGCCACGGGCGTGGGTACGTGGCCATGCAGCAGGCGCTTGCCACCCAGCCGCGCCGGGTCAAATACGAATTGCTTAGTGTACAACATGGTATGCGTGTCGCGGCGCATTTCGACGGGCGGCAGGGCGAAGTTGTAGCCCGCGTGCACCAGCACAAAATCGGGTAGCTCCAGTTCCAACGGCAGGGCCTCCATCCACTCCACGTAGCGGGCTGGAATATCGGCGGGCCGCGCCACTCCGAAGCTGGCCAGCGTGAGCAAGCGCTCCTGCTCCAGTTTCCACATATGATTGGCGTTGGGTGCCCCGTGGATGGTGTCAAGTAATTCCTGCTCGTGGTTGCCGCGCAGGCAATGTATTTGGTAACCAGTATTTTGCAGCTGCCTAATGTAATCGAGTACGCCGCCACTATCGGGGCCTTTGTTCACGTAGTCGCCTAGCAGGTATAGGTGGTCGGCGGGGCGCAGGCGCAACTCTTCCTCCACCAAGTAGCGAAAGGTGCGCAGGCAGCCGTGCAGGTCGGTGGCGGCAAAACGGCGGGACATGGTGGTGAGAGTGATGAGAAACTATACTCGATTACGTAACTAATGGCTGGTTTGGAATTGGGCGTAGTTATTTTGTCCTGCTATGCAACACCTCTCCCATCTGGTATACCTCATTTTCGTGGGCCTACTGCTCGGCTTGGCTGGGCCGCCGGCTTTGGCCCAAACTTTCCGGTGGGTGCGCACCGGTGCCGGCCCCCTCGCCGAAGCCCAGGTGAGCGCGCTGGCCGTGGCCAACGGCCAACTCACGGCTACGGGCGTGTTTACGGATGTAATAACCTTCAACAATCAGGTTTTTAGTGCCAAAGGTCCGTACAACAGCGCCGCCTTCACCGGGCAGTGGGTAGCCGGCACCGGCTCGGGGCGCTGGCTGGAGGCTAGCGACGGCACCGCTTCGGCGGGCAGCACTAGAACCTCTGCCGAAGGCACTGCCGCTGGCCTCGACGCGGCCGGTAATAGCTACGTGGCCTACACCATTTATAATGATACCCGTTTTGGCTCAGTAGTGGTGGCTGGCCCCGGCAACCCCAACGCAAATATGGCCGTGCTGGTGAAGTATTCGTCCATTGGGGAAGTGCTGTGGACCAAGGGGTTGCAGGGCAGCCTGGGCGTTACTGTTGCCGCCCTGGCCGTGCAGCCCGATGGTAGCTGCTACCTCACGGGCCGCTTTGCGGGCACCCTGGCCCTAGGGGGCCAAACCCTGACGAGCGGCGGCCCCGCCGGCAACCCTGACTACTACAATGGCTTTGTGGCGAAGCTTACGTCAACGGGCGATGTGCAATGGGCCCGCGCCCAAACCGGCCCCGGCGGCATCGGCCCCACCGGCCTGGCGCTCGGCCCCGCCGGTGAAGTATTC
This sequence comes from Hymenobacter arcticus, assembly GCF_054779975.1. Classification (NCBI taxonomy): domain Bacteria; kingdom Pseudomonadati; phylum Bacteroidota; class Cytophagia; order Cytophagales; family Hymenobacteraceae; genus Hymenobacter; species Hymenobacter arcticus. Next base: position 75,689 of record NZ_BAAGXF010000009.1, read on the forward strand.
GTCTGCGGGCAATTTTTCCTCAGTATTACGCTGGTTCCTGCGGTAGTCCTGCCCGTGCGCGATTCGGGGAGCGGCGGCTATGGCGATGGCTACCTGGCCAAATACGACGCGGCCGGCAGCGTGCAGTGGGCCCAAGACCTGGGTGGCACCGACGGCGACCAAGCCAACGCCGTAGCCGCCGATGCCGCGGGCAACGTGTTTGTAACCGGCACTTTTGGGGACAACCAAGCCACGGCCGACCAGTCGGCCATCACTATTGGCGGCACGACGCTGCGTACTACCTCGGTCTTCGGCGGCACCTATCGTCCCTTTAACCCTGATGGCTACCTGGCAAAGTTTACGGCGCAGGGCCAAGCCAGTTGGGCGCAGGGCATTCAGGCAGGCGGCTTGGAAGGGCCCCAGGCGCTGGCCACCACCCCGCAGGGCGACTGCTACGTGAGTGGCTACGCCTACGATGGGGTATCGTTTGGCCCGCAGCCTACCGATGTGCTGCGCAGCACCGTTAATGGCTACGTGGGCTTCGTAGCAAAATATGGGCCGGCCGGTAATGTGCGCTGGCTCACCAGCTACGCGGGTAATTTCTCCGACTACAAAGTGGGCGTTGCCCTGGCTACCGATGGGCAGGGCCATGTGTTCGTGGGCGGGGCGTTTCACGGTGCCAGCACCACCTTCAGCAGCCTTACGGTGGCTGGTGGGGCTGCTACTACCACCACCGCCTTTGTGGCCGCCCTCGACGATGCCCAGGTGTTGCCCACCCGGCCCGCGTTGGCTGGGGTCAGTTTGCTCCAAATTTATCCCAACCCCAGCACTGATTTGGTGCGCTTAGAGTGGCCAAGCAGCTACCAGCCCCAACTTCTTACGCTGCGCGATGCACTGGGCCGCCCCGTGCGTACCGACATGCTAGCGCCCGGTATCACCAGTCAGCTGCTGTCCTTAAGTGGTTTACCAGCAGGAATTTACTCGCTACAATTGCAAGCAGCAGCTGGTAAGGTGCTCACGCAACGGCTGACTATCCGCTAACACAAAGAGGCAGACTACCCAAAGTAGTCTGCCTCTTTTTTGTTATTGTTTGCAAATTTAGGCGTAGCTGCCTTTGCCGTTGTCGGGCTTGTTGTGGCCGCGGTTGGGGTGCTGCATACCTGTATCCTCGGCTTCGTTGGCGAGGCGCTCTTCGGTAGCCTCGTCGAGGTCGCCGGCGGGCAGGGCATCGGCTTTAGGCTGCTCTGGCAGGCCAGCTTCGTTTTTATCGGTCTGCGACTGCTTATTTTGCTCCGTGTGGTGGGTTGACATGGGAAAAGGAATTAGCGAGAGTGGTAAAAGGAAGAAACCCTGGGTTGCCTGAGCTGCGGCTAGCGGTTGGGGTGCGTTACGGGCGCATCCTGCGCATCTTCTTGCAGGCGCTTTTCGGTCTTTTCGTCGCGCTCTACATCGTTGTCTTCGCCGGTGCCGGCGGCTTGCTTAGCTACGTTGGGGCCGCCCTGGTGCGATTCGCCCTGCTTGCTTGATTTGTGGTCTGCCATGATAGTGGAAAGTGAAAAGTTGGGAGTTAAAAGATAATCCTCACAAAACCAAGGTTTTGCTTAAAAACCTTGGTCGATGGCCGAATCCTGAGCGCCGGGGTCGGTTAGCTCGGCGTTGGTATCGGTGCCCGTAATGATTTTCGGAGTTTTAGGAGCCATTTGGCCCATGCCTACGCCCGAGTCGGCGTCTTCCATTTCGTCGGGGCCTTTGCGCATGTCGTCGGCGTCGAGCTCATCCACGGGGCCGCGGTGGGGGCGGCGGCCGTTTTCGTCGCGCTCATCATCGGGGCTGGGCAAGTCTTGGTCGGGGCGCTGGTCGGCACCTTGCTCGGCGGTGCGCATGTTGTCGCCGGGTTGCTGCGGGCTGGCCGCATCGGAGTTCATCGACAGAGAGGTTTCGCCATCGCCGCTGGTGGTGCCAAAGCCCTGCTTGCCATCGCGGTTGCCAAAGCCGCCGCGGGCCGCCTCGTTCTTGGGCGGGTCGGCGTTGGGAATACGCAGGCCAGCGGCAAATTCTTCTTCGGTCGTGTCATCATTGATAACGCGAATGGGCCGGTTTTTGGGGTCTACTGACATAGGTGGGGAGGGCTAAGCAAATGGTAGAGGGGTTTACTGGCGTTTGCCCGTTTGGGTTGTAGCGCACGCTTTAGCTTGTCGAGGGAGCGTAGCGAGCATCGTCATGCGCGCCGCCCGGTGCCGCCTGCTCGCGGCGCTCGCTCGCAAGCTAAAGCTTACGGTACATCTACCTTTGCCTTATGCCCGAAGCCGCTGCCCTTACCCTTGTGCCCACGCCCATCGGCAACCTCGAAGACATTACCCTGCGCGCCATCCGCACGCTGCGCGAAGTGGACCTGGTGTTGTGCGAAGACACCCGCACCAGCGGCCGCCTGCTGCAGCACTTGGAGCTCAAAAAGCCCCTGCAAGCCTATCATCTGCACAACGAGCACCAAGTGGTGCCCCGCCTGCTGGAGCGCCTGGCCAAGGGCGAGCGCATGGCCCTGGTGAGCGACGCCGGCACGCCCGGCATCTCCGACCCCGGCTTTCTCTTGGTGCGCGAGTGCCTGGCCCAGGGCCTGCGCGTAGAGTGCCTGCCCGGCCCCACGGCCCTGGTGCCGGCCCTGCTCAAGTCGGGCTTCGGGGCCGAGCGGTTTGCGTTTGAGGGTTTTTTGCCGGTGAAGAAAGGCCGCCAAACCCGCCTGCAAGAGCTGGCGCGCGAAACCCGCACGCTCATTTTCTACGAGTCGCCGCACCGCATTGTCAAAACGCTTACGCAGCTGGCCGAGGTGTTTGGGCCGGCCCGCATGGGCAGCGTCAGCCGCGAGCTGACCAAGCTATTTGAAGAAACCCTCACCGCCCCGCTCGGCGAGCTGGCCGCCACGCTGGCTGCCCGCCCCGCCATCAAGGGCGAAATCGTACTGGTAGTAGAAGGAGCTAAACATGAGCGAATTGAGCGCAGCAAATACGCCGCCCGCGACGACGACGATGCCGATGAGCCCGACACTGAAGACGACGGCGATGCCGACGATGACCCCGCCGCTTAGCTTCTGGCAGCGCCCCCTGGTGCTGGGTAGCCTCAGCGCTCTACTGCTGAGTGGCGGCTGGCCACCCTACCCGTCGGCCCCGCTATCGCTTCTGCTCTTTATCGGCTGGGTGCCCTACCTGCTGATGGAGCGGCAGCTCACGCTGGCCAGCGCGCGCAAGGGCCGCGTGTTTGCCTGCACCTACTGGCTGCTGCTGGCCTGGAACGCACTCACTACCTGGTGGGTAAGCTACTCGTCGCTGCCCGCCGGCATCGCGGCCGTGGTGCTCAACGCCCTGCTCATGTGCCTGCCGCTCATGGCTTTCCGGCAAACCAAGAAGCGCTTTGGCGACCGTCTGGGCTACCTCTCGCTGCCCATCTATTGGATTGCCTTCGAGCAGCTGCACCTGCACTGGGACATCACCTGGCCCTGGCTCACGCTGGGCAACGGCTTCGCAGCCGCGCCCGAGTGGGTGCAGTGGTACGAGTACACGGGCTTTCTGGGCGGCTCGGTGTGGGTGTGGGCGGTTAATTTACTGGTATTCAGGATTTTAATCAAAAATTATAAAATAAAAATTAAAAATGCAACTGCCTCACAGGTAAGTGCTTATGCTGAAGATAGTGGCGCAAAGCCTTCCCTTTTAACTTTTAATTCTCAATTTTTAATTCCCTTCCTAGCCATCGTCCTGCCCATCGGGCTTTCGTACCTCATCGGGGCTTCTTACCAGGAGAAAGGCCCGACCACCGAAGTAGTGGTGGTGCAGCCCAACCTCGACCCCTACGATGAGAAGTTTCCCGGAGGCACCCGCTTCGTGTCCTACGACGAGCAGCTGACGCGCATGCTGGCCCTCTCGGCGCAGCACCTAACGCCCCAAACCCGCCTCATCATCTGGCCTGAAACGGCGCTGGAAGAGCCGTACTGGGAGAATACGATTGAGCGCCACCCCAAAATCCTGCGCATTCGGGCATGGCTGGCCGAGCACCCCGGCGTGGCGCTGCTTACGGGCATTACCACCTTGGGCTCGTACCCAAATAAGGAGGCGGCCAGCGAAACGGCCCGCTACCGCGACGACCTCGGCTACTACGATTTCTTCAACAGCGGCGCTTACTTCGCCAGTGCCAGCGCGCCGGTGGCCTTCTACCACAAGTCGCGGCTGGTACCGGGCGTGGAGAAGATTCCGCCCGCGCTCACGGCGCTCATTTCGCACATCGACCTGGGCGGCACGGTGGGCAGCGTGGGCAGCCAGCCCGACCGCACGGTGTACCCCGCGCCGGCCAACGCGCCGGCCCTGCGCACGGCCCCCATCGTCTGCTACGAAAGTATTTACGGTGATTTTGTGAGCGAATACGTGCCCAACGGGGCCACGCTGCTGGCCGTGTTTACCAACGATGCCTGGTGGCACGACTCGCCCGGCTACCGGCAGCTGCTGCGCTACGGCAGCCTGCGCTGCATCGAAACCCGCCGCGACCTAGCCCGCTCCGCCAACACCGGCTTCACGGGCTTTATCAACCAGAAGGGCGAAATCTACCAGCAGGAGCCCGCCTGGATTGCTACCGCCAGCCGCGGCACCGTGCACCTCAATAATGAGGTGACGTTTTACGCCCGCTTCGGCGAGCTTATCGGCCGCGCCGCGCAGCTGCTGGCCGTGCTGGGCATAGTGGCGGTGGTGGTGATGATGCTGCGCACTCGATTTACCTGACTTTTTCTGAGCGCGAAGTGAGGCGCGAAGTTTTGTAAAGCCGCGCTAATGCCGTTTGAAGCGGCTTTACAAAACTTCGCGCCTCACTTCGCGAAACTTCGCGTTATTAATCTCTGAACCCATGACCCCCGACCTCCTCCAACTATCGCACGCCGTAGCTGCCCTCTGCCGCCAGGCCGGCGCGTTCATCCGCGAGCAAGTAAGCAATTTCGACCAATCCAAAATCGTGACCAAGGGCCTGCACGACCTGGTTTCCTACGTCGATAAGGAGTCGGAAAAAATGCTGGTGGCCGGCTTGCAGCAGCTGTATCCCGAAGCCGGCTTCGTGACCGAAGAAGGCACCGTAGCCAATACCGACGCCAGCGAAACCGAGTACCGCTGGATAATTGACCCCCTCGACGGCACCACCAACTTCATCCACGGCCTGCCGTGCTTCGCGGTGAGCGTGGCCCTGGCGCGGGGCAATGAGCCGGTGCTGGGCGTGGTGTATGAGGTGAGCCGCGACGAGTGCTTCCGCGGGGCCCAGGGCCACGGCGCGTTCCTGAACGATAAGCCTATCCGCGTAAGCACCGCCGCCAGCACTGAGGATACGCTCATTGCCACTGGCTTACCCTTCTACAAGTTCGACCACATGGAGGCCTACATGGCCATCCTGACCGAGTTTGCGCAGCACTCGCGCGGCATCCGCCGCTGGGGCTCGGCCGCTACCGACCTGGCCTACGTGGCCTGCGGCCGCTTCGACAGCTACTTCGAGTTCAACATCAACTCCTACGACGTGGCCGCCGGCATCTTGCTGGTGCGTGAGGCCGGTGGCCGCGTCACGCAGTGGCTGGCCGACGGCGACCCCGTATTCAACCGCGAAACGCTGGCTACCAATGGCTTGGTACACGACCAGATGCAGGCCGTGCTGAAGCAGCACTGGGGCGAAGGCTTTCAATGGTAAGGAAATGAGCGCCAGCCGCGCCGCCCAAACTTTTCTATTAGCCGCTTGGTTTTCTTGTCATCATGGACGCGCAACTGCTCATTATCATCGCTCTTTTTGCCGCCGCCCTGGTCTACCTGGGCCGGCGCGTGTGGCAAACCTTCGCCGCCAAGGGCCAGGCGGGCTGCGCCAAAGGCTGCGGCGGTGCGTGCGGCGCGGCCATTGATGTGGAGGCCTTGCAGCGCACTATTGAGGCGCGCACCGCCGGGCGCTAACCCTCGCCGCTAAAAACTGAACAAACGATTAACCCCTGACCGCCTCGGCTCCGTATAGCCGGGGCGGTCTGCGTTAGGCCCCGTTCTCACCCGCCACCAGAAAACACCCATTGCCATGCAGGACAAAGAAGAAATGACCTCCCTCGTTACCGTCGAGAAGAAGCTGAACAGCCAGGGCTACACCCACGACTTTACCGTGCGCGACGGCCGCTTGGCTACTATGGACGACGATAGCGCCGCCACCTTCAGCCCCGAGGAAACGACCATTGTGGACTATTTCCGCTTCGAGGGCGAAAGCAACCCCGACGATACATCAATTCTCTACGCCATCGAAACTGCTGATGGTGCAAAAGGCACTATATCAGCCGCTTACGGCGTGTATGCTGACCAGGATGTTGACCAGTTTATTCTCCAGGTAGAGAAGCTGGGCAAAAACCTGATGAAAGGCAAAAAATAACCGCAGATTCAAACGGATTAAACGGATTTCGCAGATACGTCGCTGCGCTCCTCTACTACGCAGTTGGGTTCGTTAGCAAGCATTGTATTGCTCTTGAAACCAACTTCGTAGTAAAGGAGCGCAGCGACGTATCTGCGAAATCCGTTTAATTCGTTTGAATCTACGGTCAGCCCCATACTTTGGTGCCTTCAGTGCAGTTGCGGCACATCTCAATCTGGTCGCGGCCTTTGAGGAGGGCTTGGCGAAAGCCCTGGTATTTGGGGCCGTGCCAGAGGGCGCTGAAATTTTCGTGCTGGCGGTCGCCGAGGCGATACTCGGCGTCTTTGTCGAAGCAGCAGGGTACTACTTTGCCATCCCAGGTGATAACGCAGGAGTGCCACATTTTCCAGCAGCCGTTCACGAGCTTGTTCTTCAGGCTGAACGTGCCGTTGCCGTTATTGGCGTAGCGCGAATAGTAGTCGATAGTAGGGATGAGCGGCGACCCCTGCTGGTAATCGTAAATCTGGGCGGTTTTAAACCACACATCGTCCACGCCCATGGCCTGGGCCAGGGCTTTGGCATCGGCAATCTGGTGCTCGTTGGGCCGCACTACCAGAAACTGAAAGATGATGCGGGGAGTGCTTTTGTTCAGCTTCTTGCGCCATTTCACCACGTTGCGGGTGCCGGCCAGTACTTTCTCCAGCTTGCCGCCCACGCGGTACTGCTCATATACCTCCTGGGTGGTGCCATCGAGCGAAATGATGAGGCGGTCGAGGCCACTTTCCACCGTGCGGCGCGCATTCTCGTCGTTGAGGAAGTGGGCGTTAGTACTAGTGGCGGTGTAGATGCCTTTCTTGCTCGCATATTCCACCAAATCAAGGAATTGCGGGTGCAGATATGGCTCGCCCTGAAAGTAGAAAATGAGGTACCACAACCGGCTGGCCACCTCGTCCATCGTTTTCTTAAAGAGGTCGGCGGGCAACATGCCCGTGGGGCGCGTGAACGAGCGCAGGCCGCTGGGGCACTCGGGGCAGCGCAGGTTGCAGCTGGTGGTGGGCTCGAAGGCCAGCGCAATGGGCAGGCCCCAGGCGCGCGCGCGCCCCGTAAGCCGGCTCAGGATGTAGGAGGAAACAACCTGCCCGGCGTTGAGGACGCGGCCCGGCGTAGCCTTGCGCAGGAAAGAAAAGGCGTCGCGGAGAGTAGAGCGCATAGTACAAAGTACGGCTCAGGCCGCCGTGCCACAGACACGCGACTACCGCTATAAGTTTTGGCCGCCACCACTGCGCAGATTAAGCTAATTGCTAAACACAAATCAATTGCTTGACAGCAAATTGATTGCCTGCTTACTTGCCGTTGCCGGGTAGCTGCGATACGGCAGCGCTGTACACGCCAGCCTTGCCAAACGACTGGTTGATTTCGTCCACGGCGGCGCGGCTGCTGAGGCGCTTGGGCTTGGGGTTGAGGATGGTGCCGTCTTCACCCAGCAGGATGTAGGAGGGCACTTCCTGCACATTATAAGCCTTGGCCACGGCCGAACGCAGGCCACCCACGGCCCGCAGCTGCACGCCGGGCAGCTTCTTGATGAGCACCAGCTGCCGCCAGGGTGAGTCCAGTTCATCGAGCGCTACATTCACAAATACAATGTTCTTGCCTTCAAAGCGCCGGGCCAGGTCTTGGGCGTAGGATAGGTCGCGCAGGCAAAGGCCGTTGGTTGATTTCCAGAAGTTTAGGTACACCAGCTTGCCTTGCAGGCTACTGAGTTGAATAGAATCGCCGGCGGCCGACATGAGGCGAAAGTCGGGCGCCTGCGAGCCGATGGCCAGCGCCTTGTGCTTGCCAAAGTCGGCGTCTAGGGTGGCTACGTAGCGCTTGCGGGTATCGAGGGCCTTAAAATCGGCGAGCATGGCGGCCGACTGGCGCACGTGGCCAAACCGAAACGACTCTTGCAGAATGCGGCCCAGTGTGAGCAGCTTCATGGTGCCGTTGAGGCGCTTGCTGGCCAGCGCGTAGCATACCGGGTAAAAGTCGGGGTCGGTGCGCAGATGCTTTTGCTGCGCAGCCATAAAGTGCACGTAGTTTAGCAAAAACTCCTGAAACTGCTCATTGCCCACGGCCGTTTGGTCGTTCAGCAGGTTGGGGTCGCGCAGGTAATCGTAGTAGCCGGGCGTCATGGTGAGGCGGCCCTCGGTGCTCACTACCTGCTCGCGCAAATCGGGGAAAGTAAGGCGGTCGTTGGCGTTGGAATACGTTATCTCCGCCTTGGCATAGTTATAAAAATCAATGGTAAAAGACTGTCTGGCGGCGCGGTCTTCCAGGAAGTTGCGCTCGTGCTTGATTCGGTAATCTAAGAAGGAAACGAAAGGCGCTTCGTAGAGTTGAATATTGTCGGGCAGCACCTGAAAACCATCGTTGGACACGAACTGCTCGTCGAACTCGGCCAGGTAGTTATTGGCGTTGGCCATTTGCTGGCGGTGCCGCTGCGCATCGGTCAGGTTGGTGTTATTGCGCAGGCGGGTGGCGAAGCCGGTGGGCACGTCGTTGGCCTTAAACTTAACCGTGCCCGGCAAATCTTCGCCCTTAAAACGCACGTCGAGGTCGGTGCCGGGGTCCAGAAAAAGGTCTGCTACGGCGTCTCCGTACACTAAATCGGCTTTGGTAGAGCCTGTGAGTAGGATGCTGAGCCGAAACTCACCCTTCTCATTGACGCGCGCGTAGCTGATGCGCTCCTTCGCGTCGAAGGGGCTATCGTGAATGGCAATGGCAATGGTATCGGTCTTGGGATTGGTGACGCGCCCCGTGAGCATGGCCGCCCCAGCTACGTCGGCGGGCCGGCCGCCACCTGGTTGGGCCCGCGCCGGCAATAGCGCAGCCAAGCCCAAACCCAAGGTTGTTAGACAAGTAAAAAGTAATTTCATATAGTACTAAGACAGGAAGCCAGATAGCCCGTAATATGCCGAACAACTAGAGAAGGCCGATACGTGTACCTATCTCTTTTCGCGGTAAAAGTCAATTACGGGACCGAAGATAAGGCGCTTTTGGTGCTCATCTGGCACCCAACCTACGTAAAAAAGGTGCCCCCTGGAAATTATGCTACCTGCTATTTGTTTCGGACTACCGGAATAGGCTTTTTGCCGGGTGTGCGGCCAGCCACGCACCCGGCAACTCCTAGCCAAACAGGCCATTTAGTACCTCATCGAGCCGGCTCACGGCTTGGATGCGTAGCCCGGCACGGCCCTGCTCGGCCAGGTTCTTGCCGTTGAACTGCGACACGTACATCTCGCGGAAGCCCAGCTTTTCGGCTTCGGCCAGGCGCTGGTCGAGGCGGGGCACGGCGCGCATCTCGCCGCTCAAGCCCACCTCGGCGGCCAGGCACACATCGCCGGGAATAGGCAGGTCGTTGAGGCTGCTCACCACGGCGGCGCACACGGCCGCGTCGAGCGCTGGGTCGTCGAGGCGCAGGCCGCCCGCAATGTTCAGAAACACGTCGTGCTGACCCAGGCGCAGGCCGGCGCGCTTTTCGAGCACGGCCAGCAGCATTTGCAGGCGCTTGGCGTCGAAGCCGGTGCTGCTGCGCTGCGGGGTGCCGTAGGTGGCGGGCGTTACCAGGGCCTGCACCTCCACCAGCAGCGGGCGGTTGCCCTCTAGCGTAGCCCCGATGGCCATGCCGCTCAGGCTCTCGGCCCGCTGCGAAAGCAGAATTTCGGACGGGTTGCTAACCTGGCGCAAGCCGCTGCCCTGCATTTCATAAATACCTAATTCTGAGGTGCTTCCGAAACGGTTTTTGGTGGTGCGCAGGATGCGGTAGCTCAGGTGGCGGTCGCCCTCAAACTGCAACACGGTGTCCACCATGTGCTCCAATATCTTGGGGCCCGCAATGCTACCGTCTTTGGTAATGTGACCGATAAGCAGCACCGGCACGCCGGTTTCCTTGGCAAACTTGAGGAATTCGGCGGTGCACTCGCGCACCTGGCTCACCGAGCCCGCGCCGCTCTCCACCAGCGTGGAGTGCATGGTCTGGATGGAATCGATGACCAGCAGGTTGGGCTCTACCTGGTCAATCTGGCGGAAGATATTCTGGGTGTTCGTTTCCGTCAGGATGTAGCAGTTCTGGTGCTGACCGTCGGCCAGGCGCTCGGCGCGCATTTTTATCTGCGCCTCGCTCTCCTCGCCACTTACGTAGAGGATGCGTAACTTCTTCATCATCAAGGCAATCTGGAGCATGAGTGTACTCTTGCCAATGCCGGGCTCGCCGCCGATGAGCACGATGGAGCCCGGTACCAGGCCGCCACCCAGCACGCGGTTCAACTCGCCGTCGGGCGTCACAATGCGCGGCTCTTCCTCGTGCCGGATGTCGGCCAGCGGGCGCGACTTGGCGGCTTTAGCTGTGTTGCCGCCGGGCACGGTACTGGCGGGCTTCCACTGGCCGGTGGTGGTGGCGGCGGTTTCCTTCTGGACTACCTCCTCCACGTAGGTGTTCCACTCGCCGCACGAGGGGCAGCGCCCAATCCACTTTGCCGACTGCGCGCCGCAGCTCTGGCAGAAAAATACGGTTCTAACCTTGGCCATTCTTTGCTAAAATTTTGTGCAAGGATAAGGCGGAAACGGGCAGAAAAGTTGCGGGCCGGTGGTGGCAGCCAGAATAACTTGTTATGCAAAAAAGAACGTCATGCTGAGCTTGCCGAAGCATCTCGCTCGAATCGTTAGGTTAGTAAACCTAGCGGCGCGAACGAGATACTTCGGCAAGCTCAGCATGACGTTCTTTTTTTCTCGACTTACCAAATGGGCGACTAATTACGCCTTCTTCTTGCCCGTGTAGGCAATGCGGTAAATCACGCCATTGTCATCGTCGCCCATCAGCAGCGAGCCGTCGGGGGCCTGGATGAGGCCACAGGGCCGGCCAAACTCCGACTTGTTGTTATCGACCAGGAAGCCAGTGAGGAAGTCCTCAAATTTTTCGGGCTGGCCCTGGGCGTTGAAGTGCACGCGCACCAGCTTGTAGCCGCTAGGCTGGGCGCGATTCCAGGAGCCGTGCATGGTTACGAAGGCATCGTTCTGGTACTCTTTCGGAAACTGGCTGCCTTTGTTAAACACCAGGCCGAGCGGGGCCGAATGGGCTTTGTAGAGCAGTAGCGGGCGCTGGTTTTTAGCGTCGAAGGCCTCGTAGCTTTCGCCGCTCTTGGGCTTGTTGGCGGGGTAGTGCTGGCCGTCGGCGATGATGGATGGCCAGCCGTAGCTGGCGCCGGGCTTTATCTGGTTGAGCTCCTCCTGCTGGGTTTCGTCGCCGAGCCAGTCGATGCCGTGGTCCATGCCAAACAGCTCCTTGGTGAGCGGGTGCCAGTCGAAGCCGATGGTATTGCGCAGGCCGTGGGCTACCACCTGGCGACCCGAGCCGTCGAGGTTAAGTTGCAGAATAGTAGCATTTTCGGGGTTGTCCTCGTCGCAGGCATTGCAGGTACTGCCTACCGAGAGGTACAGCTTGCCATCGGGCCCGAAGCGCAGCACGCGGTTGGCGTGCTGGCCGGCGTCAGGCAGGTCGTGGTACAGCTCTTTCAGCTCGCCGAGGCCGCCATCGGGCAGTACGTCGGCCACGTATACTTCGCGGATAGCGCTGATGTAGAGCTTATTGCCTTGCAGAGCTACGCCGTGCAGGTGCGGCTTCTGGGCCACTTGGCGCATCACTTCGGCCTTGCCGTCTTTGTTGGCGTCGCGCACCAGCGTGATAGTGCCCTTCACGCGGTTGCTCACGTACACATCGCCGTTGGGCATCATGGCCAGCATGCGGGGCATGTCGAGGCCTTCGGCAAACTTGCTGACGGTGAAGCCACTAGGAATTTTGAGGGCCGCCACGCGGGCATCGGTGGCGGGCAGCTTGTTGGGCAGGTAAATGTTGCCCTGCATCTGGAAGGGCGTGGCGGGCGGCGGCACGTTTTGGGCGGCGGCGGGGCCTACCGTGAGCACAGCGGCCAGCGGTAGGAAGTAGGCTAAATGATTCATAACGAAATCAAGAATAAGTGATAAGCTACCCAGCTCAACTACCAAAAACGAGTATGGGTTGCGCCAACCGCCTCTTTTAACCAGATTACCTCCCAAAAAAGCCCCTTCCGAAACGAAAGAGGCTTTTTGCCAAGGCAACTGGGGTGGGAACAACACCAGCCTGGCGGGGGTGGCTACGCTAAAACTGCGCTTCTTCGGTGCTGCCGACCAGGGCCGACGTGCTGGCCTTGCCGGCCGACACCACGTTCTGCACAGCGTCGAAGTACCCAGTGCCCACAAACGACTGGTGCTTTACGGCCTGGTAGCCATCCTTTTGCAGCGCAAACTCGCGCTCCTGCAACTCGGAGTAGCCGGCCATGCCGCGCTGCCGGTAGGCCTGAGCCAGCTCGAACATGCTGGTGTTGAGGGCGTGGAAGCCGGCCAGCGTGATAAACTGGAACTTGTAGCCCAGCGCGGCCAGCTCCTCCCGGAAGGTTTCCATCTGCTCGACGCTGAGCTTGGCGGCCCAGTTGAACGACGGTGAACAATTGTAAGCCAGCAGCTTACCCGGAAACTGCGCATGAATGGCCTCGGCAAAGCGGCGGGCGTGGCCCAGGTCGGGGTCCGAGGTTTCCATCCAGATGAGGTCGGCGTAGGGGGCGTAGGCCAGGCCCCGGGCAATGGCGGCCTCCACGCCGCAGCGCACCCGAAAAAAGCCTTCGGGGGTGCGGGTGGCCTCCTGGCGCACAAAGGGCAGGTCGCGCTCGTCCACATCGGCCGTGAGCAGGTCGGCCGCGTCGGCGTCGGTGCGGGCCACAATGAGGGTAGGCACGCCCAGCACATCGGCCGCCAGGCGGGCCGCAACCAGCTTATTGATAGCCTCTTGCGTAGGTACCAGCACCTTGCCGCCCAGGTGCCCGCACTTCTTGGCCGAGGAAAGCTGGTCCTCGAAATGCACCCCGGCCGCGCCGGCCTCAATCATCATCTTCATTAGCTCAAACGCGTTGAGGTTGCCGCCGAAGCCGGCCTCGGCATCGGCCACGATGGGGGCCAGCCAATGCACGTCGCTGCGCCCGGCAAGGTGCTGAATCTGGTCGGCCCGCAGCAGGGCGTTGTTGATGCGCTTCACCACGGCCGGCACGCTGTCGGCGGGGTAGAGGCTTTGGTCGGGGTACATCTGGCCGGCGTTGTTGGCGTCGGCCGCTACCTGCCAGCCACTCAGGTAAATAGCTTTCAGGCCGGCCTGCACTTCCTGCACTGCCTGGTTGCCGGTGAGGGCTCCCAGTCCCGCCACGTACTCTTCGCTGCGCAGCAAGCTCCAGAGGCGCTCGGCCCCTTGCCGGGCCAGCGAAAACTCGATGTGCACCGAGCCTTGCAGCTTCACCACGTCCTCGGCGGCGTAGGGCCGCTCGATGCCCACCCAGCGGGGGCTGGTGGCCCAGTCAAGCGTAATTTCGGCAATGCGCTTTGCGTTAGTAGTCATGCTGTTAGTGGTTGAAAAATGAGTAAAGAAAAGGCAAGGGGGTAGCCGGCAGGGTCCGGTCCGCCGGCGTGAGCCGGGCGGCCGGTTGACCCTATTAAGTCCACCAGGAAATGCAGCGAGGTAGTACTGGTCCGGTCTGCCGGCGCAAGCCGGCCGACCGGTTTACTCTGTTAAGTCCACCGGGAGATTCAGTGGCAACCGAGGGATTCAACGACAACCGGTCGGCCGGCTAGCGCCGGCGGACCGGCACGGCGGCGCTAGCCAGCGGGCGTAGCGGCCTATAGTCTACGCTAGCTCGTCGTAGGCCGGCACGGTCAGGAACTCGATAAACTGCTCGCTGCGCACCAGCTGGTCGAAGAGGCGGGCGGCTTCGGTAAAGTGCCCCTTATCAAAGGCTTCGGTACCCACCAGGGCCTCGATTTTGGCCAGCTGGCCGGGCACCAAGTCTTGATAGAGCGCCGTGGTCACGGGCCGGCCGTCGGCCAGCAGCGTGCCGGGCGTGTGCAGCCACTGCCACACTTGGGCGCGGGATATTTCGGCGGTGGCCGCGTCCTCCATCAGGTTATAAATCGGCACGCAGCCGTTGCCGCCCAGCCACGAAGCCAGGTACTGGATGGCCACGTCGATGTTGAGCTTCAGGCCCTCCTCCGTGATGCTGCCCTGCGGGGCGCGCACCAGGTCGGCGGCAGTTACCTGCACGTCGAAGCGCTTGTTCTCAATTTGGTTGGCGTTGGGCATCAGCTCGTTAAACACGGCCATGGCCACGGGTACCAGGCCGGGGTGGGCTACCCAGGTGCCATCGTGGCCGTTGGTAGCCTCCCGGATTTTATCCTGCCGCACCTTTTCCAGAGCCTTGTCATTGGCGGCGGGGTCGTTTTTGATGGGAATCTGGGCGGCCATGCCCCCCATGGCGTGCACGCCCCGGCGGTGGCAGGTTTGGACGACCAGCTGCGAGTAGGCGGCCATAAACGGCACCGTCATGGTCACCTCGGCACGGTCGGGCAGCCGGAACTCTGGCTTCAGCCCCAGCCGCTTGATGTAGCTGAAAATATAGTCCCAGCGCCCGCAGTTGAGGCCCGCGCTGTGGCTGCGCAGCTCCCACAGTATCTCGTGCAGCTCGAAGGCGGCGGGCAGCGTCTCAATCAGCACGGTGGCCTTAATGGTGCCCTGGGGCTGCGCCAGCGCCTGCTGGGCAAAGATGAACACGTCGTTCCAGAGGCGCGCTTCGAGGTGGCTTTCCAGCTTGGGCAGGTAAAAGTAGGGCCCGGTGCCGCGCTGCACCAGCTCGTGGGCATTGTGAAAATAGTACAGGCCAAAATCGAGCAGCGAGGCGCTAATCTCCTCACCATCAACGAGAATATGCTTTTCTAGCAAATGCCAGCCACGGGGGCGCACCATGAGCACGGCCGTTTCGGGGTTGAGCCGGTACGTTTTGGCGGGCGTGGTGAGGTTGATGGTGCGGCGCACGGCGTCGCGCAGGTTGCGCTGGCCCTCGATAACGTTGGCCCAGGTGGGCGAATTGGAGTCCTCCAAATCGGCCATAAATACCTTAGCCCCCGAGTTTAGGGCGTTGATAATCATCTTGCGCTCCACGGGGCCCGTTATTTCCACGCGGCGGTCGAGCAGGTCGGCCGGCAGCGGGGCCACCGTCCAGTTTTGCTCGCGCAAGCGCCGGGTTTCAGGCAAAAAATCGGGCAGGCGGCCGGCGTCAAAGTCCAGCTGCCGGGCGGCGCGGCGGGCCAGCAGCGCCCGCCGGGTGGGGTCGAAGCGGCGGTGCAGCTCGGCCACAAAGTCGAGTGCCGCGTAGCTCAGCAGCTCGGCATACTGGGGGTGAAACGCGCCCGTGACCCGCACCTGGCTAGGCGTGCGGTAGGCCGGTAGGGTTGGCATAGCAGCAGAAGTGGGCATAAGCGCAGTGTTTAAATATGAATAAATTATTGGTTTACAGAGTATAGTTTGGCCTAGTGACCAGCTAAATCTGCTACCTATTGCAAACATACACTGGCGAATTTAAAATTAAAGCGAATTTTCGCTAAAAGGAAGTAATTTGCTGAGCGGCAGTAGCTTTGCTGACCCAGAAACCCGTTGTAGAGCGTACCAGCGGCTTTTCTACCCAGAAATTTTTTTGCGAAAAATCTTTCTGGTCAGGCGCTTAGCTGTTGCGAGGCAGTTGCCCCGCCCCACTTAGGTAGCGGAGCGGGTCCATTAGCGGCCAATAACCCGCTGGGTTGGGGGCCTGCCCGGCAACGGCTTATTACGCGTTTTTACTTTTTGCCCTATGCTTACCCACAGTCAGATTGTCCGACTCATTTTTGGCCTGAAGCTGCGTGAGCTGCGGCAGGAGCGGGGCCTGACCCCGGCCGAGCTGGCGCGCAGCTGCGACATGAGCGTGAGCTACCTCAACGAGATTGAGAAGGGCAAGAAATACCCCAAGGCCGACAAAATCCTGAGCCTGAGCAAGTGCCTGGACGTGCGCTACGACCAGCTCACGGCCACCACGCTGCCGCGCCGCCTCGAGCCCATTGCCGACCTGCTGAGCTCGAAGGTGTTGCAAGAGTTTCCGCTGGCCATGTACGGCATCGAGCCTACTCAACTATTTGAGCTGCTGGCCAATGCGCCGGCCAAGATGAACGCCTTCATCAGCACGCTTTTCGAAATAGCGCGCAACTACGAACTGCGGCAGGAGCACTTTTTTGTGGCCGCCCTGCGCTCATACCAGGAGATGCACGACAACTACTTCGAGGACCTGGAGCAGGTAGCGGGCGCGTTTATGGCCAGCCACCAGCTGGCGCCCGCGCCCCCCGCCAGCCTGGAGGCCCTGGAGGCCGTGCTGGTGCAGGAGTATGGCTACACCATCGACCGTACCACGCTGGCCGCCAACCCTGTGGCGGTGGCCGGGCGGCTACGCTCGGTGTTTCGGCCCCAAACCAAGACGCTGCTGCTGCTGACTACCCTCACGAGGGGCCAGCAGGCGTTTGTGCTGGGCCGCGAAATCGGCTTCAACTACCTCAAGCTTAAGGAGCGGCACTACGCCAGCCCCAACACGCTGGAGCTGCGCTCGTTTGAGGAAGTGCTGAATAATTTCCGGGCCTCCTACTTCGCCAGTGCCCTACTGATGGAGGAAGACAGCCTTGTGCGCGACCTGGCCAAGGTAGTGGGGGCCAAAAAGTGGCAGCCTGCTGCGTTTATGGCCCTGCTCACGCGCTACGATGTGAGTGCCGAAATGCTGCTTCAGCGCCTGGCGGCGCTGCTGCCCAAGCACTTCAGCCTCACGAGCTTGTTCTTTTTGCGTTTCGACCAGGCGCGGGCCGGAGCCGATTTCAACCTGACAAAGGAGCTGCACCTCTCGCGCCTGCACAACCCACACCGCAACGAGTTGCACGAGCACTATTGCCGCCGCTGGGCCAGCCTAAGCCTGCTCACTAAGGCCCGCGCGGCCGCGGCGCTGGCTGGCCCAGCGGCGCCGCCCACCACGTTGCTCACCGTGCAGCGCTCGCGCTACCTGGGCACCGACGACGAGTATTTCTCCTTCACGCTGGCCCGCGCCAGCGCCGCCGATGCCCCCGCCATGAGCGTGACCATCGGCCTGCGTTGCGACGAGGCGCTGCCACAGCAGTTCAAGTTTCTGGCCGACCTCACTGCGTTTCCGCTCACCACCGTGAACGAAACCTGCGAGCGCTGCCCCCTCACCGATTGCCAGGAGCGCGCCGCGCCCCCGGTGCAGGTGCAGCGCGCCGCCCGCCGCACCGCTTACGAGGCCGCCGTGGCCGCGCTGGTAGCGGGCTAGCAATTATCTGATAAAGTAGGGCTTATGCACAAAAGTTTGTCATTGCGAGCGCAACGCAGTGGAGCGCGGCAATCGCACTAGAACGATAGCCGAACGACTGGCGTGGGTGTCGTGCTGGTGCGATTGCCGCGCTCCACTGCGTTGCGCTCGCAATGACAGACGCTTGTTTGTAATGATTTTTACAATCAAACGATTAGCATAAATACATCACCCCGCTACCACGGTGCGCCGGATACCCAGCTTCTTCATCCGGGCTTCCAGGGTTTTGGGGTTAATATCCAGCAGCAGGGCCGCGCCGCTGGGGCCGCTCACGCGGCCTTCGGTGCGGTGCAGCGCCAACAGGATATGGTCGCGCTCCTGCTCACGCAGCGTTTTGAGGGGGGCTTCTGGCGTGGTTAACTCCTTATTAGTCATTTGAAAAGACTCGCTGGGTAGCACAGCCGCCACGGGCGGCGGCGCGAGTAGCGTGGGGGCCGCCGCGAAGCCCCCAAACTCCAGCCACGGGCCCTGGCTCACGATGATGGCTTGTTCCAGCACGTGCTCTAGCTGGCGCACGTTGCCGGGCCAGGCGTAGGCTTGCAGCGCGGCCAGGTCGGCGGGCCGAATGGCGCGCAGTGGCCGTGCCAAGCGCTTGCTGAGGGTGGCCAGGTTGTGCTGCACCAGGGGCACAATGTCCTGCGGGCGCTCGCGCAACGGGGCCAGGTGAATGGGAAACACGTTGAGCCGGTAATACAGGTCGGCTCGGAAGCGGCCGGCGCGCACCTCGTCTTCGAGCACGCGGTTGGTGGCGGCCAGCACGCGGGCATCGGTTTGCAGCACGCGGTTGCTGCCCAGGCGCTCAAACTCCTTTTCTTGCAGCACGCGCAGCAGCTTGGCTTGCAGGTCGAGGGGCAACTCGCCCACTTCATCCAGAAAAATGGTGCCGCCGTTGGCCAGCTCAAACTTGCCGATGCGGCGCTCCACGGCCCCAGTGTAGGCCCCTTTTTCGTGGCCAAATAGTTCGCTTTCAATAAGCTGTGCTGGCAGGGCGGCGCAGTTGATTTTGACCAGGGCTCGGCCGATGCGGGGGGAGGCCTGGTGCAGGGCGCGGGCTACTACTTCTTTGCCGGTACCAGTTTCGCCGGTGATGAGCACGGTGGCGTCGGTGCCCGCTACCTGGGCAATGCGCTGGCGCACCTGCTGCAAGGCCGGGCTGCTGCCGATGAGGCCATCGGCGGGCCGGTCGGTGTTGATTTCGTCAATGAGGTAGGTGCGCTCCTGCTCCACCTGGGCCTTGAGCTCCTCAATCTGCTCGAAGGCAAACAGGTTCTCGAGGGCCAGCGCAATCTGGGGCACCAGGGCTTGCACGGTGGCCTGGTCGCCGGGCGTGAAGCCGTAGGGCAGGGGCGAGGCCAGCGAGAGCACCGCCGCGCCCTCGGGCCGCTGCCAGATGGGCACGATGAGCATGGCCCGCACGTGATACGTTTCGTAGATGTGGCGCATGGCGGGGTAGCGCACGGCCAGCGCCTTAAACTGCTCATCGGTGTACAAACCAGGTAGTTGCAGCAGTTCGCTGATGCGGTTATAGAGGCTGGCAACGGGTTCCTGACTGGCGCCCTGGTGGCGGTCGGGGGCCAGGGCTACCAGCGGGCTGCCGGGCGTGGTGTCAGCCCGGGCAAACTCGGCGAAGCCCTCAAACGCCTCGCGCTGCCCGGTGCGCTGCACCCGAATGCCGAAGTACTCGAACGGCACCACGCGGCCCAGCTCCTCGGCCACGGCCCGAAACAGGGGCTCGCGCTGCTTGATGCTGAGCAGGGCGTTGGTGATGGCCAGCTGCATGGTGCGCTCGCCTTCGCGCCGGGCTATGTCCTCGAAAGCCAGCGTGTTACCTACGGCCACGGCCACCAGCGAGCCGATGCTTAGCAGCAGGTGCTCATCGGCCCCGGTGATGGCCGGGCGGCGGGCGGCGGCCAAAATGAGGAAGCCCGTGAGCCGTCCGCCTAGCCGCAGCGGCACGGTGGTCATGTAGTTGATGCCCTCCCGCCGCAGCTTATTAAACGGCTCAAAGTCAGGGTATTCGGCGGCGTATTCTTGCAGCGTGATGTGGCGCAGGCGCGGGTCGGCCACCAGCTGCTCGACGGGCGAGCCGGCGATGGGCGAGAAAATAGTGGCTTGCGGGTCGATGGGCAGCGCTTCGGCCGGGCCGCCCACGTAGCTGCGCAAAAACAGACGCTTATTAACTACCTCTGCATCAAAGACATTGATGCCAATGAGGTCAAACGGGAAGATGAGCCGCAGCTTATTAGTAATGACCCGAAACAGGGTTTCCTTGTCGCGAATGGTGGCAATGGCCTCGTTGAGGTGCAGCAGCAGCGTTTCGTCGGAGTTAGGCGTGAGCATGGCGGTGCACGGCAAAGATGTTGGAGGACTTAATGAAGGTAATTCCTCATATGTAAGGAAACCCTCAGTTTGCGAGAAAGTTTATCACAGCCTATCTAAAATTTATTATCATATAAAGTACAGATTATAAATAAGTTAACTAAATTTAGTGCCTTTTTAATCGCTTGGCACGTCATTAGGTAAGCGATTGGCACACTACTACGCCACTTGGCTTATGTTTTCTAGATATCAACTTGCCGGTTTTGCGGGCTTATCCTTGGCTGGGGCGCTGCTGACGCAGCCCGCGCTGGCGCAGGTGCTGCCCAGCACGCCGGCTGCCGCCCAGGGCATTGGCCTGGCCAGCGACTCGCTCAACCTGGAGGGAACGCTACAAGCCGTACTGGATGCCAACCCCAGCATCACCAACCTCACCGAGCTGTCGAACGCGGCTACCAGCCGCTTCACGCAGTCGCAGGCCGGTCTGCTGCCGCAGGTAACGGGCTCGGTGGCCTACACCCGCATCGACCCGGTGGTGAAGCTGCCGTTCAATGGCGAGACGCTGCAATTTGCGCCCAACAACAACCTCGACGCGCACATCACGGCGCAGTACCTGCTGCTTGATTTTGGCAAAAACCGCGCGACGGTGAACCTGGCGCAGTCGCAGATTGCCACGGCGCAGGACAACATCACGGTGGGCCGGCGCGACCTGGCGTTCAACGCGGCGCAGGTGTACTACAACATCCTGTTTATGCGCGAAAGCATTCGGGTGCAGGACCAGCAGATTGCCTCGCTGGTGGCGCACCGCAACGAAATGCAGAAACGCGTGGATGCCGGCGTGAGCACCAAGTTTGACGTGACCACCACCGACGTGCGCATCACGCAGGCCCAAAACACCAAGCTCGACCTGCAAAACCAGCTCCTCAACCAGCAGGTGCAGCTGGCCCGCCTGCTGCACAAGCCCCAGCAAACCGATATTCCGGTGCGGGGCCGCCTGGGCTACGAGCCGCAGAAGGTAGACCTGGCCGCCGAGCTAGCCAAGGCCGCCGAAAACCGCCCCGAAGTGAAGCTGGCCCGCGACGCCGAGAACACGGCCAACCTACAAGCCAAGCTCATTGAGCACAGCAACTCGCCCAGCCTGGGCGCGGGCGTGCAGGTGGGTGGCAAAAACGGCTATATCCTGCCCGACATCAACCGCGTGCGGTTCAACACGGTGGGCGCTTTGCAGCTGTCGGTGCCCATCTACGACGGGGGTAAGAACAAGAAGCAGCGCGTGGAGGCCCTGGCCAACGCCCGCGGCGCGGTAGCCCGCACCGCCGACACCCAGGAGCAGATTAAATCGGACGTGCGCCAGGCGGCCAACAACATGACCTTCAGCCAGGCGCGCTACGACAACGCCATCCAGCAGGTAGCCCAGGCCACCGACGCCCTCACCCGCGCCCAGGGCCGCTACCGCTACGGCGTGGGCCAAAACCTCGACGTGCTCGACGCTGAAACTCAGCTCGCCCAGTCGCGCCTGGCCCGGGCCCAGGCCATGTACAACTACACCCTCGGCCAGTTTCAGCTGCGCCGTGCCACCGGCGAGCAGATTTGGAAATAAATTAATTGACAAGGAGTAGTGAGCAATGAGCAATTCGCTCAAAGTCAGCCTACTGATTGCTTATTATTCATTGCTAATTGCTCACTACCATGACCCTCACCACCATCCTCTGTCCGCTTGACTTTTCGGCTGCTTCGGCGGCGCTGGTGGCCTATGCCGCCGCGCTGGCCGTGGGCACCGGGGCCGAGCTGCGCCTGCTGTATGTGCAGGAGCCGGTTGGGCCCGTGCCCACTGGCATAGAGGCCGAGCTATATGCCCATCGGGCCGCCGCTGAGGCGGCGGGTGCCAGCCGGGTGAGCACGACCACGGTGCAGGGCGAAGCCGCCACGCAGATACTAGCCGAAGCGCACCGCCAGCACGCCGACCTCATCGTAATCGGGGCGCATGGCCAAACTGGCCTCAGCCGCTTTTTGATGGGCAACACCGCCGAAACGGTGGTGCGCACCGCGCCCTGCCCCACGCTCCTCGTGCGCGAATAAACCTTTGATTGATTGTTACTTGTTGATTGCTGACTGGCTAGCTCCACTTAATGCGACAACTGACAATCAAGTAGTTTCCTCCCTAACTTATCAGCAATCAACACGAACCCGATGGCTACCCAAACTCAACTCCACGACGAAACGCCGACCGCCGTTGCCGAGCCGCTCGAAGCACCAAAAAAGCGTAACCCGCTGGTATTTATTATTTTAGCTATTGTACTACTGGTGGGCGGCTACTTTGGCTACCAGCGCCTCCAGTTTGCCAAAGCCCACGAAAGCACCGATGATGCCCAGGTAGAAGGCGACGTATACCCCATCTTGCCCCGCGTGTCGGGCCCGGTACTCAAGGTGTTTGTAGATGATAACCAGTTGGTTAAGAAAGGCGATACCCTTGTCACCATCGACAAGTCGGACTACCAGCAGCGCGTGAATGCCGCTGAGGCTGCCTTGCTGGCCGCCCAGGCCCAAGTAACGGCTTCCCGCGCCGGCGTGGGCACCGCCCAGGCCAACGTGCGCACCGCCCAAACCACTATCGGCGTGAGCGAAGCCAATCGCACCAAGCTCCAGCAAGACCTGGCCCGCAGCGTGAAACTGCGTAAGGATGACATCATTCCGCAGAGCGACTACGACGCCGTGCAGGCCAACCTGCGCGCCACCAGCGCTCAGCGCAGCACCGCCCAGGACCAGGTAACGGTGGCCCGCCAGCAGGTGATTGCTGCCCAGCAGCAAATTGCCGTGGCCCAGGCCGTAGTGAAGCAGCGTCAGAGTGACCTCGACAACGCCAAGCTCCAGCTGAGCTACACCACGCTCGTAGCCCCCGGCAACGGCATTGTGAGCCGCAAAAACGTGCAGCCCGGCCAGGTAGTATCGCCCGGCCAGCAGCTTATCGGCCTGGTATCGAGCAACAAAACCTGGGTGATTGCCAACTTCAAGGAAACCCAGATGGAGGATATGAAGGTGGGCCAGAAAGTGAAGCTCGAAATCGACGCCTACCCCAGCGAAGACTTCCAGGGCCACATCGAGTCGCTGTCTGCCGCTACGGGCGCCCGCTTTGCCCTGTTGCCCCCCGACAACGCCAGCGGCAACTTCGTGAAAGTGACCCAGCGCATCCCCGTCAAAATCGCCCTCGATAACGTGGACCCGCAGCACCCCCTGCGTGCTGGCATGAGCGTGAATGCAGTGGTAGCGGTGAAGTAATTGCCTGTCAATCGTTTGTCCTTGCGAGCGCTTTCTATCTGCTTGATGCGCAGAATGTTGCGCTCGCAAGGACCGACGATTTAAACACTATAGTGTACATAAAGCAACTTTATGGAAACCGGATTTAAGAAGTGGATTATCGTAGTTACGGTAGTTCTCTGCGTGTTGCTGGAGCTGATTGACACCAGCATTGTGAACGTGGCCCTGACCCAGATGATGGGCAACCTCTCGGCCACGCAGCAGGAAGTGAGCTGGGTGGTAGCGAGCTACGGCATCGCCAATGTGATTGTAATTCCCATGACCGGCTTCCTGGCCGAGCAGTTTGGACGCAAAAACTACTTTTTCTTCTCGGTTATTCTCTTTACGCTGGCCTCCATGGCCTGCGGCCAGAGTACCAACCTGTGGGAACTGGTAGCCTTCCGCTTTATTCAGGGGGTAGGCGGCGGCGCCCTCATGGCCACCTCGCAGGCTATTCTGATTGATACGTTCCCGCCTAAGCAGCTTCCGCTGGGGCAGGCGCTGTTTGGCATGGGTGTGATTATCGGCCCCACCATCGGCCCCACGCTAGGTGGCTACATCGTGGATAACTACGACTGGCCCTGGATTTTTTATGTGAACGTGCCAGTGGGTATCCTGGCCGCCATTTTCACGGCCTTGTTCATCCGCGACCCCGAGCGCATCAAAAACGCCATTCCCCGGCCCTTGCGCGAAATCGACTGGGCTGGTATTGGCCTGCTGATTTTGGGCGTAGGCTCGCTGCAGCTGGTGCTGGAGCAGGGCGAAACCGAAGATTGGTTTGATAGCGCCTACATCATCACGTTCACGGTGCTGGCGGCGGTGGGCGTGCTGGGCTTCATCTGGCGCGAGCTGGCGGCCGAAAAGCCCATCGTGGATTTGCGGGTGCTGGGCAAGAGCCGCAACTTGGCAGTGGGCGCGTTCCTGTCGTTCGTGCTGGGCTTCGGGCTGTTCTCGTCGGTGTTTGTGTTCCCTATCTTCACCCAGCGTATTCTGGGGTTCACGGCTGCCCAAACGGGCTACATCCTGCTGCCGGGTGCGCTAGCCTCGGGCTTCATGATGCCCGTTATCGGCAAGGCTCTGCAAGCCGGTGTGCCGCAGAAATACATGATTCCGCTGGGCTTCCTCATCTTCTTCGCCTTCACGTTCTGGATGGCCGCCAAAATTTCGCCCACCGCTGGCGAGAGCGACTTCTTCTGGCCGCTCATGGTGCGCGGCGTGGGCCTGGGCCTCATCTTCTTGCCCATCACTACCATGAGCCTGGCGGGCCTGGCGGGTAAAGATGCCGGCCAGGCCGCCGGCCTCACCGGCATGATTCGCCAGCTTGGCGGCTCCTTCGGCGTGGCCATCGTGGGCACGTACCTCGAGCGCAGCCTGCAGGCCAACCGCGTGGCGCAATTGCCCAACATCTCGCTCTACAACACCGAAACGGTGCAGCGCCTGCAAGCCTTCACCCAAAACTTTATGGCGCGCGGCTTCCCCATGGAGCAGGCCAAGCAGCAGGCCTACGCCGCCATGGAGGGCACGCTCATGAAACAGGTATCGCTTATTACGTACTCGCAGGTATTCACCTCATTAGGCTTGTTTTTCCTGGCCTGCCTGCCGCTCATTTTGCTGGTAAAGCGCGCCAAGCCCGGCGAGAAAATGGACCTCAACGCGGCGCACTAAAACGTGGCCCGCATTTTGCAAATGCTTTCTTATAGGTGATTTATTTAGGTGACCATTCTTAGGCACTAGGTTATAAAAAAGGGCTTCCCGCATTATGCGAGAAGCCCTTTTTGCTGGTAATTACTAGCAGTGCAACTTATTGATACTGAATATAAAGCGGCGTAGGATGCAGCTCCGTCAGCACTTCCTTGGGCGTCATCAGGTGCGAGCCCTTGGGCTTGATGTCGTACTCGTAGAAAAGCTTAAAGCCAGTATACTGCACGGGCTGCTTCTCCACGTAAGCTTTATACGAGTCTTTCTTGAGGGTGGGGTTGCCCCAGCCGTCCATGTCCATCACCACCTGCACGCGCGGGTCAAGTTTGATATTCTGGTAGTTAGTGAGCATACCCTGCGTAAAGCGGTGCACCATCAGCATTTTGGGCGGCAGGTGGTTTTCGCTCACAATGCGGGCCAGAAAATTGATGGCGTAGTTCACGTCCTTGGCATCGTAGGTGCCGATTTTTTTGCCGGGCCGCGCGTTTTTGGTGGCCATCGCAAACTCGGGGTCGATGCCCAGGTGAATGGTCGGATCCTTGAGGTACTCTTCCAGCTTGGGCAGCTCGTGGGGCAAGTCGCTGAGGCCCACTTGCACGTCCATAAACAGCAGGCCGTTTTTCTCCTTGGCCCAGGCCCGGGTTTCCTCAATGGTGCTCTTCGAGTTCATGAGGCGGTATTTGCCATCAGAGCCGGCCGCACCCTGCGCCGTGATGGTCACGCTGTGGATGGCGGGCATCACCGGAATGCTGGGGTCGGCGGCCTGCCACTCGGCCAGCACCTTGTCAAACTTGCGCATCATCTGGGCCTTGGGCTCGCGGCCCAAAATGCCCATGCCCTTCGAGCGGATGTTGCCATAAAACGCCACAATGCGGTGCCCCGGCAGGATGGCGCCCGGCAGTTGGCCCGTTTTGCGGGCAATGCTGTCGGCCTTCAGCGAGTCGCGCTGCAAAGCCATACGCTTGATTTTCACGGTATCGACGGGCGTCTGCTTATTCGCAGTGGTGAGCGAATCACCCTGGCCAGTAGAAGTTTCGCCCTGCTCGGAGCGGTTGCAAGACGCCAAGCCGAGGCCAGCCAGCAGCCCCAGGCCCAAGGCCAGATTAATACGTGAGTGCACTATGGTGGTAACTAAGTAAATGAAGGCGCAATGTACGGCCCGGCCGGGGGCGGGCAAGCCACATGCCAAGGTGGCCCGGCCAGCGCAAGCGCGCCGGCGGTGGGCCGGCGGCTATCTTGCGGCGTCTCTGGCTAACGCTTTTTTAGTGCCTTCTCGCTTTCTCATTGCCCTGCGCGCCCTGGCGGCCCTGGCCCGCACGCCCGCCCTGCTCACCGAAGTGCTGGCCGCTGATGTGCCCGCCTGGCGCGCCCGCGCCCTAGCGCACGCCGCCCGCTGGCCCGGCCTGGTAGCGGGCGGCCTGCCGCTGGTGCCGTTCGCGCACTTCGTGCCGGCCACGGCACCGCCCGATGCCCGCACCGTAGCCCCGTTTGCGTTTGGCGATGGTGGCTCGCTGCCCACCGACTTGCTGCTGCTGCGCGCCCTGGCCCGGCAGTGCCCAGCCAGCCGCTACTTCGAAATCGGCACCTGGCGCGGCGAAAGCGCCGCCAACGTGGCCGCCGTGGCCGCCAGCGTGCACACGCTCAACCTCAGCGCCGCCGAAATGCGCGCCCTTCACCTGCCCGAGCGCTACATCGGCTTGCACGGCCACTTTTCGAAGCCGCTGCCCAATGTGGTGCACCTGCACGGCAACTCCGCTACATTCGACCTGGCCAGCTTACAGCGCGAGGCCGGGCCATTCGACCTCATTTTTATCGACGGCGACCACCGCTATGCAGCCGTGCGGCGCGATACGGCCCGCGTATTTGAGCACTTGGTAAGTCCTTCCACCATAGTAGTGTGGCACGACGCCAGCCGCCAGCCCGGCCAGCCCCGCTGGGAAGTGCTGGCCGGGCTGCTCGATGGCTTGCCGCCCGGCCTGCCCGGCCAGTTGGTGCAGGTCGGCAACACGCTGTGCGCGCTCTACTCGCCCCAGCTGCTACCCGCCCAGGCCCCCGACTCTTTGGCGGAGCCTAATCAGTTTACGGTGGAAGTAACTTATTGATTAACAATTAATTGTCTTTTATACAGCTGCACCACGTTTTCCAGGCCCAGGTACAGCGCGTCGGCCACCAACGCGTGGCCGATGCTCACTTCCTGCAAGCCGGGCAGCTCCTGCGCCAGGTAGGCCAGGTTTTCGAGGTCGAGGTCGTGGCCGGCGTTCAGGCCCAGGCCGGCGGCTACGGCGGCGTGGGCCGTGGCGCGGTAGGGCAGCACCGCCGCCGCGCGGTCGGTGGGGTAGTAGCGGGCGTAGGCCTCCGTGTAGAGCTCGATGCGGTCGGTGCCGGTGCTGGCGGCAGCGGCAATCAGGGCCGGGTCGGGGTCCAGGAAAATGCTGACGCGGGCCCCGTGGCTCTTCAACTCGGCCACCACGTCGCGCAGGAAGTCCTGGTGGCGCACCACGTCCCAGCCGGCGTTGGAGGTAATGGCGTCGGGCGCGTCGGGCACCAGCGTCACCTGCTCGGGGCGCACCTCGCGGCACAAAGCCAGGAAGTCGGGCGTGGGGTTGCCCTCCACGTTGAGCTCGGTGGTGACTACGCTCTTGAGATTGCGCACATCGTCGTAGCGAATGTGGCGCTCGTCGGGGCGCGGGTGCACCGTAATGCCTTCAGCACCAAAGCGTTCGATATCGCGGGCGGCTTGCAGCAGGTCGGGCCGGGCGTGCAGGCCGCGGGCGTTGCGCAGGGTGGCAATCTTGTTGATGTTGACGCTTAACTTAACCACGGATTAGGTTGGATTAAGGTGAAAGATGTGGGGGCGGGAGGCAGCGCAGGCAGCTTTTCGCCTTGCCACGATGCGCAAGGTACCTTTACCAGGCAGCCACTGGCTGCCTTTGCCCGCCACTCTTAACCAGCCAGCCCATGACTAGTTCGCTTCGCTTGCCCGTTCGGCTTGGTCCGTTGCTGCTGTTTAGTGCGCTGGTGGCGCTGGTGATTGGTACTGAGTATGCAGTGGTGCATCACCCCAGCTTCGGCCGGCACCCGGCCCTGCCGCCCGCCGTGGCCTTCGACCTGCTGGTAGTGCTGCCAGGGCTGTTCTACCTGTGTTTAGTACGTCAATACAAGCTGCCGCTTACTACGCTGGTGGCCGCCTTTGGCGGTGGCTTAGCGCTGAGCCACTGGCTATTGCCCGCGGCCGGGCTGCCGCTGCTGGCCTGGGCCGGCCGGCTGGCGGCGGTGGGGGAGGTGGCCACTTTTGGCTACTTGCTCGTGCGACTGCGGCGCGTGTGGCGCGGCTACCAAGTGGCCCGGTACCAGTCGGCCGACTTCATCGAAAACCTGCTAGCCGCCGGCCGGCCGGTGCTGGGTCGCCTCACCGAGGCTGTGATGACTGAGGTAGCCGTTTTCCGCTACGCCGTGCTGGGCGGCTGGGCCCCGCTCGAAGCCGACCCGGCCGAGACGCCTTTTAGCACCCACCGCGAGTCGGGATTTGGGGCGTTGCTGGCCACGGCCGCCGGACTGAGCGTAATCGAGCTGGCCGCGGCCCACTTGGTGATCGGGCATTGGTACCCCAAAGCGGCCTGGCTACTCACCGGCCTGAGCTCCTACTCGTTGCTATGGCTGCTGGCCCACGGCCAGGCAGTGCGCCGCCGGCCGGTGCTGCTCACGGCCACCAGTTTGGTGGTGCGCGCCGGGCTTGTGTGGCGGGCATCTATTTCGCTGGATAATATATTGAAAATAAGTAAGTTAACGGAGGTGCCGGCCGGCCGGCCAGGCCTGCTCAACGCGGCCCGACTGCTGCTCACGCCGCCTAACCTGTTGCTCACACTGGCCGCGCCGCAACGCGTGGCTGGCCTCTACGGGCTGCACCGCACCGTGCGTCGCCTCGCCATTTACGTAGACGAGCCGGCGGCCTTGGCGCAGCAGCTCGCTGCGGGCGCACCACCTGCCTGATTTTCGCTTTTTGTGGGCTGCCGCGGGCGGCCCTTTTCTTCTATTCTATTCCCCAATTCATTCCCAAAATGCCTCTCAAAGAAACCATCGACGCCGGCATCAAGCAAGCCATGCTGGCCAAAGACAAAGTGCGCCTCACGGCCCTGCGCTCCATTAAATCGCAAATTCTGGTGGCCGAAACGGCCGAAGGTGCCAGCACCGCCGGCCTCACCGCCGACCAGGAGCAGAAGCTGCTCATTAAGGCCGCCAAGCAGCGCCGCGACTCGGCCGCTACCTACAAGGAGCAGTTTCGCTCCGACCTCGAAGAAACCGAGTTGGCCGAGTTGGCCATTATCGAAGAATTTTTGCCCCAGCAGCTCTCCGAATCTGACCTGGTAGAGAAGCTCGTCGGTATTATCCAGCGCGTGGGTGCCACCGGCCCCTCCGACCTGGGTAAGGTAATGGGCGCCGCCGCCCGCGAGCTAGCTGGTCAGGCCGATGGCAAGCGCATCTCCGAAGTAGTGGGCCACCTGCTGAACAACACCAATTTCTAATGATTAATTAGTTAATGGTCAATGACTAATGATTCGCCTTGCTGTGGCTGCCCAGCAAGTGATTACCAAGTAGCCACTAGGCATTAATCATTGACCATTAACCAATTAATCGCTAAAAAATATGACCCCGCTCGACCTACTGCTGTTGCTGCCGCTAGCCGTGGGTATTTTTAAAGGCTACCGCCACGGGCTGGTGCTGGAAGTGGTATCGCTGCTGGCCTTTGTGCTGGGCGTGGTGGGCGGCCTTAGTTTACTGAGCGCCGCCATTCCGGTGGTGCGCGGCTACGTGGGCGAGCTGTTTGGCCTGCTGCCGCTGGTGGCGTTTCTGTTGGTGCTGGTGCTCATTATGTGGGGCGTGCACCTGCTCGGCAGCTTGGTGAAAAAAGCCGTGCACCTCACCCCGCTCGGCGTGCTCGACAACCTGCTGGGCGCCGTCGCCGGGGGCCTCAAGTGGCTGCTGGGCCTGAGCCTGCTGCTCCACGGCACTGCGCTGGCGGGCCTGCCTTTGCTAGCCCCCAGCCTCACAGCGGGTTCCGTGGTGCTGCCGTGGGTGGTGCGGGCCACGCCGCTGGCCTTACAGCTTACGGCCTATGTACTGCCCTTTGCCCACGACCTGCTGGCCCGGCTGAAAGCGGCGATGTAGAGACACATCTTTGCGTTTCGCCGTTGACCCACTAGGCCCGTATTAAAAACCAATTAGTTACGCTTGAAAATCCTGCTGCTCGATAGCTTCGATTCTTTCACCCACACGCTGGCCGACTACCTGCACCAGCTGGGGGCCGAGGTGCTGTTACGTCGTAATAATGTGCCAGTCAATGAGTTAGAAGAATTGAGTGTGGCTGGCGTCGTGCTATCGCCGGGGCCCGGCACGCCCGCCTCGGCGGGCAACCTGCTGGCCGTAATCGAGCACTACCACCAGCGCCTGCCCATGCTGGGCGTGTGCCTGGGGCAGCAGGCGCTGGGCGAGTTTTTTGGGGCTACCCTGCGCCGGGCCGCCCGGCCCATGCACGGCAAGGTATCCGAGATTGAGTTGCTCGGCGACGACCCCTGGCTGACCGGCTTGCCCCGGCGGCAACCCGTGACGCGCTACCATTCGCTGGCCTTGGAAACCAGCACGTTGCCGGCCAGCCTGCGCCCGCTGGCCGTAACGGCCGACGCCGACCGCGAGCTCATGGCCCTGCGCCACGCCACGCTGCCGCTCTACGGCGTGCAGTTTCACCCCGAGGCGCTGCTCACGCCCCACGGCCGGCGCTGGCTGGCAAATTGGATGGCCTGTTGTAACATTGCATAAGTCGGTTTCCTGATTTTTGCGGCCCTGGCTGCTGGTCTAGGCCGGCCCCGCAAGCCCCGGTTCGCCGAGCCGGAAACCAAGCGCTTCATAACCAGCCACCAGCACGCATATGGAACTTCGCCGCCAGCACCAGCATGGGTTTGACTACGTCGACGAAGGCCAGGGGCCGGTGCTGCTACTGCTCCACGGCTTGTTTGGCGCGCTCAGCAACTGGGAAGACGTAGTAGCCGAATTTTCGCCCGACCACCGCGTCATCATCCCGGTGCTGCCCGTGTACGAGATGCCGCTGCTGCAAGCCACCGTACCCGGCCTAGTCGAGTACGTGGCCAATTTCGTGGAAAAGCTGCAACTGCCGCCCGTATTCACGGTGCTCGGCAACTCGCTGGGCGGCCACGTGGCTCTGGTGTACACCCTGCGCAACCCCGGCCGCGTGGGCCGGCTGGTGCTCACCGGTAGCAGCGGCTTGTTTGAGGACGGCATGGGCGGCTCCTTCCCCAAGCGCGGCAACTACGACTTTGTGCGCGAGCGGGTGGGCTACACCTTCTACAACCCCGCGGTGGCCACCAAAGAGTTGGTCGATGAGGTATTCGCCGTCACCAATTCCAACGCCAAGTGCCTGCGCATGATTAGCATTGCGCGTTCGGCCCAGCACCACAACCTGGCCGGCGACCTGCACCGCATTGCCGTGCCCGTGCTGCTCGTGTGGGGCCTGAACGATACCATCACCCCGCCGCCGGTAGCCCACGATTTTGAGCGTTTGCTGCCCCAGGCCGAGCTAGGCTTTTTGGACCACTGCGGCCACGCCCCCATGATGGAGCGCTCCCAGGGCTTCAACCGCTACCTGCGTCGCTTTCTGAACCGCACTGCTGCTCCCCAGCCCCCGCTCACAGTTGCCACGCACTCAGCGCGCTAGCTGCTGCATTGGTCGAGAGCCGACGCGGTTTTTGCCTAGTACGGGCAACCTTTCGCTCCCTTTAGTAGTCCTAATCTTTGACAACCCCGCCCTGCCCTCTTTTGTCTGGCCACATTTGGTGTTCAGGCAAAAGGCCGGGCTGCTGCCCATCGCTTGCGGTGGGCGTAGGGGGTAGTTTCCCTGGGCTGGTATACTGTTCATTACCTGCTGTTTAGCCCGTATATCTATGCCTGCTCTACTCGCCGAAGACTTGCTCAATCAGATGATTCCGCCGCTGAAGGCTACCGACACCACGGCCAAAGCCGCCCGGTGGCTGGAAGAATTTCACGTGGGCCAGCTGCCCGTGGTGGCGGGCCGCCAGTACCGGGGCCTCATCACGGAGCAAGACCTGGCCGACTACGAAAACCCCGATACCCAGCTGGCCGACCTGGCGCTGGGCTATGCCAACGTGCACGTGCAGCACGACCAGCACTTCTACCGCGTGATGGAGCTGGCCATTGAACAGAAAATCCAGCTGGTGCCGGTGCTCGACGAGCAGCAGGAATATGCGGGCGTAGTAACGGTGAGCGACGCGCTGGCCGCGTTCGGCCCCGTGCCTGGCCCGGCCGGCCAGGGTAGCATCTTGGTGCTTACCATGGAGGAGCGCGACTACTCGCTCTCGCAAATCAGCCGCTACGTGGAGGAGAACAACGCCAAGATTCTCTCGGCCCACGTCATCGCCGACGAGCACGACCCCTACCGCATCCGGCTCACGCTACGCCTCAATACCGATAATCTGGCCCGCATTACGGCCACGCTGGAACGGTTTGGCTACGTGGTATCGGCGCAGTTCAGCGGCGTGCCCGCCGTGGACGAAGGCGAGCAGGAGCGCTTCGACGCGCTGTTGCGCTACCTCAGCGTCTAACTTTACGGGGTGAATTACCGCCGCCAGCTTTCTTTTTTTAATGCATTAAGCTGGTTGCTACTCTGGGGGTTTAGGCTGTTGCTACCAGTTAGCCCGGCCTGGGCCCAAACGCGCCTGCCCCCCGCCTCGCCCGACAGCCTGCGCGAGCTCAGCCAAGAGCGCCGCCCGCCCGCCCTGGCCCCGGTAGTAGCCCCCACCGATACGCTGGTGCGCGTGGGTGCCTGCCCGGCCGCCAAAATCCGGGTATCCGCCATCCTGTTTGCCGGCAACGGCCGCACCCGCGAGCGCACGTTGCGCGCCGAGCTCGACTTCTACGAGGGCGACTCGCTGGTAGTGGCCGACTTGCCCGCCCGCCTCGAAGCCAACCGGCGGCGACTCTACAACCTCCAGTTGTTTCACGTGGTGCTGGCGCAGGCCAGCTGCGGTGGTACGGGCCAACTCACCATTCTGTTTAGCGTGCAGGAGCGGTGGTACATTTTACCCACGCCTATTTTCTCGCTAGCTGCGGCCAACTTCAACGCCTGGCTCGACCGCACCGACCGCTGGCAGCGAATCGACTACGGCCTGCACCTCACCGACACCAACTTTCGGGGCCGCGCCGAGCAGCTCACAGCCAATATCCAGCTGGGCTTCAACCGCAAGTACGAGCTCTTCTACGAAGCGCCGGGCCTGGGCCGCCGCCGCCGGGTAGGCGTGGGCTTCGGCATTTCGTATTACCAAAGCCGCAACCTCGACTACAACACCTTCAACGACCGGCTCCAAGGCCTGCCTGAAGCCGAAACCGACGCCTTTCCCATTCAGCGCTTCTACGTGTCGGGCGGCCTGCGACTGCGCCACACCGTGCAGTTGAATTCGGCCTTCGACGTGTCGTTTCACCGCGAGCAGGTCAGCGACCTCATCTACGGCCTCAATGCCAATTACTTGCTGGGCTTGCAACAGCGTCAATACCTGGAAGCCAGCCTGATAACCACTAATAATCAGCGCAATACCTTCGCCTACCCGCTTACCGGGCAGTTTTTGCAGGCCGCACTTACGTTGCGGCAATTTGTGGGCAGCGAGCGCTCGCCCACCTATGCCGTAGTGCGGGCGCGTTATGCCCACTACCTCAGCCTGGGCCACGGCTTTTACTACGCCGTGGGCCTGGCGGCCCAAACGCGCCTCTTTGCCCCCAGCCTCGCCTACGCCGATGCACGCAGCTTTGGCTACGACGCGCTGGTGCGGGGCTACGACCGCTACGTGGTGGCCGGCCGTACCTACGGCCTGATGCAGCAGGGCCTGAGCCTGCGCGCCTGGGCGCCGCCGCCCCTGCGCATCCCCTTTATCAATAACCCCAAAGGCAATACGTTGCCGCTGGCCGTGTACCTCAACGCCTTTGCCGATGCCGGCTTAGCCAGTGGCCAGTTGGGCTGGCCCATGCCTGCTAGCAACCAGCTGCCTGGCCGGCTGATGGCGTCGCTAGGCCTGGGCCTACATTTGGTGACGTACTACGACCGGGTTTTTTGTTTCGAACTGACACGGACGCTCACGGTTTATCCCACCACGGGAATTTTTCTGCGAACCTCGTTCCCCATCTAAGCGCGCTGTATATTAAGTTTTTGTTATGAAAATTGCCATCTTAGGTAAGCCATTTGACGAGGCAGTAGGGCCTTTCCTGCAAGCCATGCTCGATGAGCTAGCCGCCCGCGGGGCCGAGGTAATTGTGGTAGAGGCGTTCCGGGAGTACATGGATGCCCGCCTGCGCCTACCTCCTGGCACGGGCAGCTTCCGGCGTGGCGACTCGCTCCGCGGGGTGCAGTTCGTGCTCAGCATCGGCGGAGATGGCACGTTACTTGACACCGTCACCTACGTTGGCTCGCTCCAGATTCCCATCCTCGGTATCAACACCGGTCGGCTGGGCTTCTTGGCGCCCATAAACCCCGACCATATTCTACAAGCTATCGATGCGCTGTTTAAAGGCCACTTCACCCTTGAAGACCGTAGCCTACTGCGCGTCGACACCGACCCCGACGTATTTGGCGAATTGAATTTTGGGCTCAATGAGTTCAGTATTCTCAAGCGTGACTCTTCTTCCATGATTGCCGTGCACACGTACATCAACGGCGAATATCTCAATTCCTACTGGGCTGATGGCCTTGTAGTTTCGACACCAACGGGCTCCACCGGCTATTCGCTTAGCTGCGGTGGCCCCGTAATGCTGCCGCAAACCAACAATTTTATCATCGCTCCCGTATGCCCCCACAATTTAAATGTTCGGCCACTTATCGTGTCTGACCAAAGTATTATTTCCTTCGAGATAGAAGGCCGTGCTACTAGCTATCTATTAGCCCTCGATTCACGTTCCGTTCCCATCGAAGCAAGCGTACAAATGGCTGTTCGGCGTGAAAATTTCAACGCTCGGCTAGTTAAACTTAATCACGTCAATTTCTTAAGTACTTTGCGCAATAAGCTGAATTGGGGCCTCGACCGCCGTAATTCAGCGACTGCTAGCCGGCTGAAATAGTGCAAAGAGTGCCGCGAAAAAATGATGTAAATTTTTTTAGTTCCCTTTAGCCCTTACTTTTGTATTCGCTGCGAACCACGTCTTATCCGTTTCGCGCCTCACTTTTGCTAGACAAACTCTCTACCCTGCGCCTTATGACTAAGTTTTTCACATATTCTACGGCTCTGCTTGCCGGAATTGCCTTGTTAGGTTCGACGCAGCACGCCGAGGCCCAGCAGTTCAGCAAGCGTAAGCAATATACCTCTATCGGTGTTAGCCTCAATGCTATGAACTACTTCGGTGACCTTAACCCGGCCACCAACTTTGCTTCATTCCACGCAGGTGATACCCGGCCCAACATTGGCCTGAACATTACGCATCGCTTCTTTCCCCGTGTGTCGGGCCGCTTTGCTGTTGCCTACGGCCAGATTAGAGCTGATGATAATACCAACGCTAATCGGGACGATACCAATGCGCGTTTCCGTTACGCTCGGAACATGAACTTCCGCAACAATATCTATGAGGCCTCAGCCGTTGTTATTGTTGACTTAATTGAAAACCGTAACAATTACCTCAAGCGCCCGGACTTTGTGCCGTATGTTTTTGGTGGAGTTGCTGGTTTCCATCATAGCCCAGAAGGCAAGTATACGGATGGCAATTATGTAGACCTGCAGGCGTTGAAGACGGAAAATGTGGACTACAGCAAGTTTCAGTTCTCGTTACCTTTCGGTGCAGGTGTGCGGTACCGCATCAATCGTAACTTGGATGCATCCTTCGAAATTGGCTTCCGCAAAACCTTCACCGGGTACTTGGATGATGTAAATAACAAATACGTTACCCCTACTATTACTTCTGCTGAAGCGCTGTATTTCAGTGGGTTTAGTGGAGGCCAATATGGGCAAGGCATTACCAACAATGCTGCAGGTATCGCAGGCGGCTTTAAGCCTGCTACCGACCCTACAAATAGCGCTAAGCGCGGCCAGGGCAAGACGGACTGGTATACGGTTACCGGCTTCTCGCTCAACTACATCCTGAACCCCAAAATCAAGAACCCCAAGTTCCGCTAAGCCTTATCGGCTGGCTGGACCTTCACTTTACAGTCTGCTGCATGACCGTTTTCCGGTTTTCCTTCGCACTCCCTGCTGGCTTGCTGCTAGCGGGGAGTGCGTTTTTTTTGGCTATTCCTGCTTTCGCGCAGCATACCAGCGAGTTAGGTATTGGGGTAGGAACTGCTAATTATAAGGGCGAAGTATCGCCCCAGTTTCAGTGGCAAAATAGCCGGCCCGCCCTCACGGTATTTTACCGCCGTGATATATCGACGCCCGTGACGCTGCGCGCCAGCGTAACTACCGGTTTTTTGCGGGCCACCGATGCCAATGTGGAAGGCGTGAATGGCAACCCGCCGCCGCTCCAGCAATACCGCCAACTGCGGCTTACGGGAGGCTTGGTAGAAGCATCAGGCGTAGTAGAATATAACTTTCTGGATTACCACAGGCGCAAGGACCAGCACCGCGCGCATTTCTCTCCCTACCTTTTTGCCGGGCTGGGCGTGTATTTCGCCAACACTACTGTACGTAGTGATAATCCCGATTTGCAGGCCGATTTCAACCGGCAAGGCAGTAAAGTGGGCATCGCCATTCCGGCGGGAGCGGGGGTGAAGATTGCGCTTACTGAGCACTTTAATCTAGGTGGGGAGATAGGCGCCCGCAAAACATTCACTGACCAGTTTGACCATACCGGCGACCAGTCGCCACTACTCGTGAATAGCCACGACCAGGATTGGTATTATTATTCGGGCATCAGTTTGTCTTATACCTTCTACAAAATCCTGTGTCCTCCCGCCTATAGTAAGGACAAGAAGTTGCTGCGGTGAAGGATTGTCACGAGGCAATTTCAAGTATAAACCATTTACTGTAAATAGTTTATCCAAGTAAGCCGAAGGGCTTTTCTCATCGGTTGCTTAGCGGGGCAGGGGTATACTGCAACCCTTTGCGTAACTTGCGGCCTCTTATACGCAAACCGCAACAATGGCCGAACGGTCCGAAATCGACCTCTCTAATATTCCAGCCCACGTGGCCGTTATCATGGATGGTAACGGGCGGTGGGCCAAGCAGCGGGGCGGCCTGCGCGTGTTTGGGCACCAAAGTGGTATCACGGCAGTGCGCGACACAGTAGAAGAAGCGGCCGAGCTGGGGGTTAAGTACCTAACAATGTATGCTTTCTCTACTGAAAATTGGAGTCGTCCGGCTTTTGAGGTGACGGCGCTCATGCAGCTGTTGGTGCATACCATCCGCAAGGAGACACCCACGCTGCTCAAAAACAGTGTGCGCCTGCAAGCCATTGGGCAGGTAAGTAACCTGCCCGACAGCTGCCAGCGTGAGCTAGCCGAATCGATAGAGTTGACCAAGGCCGGAACCCGCATGACGCTGGTGCTGGCCCTGAGCTACAGCGGCCGCTGGGACCTGACCCAGGCCGCGCAGCGCCTAGCGACCGATGTGGCGGCCGGCGTAGTAAAGCCTGCCGATGTAACCGAGCAAACTGTAACAAGCTACCTGGCCACGGCCGGGATGCCTGACCCCGAACTACTTATCCGCACCAGCGGCGAGCAACGCATCAGCAACTTCTTGCTTTGGCAACTCGCTTACACGGAGCTTTATATCACCCCCGTACTGTGGCCCGATTTTCGGCGCAGTCACTTTCGCGATGCCTTGCAGGCCTACCAGGGCCGGGAGCGCCGCTTTGGTAAAACCAGCGAGCAGCTGTCGATATCCTGATTTTTATTTAGCAGAATGATGCGTACTAACTTACGTAGTGGCTTATTTGGGGTGTTATTGGCCGGCGGCGCACTACTTGCCAAGCCAGCGCTTGCGCAAGAGATGGCCCCAACGGCCGAAGAGTCGCGTAAATATGAGCTGGGCGGCATCACCGTGAGCGGCGCCCGCTACCTAGACCCTAATACGCTGATTGGCTTGTCGGGTTTGCGCATCGGCGATATGGTGAACGTGCCGGGCGACGATTTGGGCAAGGCGATTCGCAAAATATGGGCGCAGGGCATCTTGGCCGATATTTCGGTGAGTATTGCGCGCACCGAGGGCAATAAGATTTTCCTGGATTTCAACGTGCGGGAGCGGCCGCGCCTCTCTAAGTTCTCTTTTGAAGGCATCAGCAAAGGGCAGGGCGAGGAGATTGAGAAGAAAATCAAGCTCATCCGGGGCAAAGTAGTAACCGACGCCCTGTTGTCGAACACCCGCACGCAGGTGCGTAAGTTCTACACCAACAAGGGTTTCCTCGATACCAAGGTGGTTATCCGCCAAGTGGCCGACTCGGCGCTGTCCAATAGCGTGGCCCTGAAGATAGACGTGGACAAGGGCCAGAAGGTCCGCATTCACGACATCGAGTTTGAGGGCAACGAAGCGTTTAAAGACGGTAAGCTGGCCAAGCAGTTCAAGAAGACCAAGGCCCGTAAGTCGTACAAAATCCTGACTCCTGGTAAATTCCAACGGTCTGATTTTGAAGATGATAAGAAAAAGCTGGTTGATTTCTACAACGACCAGGGCTACCGCGATGCGGTGGTGGTATCCGATACCATCGAGCGGGATGAGAAAGGGCTGATTGTCAAGCTGAAAGTAAGTGAGGGGCGCAAGTATTACTTCCGCAACATTACCTGGGCCGGCAACTACCTCTACGACAGCAAAACGCTGTCGTCGGTGCTGGGCGTAAAGCGCGGCGCTGCCTACAGCAAGGAAAGCCTCGATAAGCGCCTGCACTACAACCCCACGGGTCAGGATGTGGAGTCGTTGTATATGAACGACGGCTACTTGTTCTTCCAGCTCGACCCGGTGGAAACCAAGGTGGAGGGCGACTCGATTGATATTGAGATGCGCATCACCGAGGGTGTGCAGGCCCGGGTGAAGGACATCAACATTTCCGGCAATACCAAGACTTCCGACCACGTGTTGCGCCGCACGTTGCGCACGCTGCCGGGCGACAAGTTCAACCGCGAACTGCTCATTCGCTCGCAGCGCGAAATTGCTACGCTGGGCTACTTCGACCCCGAGAAAATCGGTATTAACCCCGTGCCCAACCAGGCCGACGGCACTGTGGACATCAACTATACAGTGGTGGAGAAGCCGTCGGACCAGATTACGCTTTCGGGCGGCTGGGGTGGCTACGCGGGCTTCATCGGTACGGTGGGCTTGGTGTTCAACAACTTCTCGCTGCGCAAGGCCGGCGACTTCCACAACTGGACGCCGGTACCGGCCGGCGATGGTCAGCGCGTGGCCCTGAACGTGCAGGCCAACGGTTTCCAGTATCAGGCCTACTCGTTCAGCTTTACCGAGCCGTGGCTGGGCGGGCGCAAGCCGCAGTCGCTATCATTCAGCCTGAACCGGAGTATTTCGCGCCTGGGTACCAACTTCGATGCTACTACGGGGCAGTTCATCAAGGTGAACAGTGCTACCATCGGCCTGGGCCGCCAGCTGCGCGTGCCCGATGACTACTTCTCCCTAAGTAACTCGCTTTCGTACAGTCAGTACCAGTTGCAGAACTACGCTATTTTTGCCGATTTCACCACTGGCCGAGCCAACAATATCACGTTTAATACTACGCTCTCGCGCAATAGTATTGATAACCCGACCTACACGCGGCGCGGCTCGTCGCTCAGCCTGAGTGTGAACCTCACCCCGCCTTACTCAGCGTTTCCGGGCTCGCACCCGAATACGTATGAGTGGGTAGAGTTCCACAAGTGGATGTTCGACGCCTCTTGGTTTACGCCCATCGTGGGCAAACTGGTGCTGAACACGCGGGCGCACTTTGGCTACATCGGCACCTACACCAAGGACCGGGAGCCGGGGCCGTTCGAGCGCTTCAAAATGGGTGGCGCGGGCCTAGGCTATGGCGGCGGCGGCTCCTTCCTGGTGGGTACCGATTACATCGGCTTGCGGGGCTACGATGACCCCAACGGCGCCTACGCCATTCCGACGGCCCAAACGGGCAAAAGCGGTGGCGTAGCCTACAACAAGTACGTGGCCGAGCTGCGCTACCCCGTGAGCCTCAACCCCGCCGCTACGGTGTACATCTTGGGTTTTGCTGAGGCGGGCAACGCGGCCGATATCTACAGCCAGTACAACCCATATAAGCTGTATCGCTCGGCGGGCTTTGGAGCTCGGATTTTCATGTCGGCCTTCGGTTTGCTGGGCTTCGACTATGGCCGGGCTTTCGATACGGTAACGCCGCCGGCCGGCACTACTACGCCGCAGGATTTCAACCACTTTCACTTCATCATCGGCCAGCAGATTCGCTAGCCAGCCGCCGGGCTGAACGTTTTGGCCCTCGATGGGGGTTTGCCTGATTGGTTGCGGAGCCCGCGGGGCTAACCCCCAGCCAGCGAGTAGACTAAAATACCGAGCCCATTCGTTGCTAATCGCCGCACCGAAGCTGATTTCGGGCCGCCCTCTCCTTTTTCTGCCCCATGACTCACATTGCTCGTTCCCTGCTGGCGCTGGTGCTACTCCTGGCCTGCGCTCCGGCCTGGGGCCAGAGATTCGGCTACATCGACACCGAGTTTATAATGGGTAAGATGCCGGAATACGCGCAGGCTCAAACGGAGCTGGCCAAGCTGACCGAAACCTGGCAGAAGGAAATTGATGCCCAGAAAAAGGACCTCGACAAGCTGTACCGCACCTACCAGGCAGAGGAAGTGGTGCTGACGGAGGCAATGAAGAAGAAGCGTCAGGACGAAATTTTGAAAAAAGAGCAGGACGTTAAAGCCTACGAATCCAAACAGTTTGGCTACGAGGGTCAGTTGTTTAAGAAACGCGTCGAGCTAAACAAGCCCGCTCAAGACAAAATATTTGACGCCGTAGAAAAGGTGGTGAAAGCGCGGAAGTTGGACTTTATGTTCGACCGCAACGGCGACCTGACCATGCTCTACGCCAACCCCACGCACGATTATACCGAGTTTGTGTTGGAGGAGTTGGGCCTGGGCTCGCCCACCCGCAACCAGCCTGGTCCCAAAGGCCCCGTAAAAACGGTAAAGCCGCCCAAAACGCCCACCGCCAGCACCGACCCCGCTTTCGAGTCGGATTCGGGTGCCCCAGACCCGGCTGGTACTACCGAGGCGGCTGGTGCTACCAAGGCCCGCCCTGCTAAGGCCGCCAAGCCTACCAAGGCGGTTGCGGGCGAAAAGCCCTAGCTGCCTTAACTTTGCAATCAGAATTTTTTTAAGACCCTTGACTTTCTTCGTAAACCGCGTGAAAAAACTTCACCTGACCTTCGCCACCGCACTTCTCGTTGCCGGTTCTTTCTTCGCTCCGAGCGCTCAGGCGCAGGCCCCGCTCAAAATTGGTTTTACCAGCGTAGAGTACGTACTGAGCCAAATGCCTGAGAGCAAGCAGATTGAGTCGGATTTGAAAGCTTACGGCACGCAGCTGGAAGCGCAGTTGAAAAGCAAGCAGACGGCTTTCCAAACTAAGCTCGATGCCTACCAGAAAGGTGGCGCGGCGATGACGCCCGTGGTGAAAGCCGATACGGAAAAGGAATTGCAAACCATGCAGCAAGGCCTGCAGGAGTTTCAGCAGACGGCTCAGCAGTCGATGCAGCAGAAGCAGCAGACGCTATTGCGCCCGGTGCTCGATAAGATTCAGAAGAACATTGATGCCGTAGCTACCGAAAACGGTTACACGTACGTGCTGAACTCGGACTCGGGCAGCAACCCCATTTTGCTGCACGGCCCCAAGGACGGCGATATCTCGGATATCATCCTGAAGAAAATGGGTATTACGCCTACTGCTGCTGCTCCGGCACCTACCACGCAGGCTCCTAAAAATCAGGCTCCTATCGTGCCACCCGCGCCCGCTGGCAAAACGAAGACTAAGACCAAGTAAGCTACTGCCAGTTAGTGGCCAAAAAGCCGGAGCCTGTGGCTCCGGCTTTTTTCGTGCCCATCTTCTTATAAACTAGTTATTTATGCAATTGCCACCCGCCGCCGACTCCGACCCTGCTGAGCTTGACCCACTGGAAGCTGACCTTGACCTTACGCCCATTGAGGGTGAAGAGGAAGAAGGGGAGGGCGATGAGCTGTATGAGCACCACCGCTTCGTGGGCGACCGCAAGCAGGAGCCGATGCGCCTCGACAAGTACCTGCTTAATCGATTGGCCAATGCTTCGCGCACCAAAATTCAGGACGCGATTCGGGCCGAGGCGGTGCAGGTAAACGGCCACGTGACGAAGCCCAGCTACCAGGTGCGGCCCGCCGACGTTATTACCATCGTGCTGTCGGAGCCGCCGCGCATTGGCAAGGTTATCCCGCAAGAGATGCCGCTGGATATTCGCTACGAGGATGACGACCTGCTGCTGGTGAACAAGCCCCCGGGCCTGGTGGTGCACCCCGCCTATGGCCATTGGGAGGGCACGCTGGTAAACGGGCTGGCCTTTCACCTCGCCAACCTGCCCACGGGCCGCAACGGCGAGGTGCGCCCCGGCCTGGTGCACCGCATCGATAAGGACACGTCGGGCCTGCTGATTGTGGGCAAAACGGAGTGGGCTATGACGCACCTCTCGCAGCAGTTTTTCCATCACACCATCGAGCGCACGTACCTGGCCTTGGTGTGGGGCAAGTTTGAGGAAGAGCAGGGTACCATACGGGGCCACATTGGCCGCAGCCTGCGCGACCGTAAGGTTCAGGCCGTGTACCCCGATGGCTCGCAGGGTAAGCACGCCGTAACGCACTACCGCGTGCGCCAGCGCTTCGGCCCCGTTACGCTGCTGGAGTGTCGCCTCGAAACCGGCCGCACGCACCAGATTCGGGCGCACATGCAACACATTGGCCATCCGCTGTTTAGCGATACTGTGTATGGCGGCAACCGCATTCGGGTGGGGCAGTCTATTGGTAGCTACAAGGCGTTTGTGGAGAATTGCTTTGCCCTGCTGCCCCGGCAGGCGCTGCACGCGCGCTCGCTGGGCTTTGTGCACCCCACCACCGGTGAGCACCTGAACTTTGAAATGGACTTACCACAGGACTTCGCCGCCGTGCTGGCCAAGTGGGAAACCTGGGCCGCCGCTCAATAACTTAAGTTATTAGCTTTTAGCTACTGGTTTGAATTTGGATAGATGCCGGACGCAAAAAGCCCCGACACTGCAAAGTATCGGGGCTTTTTGCGTCTGGCTGTTAAGCGTTATTTCTTCTTAACAGTCGTGGTAGTGGTTTTCTTAACCGTGGAAGTGCGCGGCACCCCTTTGATGATTTTCATCGCGTTGGTAGCATCGGCATTCGTGGGGTCGATGTCCAGTACCTTTTGGTAGTAAGGTGTGGCAGCAGCTTTATCACCCTTTTTCAGGTTGTAGTAGCCGAGGTAGTTATTGCCCTCGA
This sequence comes from Hymenobacter arcticus, assembly GCF_054779975.1. Classification (NCBI taxonomy): domain Bacteria; kingdom Pseudomonadati; phylum Bacteroidota; class Cytophagia; order Cytophagales; family Hymenobacteraceae; genus Hymenobacter; species Hymenobacter arcticus. The sequence goes on from NZ_BAAGXF010000009.1 coordinate 119,129, forward strand.
TGATGCCACCACGGTACTTGGTGGGGTCAGCGCTGGCTAGCTCCAAGTACTTCTCGTAGTAGGGCTTGGCCGTTCCTTTTGTCGACTCGGGGTCGAGGCCAAAGTTGGCTTCTGCGCGGGCCAGGTAGGCAGGTACGTAGGTAGGCTTGGCCGTGATGATGATGTTATACACGCTGTCAGCCTGCGTAAACTGCTTATTGCTGCTGTAAGCGCTACCCAGACGGAACTGGTCAGCCAGGTCACCGTTAGGCGTGGCCATGATGGCCCGGTAGGTTTTGATAGCGTTAGGGTAGTCCTTCTGCGATGCATAGGCCGAAGCCAAGTCATGCATTGCCTCGTTCTTCTTGGCCGGGTCAGTAGTAGAAGCTACCGACTTTTGCAGTACACCAATGGCGTCGCCGCCTTTGCCCATCTTCAGCAAAATCTTGCTGCGGTAGGCGTTGTCCTCGGGTAGCACTTTGTCGGCGGGCGCAATTTTCAGGAACTGGTCCATAGCGGCCAACGAGCCGGGATAATCGCCGGTTTCGTACAAGTTGAACGCCTTCAAGCGGTTCATGGTGAAGTTGTTAGGCTCCACGGCCAATACTTTGTTTACTTCAGTCAGCGACTCGGGGTACTTCTTGCTTAGGTACAGGAACGAAGCGTATTCTGCATCCGTCTTGCTCGACTTTTCAGCCATACCCGTGTACTGCTGGAAAGTGCTTACCGCCTTGTCATATTGACCGCTTGAGAAGTACATCTCTGCCAACTCCTTATAAGCCGGAGCGTACTGCGGGTTGATGGCGATGGCTTTATCCAGGTTAGATTTTGCGTCGGCACCGTTACGGCTACGTACGTTTAGCACGCCCTTCTTGTAGAACGCCTCAGCATTTTGGGGGTTAGCGGCCGTCGCGCGGTCGAAGCTGCTCATGGCTTCGCCACCGCCCTGGTCGGTGAGCAAGTAGATGTCGCCGCGGGCTACCATCAGCGTCGGGTCATCCTTGCCTTTGCTCAGAGCTTCGGCCGTCTTCACGTAAGTGAGGGGCTTGTTGATGTCTTTTACATCTGACTCGCCGTAGGCCTGCGCAATCATGGTTAGCACCTTGGCATCCTTGTTCTTGGTTGCTTTGGCAGCCGCGTCGAATTTGGCATCGGCTTCGGCATTCTTGCCTTTGGCGAGCAACGCCCGGCCTTCGGCTACCATGCCGGCGGGCGTAGCGCCCCCGGCCCGGTTGAAGTAATAAGCGGCTGAATCGGGCATTTCGCGCATCTGGTAGAGGCGGCCCAACTCAAAGTTGGCTTCGGGCGAGCTAGCACCCCGTAATAGCCCGCGGGCTTCGTTATAACGCTCCAGCTCAATGGCTTTCTGGGCAGAAGCAACATTCTGGGCGGTGGCGGCCGTAGCGCCGGCCCCTACAGTGAGGGCGGTCAGCAGCAGCGGTTTCCAAGGCTTAAAAGGCATAAGAAGAGAGGGGGAAAGTTAAGGTTAGGTGAAAGAAAGTGTGGTGTTATTACGCGATTAGGGCCAAGGTAGTTCCTTAGCGCTTGTTGGTGGTCACGATGCGCGCCTGCATATTGGCAGGCATGAGCCCTGACTTTTGGAAGATGAGCTGGCCCTTTTGCCCGGCAATAAAGGATACAAAACCCGAGCCTAAACCCGCGCGCGCTTCCCGCTTCACGGCGTAGATGTTGCGCCGCAGTGGATATTTCTGCAATTCGGGGTGAGCATTCAGCAACTCGGCCGACATGGGGGACAGGTATACCTGGTAGGGCTGAATGAAGTCGTCCTTGGTGGGGTTGGGCCGCGCCGTAATGCCCGCTACCCGCACGCGCTTGAGAAAGCCGCGCACGGCGGGGTCGTCGAAGTCCGAAATCCAGTTTACGCCCACCACGCCCACCGCATTGGGATGCGTGGCCACGTAGTCGAGCAGCTTGGGGTTGGACTGCGCCGCAAAGGCTTTGGAACTTAGCGCCGCGCCCAGCAGCAGCGAGTCTTTGATAAAGCGGCTGGTGCTGCTGCGGTTGGTATCAAACACCACGTTGATGGGCCCCAGCTTCTTCTGGCCGCTCACCTGGCTCCACTGGGTGGTTTGGCCCCCGAAGATACCGCGCAGCTGCGTCATGGTCAGCAACGAGTCGGGGTTGGAGGGATGCAGAATGATGGCCAAGCCATCGATGCCGATGGTGGTGGTGGTGGGCAGCATTTCCTGCTTATCCATCTCCTTGGTTTCGGCCGCGGTCAGCTTGCGCGAAGCAATGGCCACCTTCACCTTATCGTTGAGCAAGTCCAGAAATACGCTGTCCTCGGGCTGGTACGATACCTTGAGGTGGGCATCGACATAAAGCTTCTGAAAAGTATCGACCTGCGACTGCATCACGGGGGCAAATGTTTCGTCGACGCTGATGCCCACGTGGCCGCTAGTGGGCGTGTCCGTCGATTCTTCGCTGGTGCCAGCCGAGCGGTCGGGGTTGCAGCCCGGCAGCAGGCAGGCCGCCAGCAGCAGGGCACCCAGCGCGGTGCGGCCGGGTTGGGGCAGGGGGTTAGTTGAAGTCGTCATCGGGCGGGGGCTGGCGAAACTGGGTGTGGAAGGTGCGCACCAAGCGGAAGATTCCATAGAGTACAAAGATGGCGGCCAGCGTGAGCCGAACCCCGTGGCTGAGCTGCAAAAGGGCCCCGGGCTGCGCGGGCGTAATCCAGAGAAAAACCCCGAGGCCAATGGGCAGCGCCGACCGAACGAGCGCAAACAAACGCGACACCGATAGCGGAGAGCCAAGCCGGTCTTTGGTGGGAGAAGCAGGCATGTGGTAGAAAATGAGGTGAATACCGATAACCCACGCCGGGCCCCGATTTGTTCGGGCCCGGCGTGGGCTGGCTATCAGACTGCAAAAAAGGCTATAAAACCCGGCTTTCCTACAACGCTAATTTGTGGCTATTGGTATTGGAAGGTGATGGGCAGCGTGAAGCGTACCGGTACGGCGTGCTTGCTCTGGTAGCCGGGCGTCCAGGCGGGCATCTGGCGCACCACGCGCAGAGCTTCCTCGTCCAAGCCATAGCCTAGTCCTTTGAGAATAGTCACCTCCGAAATCACCCCATCGGCTCCTACTACAAAGCTCAGAAACACGCGGCCGCCCACGCCCTCGGCCAGCGCCCGGCTGGGGTAGCGCAAGTGGCTACGCAGGTACTGAAGCAAAGCCGCTTGCCCGCCCGCAAATTCCGGCATCTTCTCCACGTACACGAAGGGCTCGGTAGTGGCTGGGGCCACGTTCGCGGTGCCAGCGACATCGCCCCCAGGTACGCCGGGCAACGCGTTAGGGTCGGCCGCAATATCTACGCCCGGCGTGACGGGGCCGGTGAGACCATCCACTATGTCGGTAGTTTTAGGAGGAGTAAGGTGCGGCTGAGGCAGTTCCTCTTTGGTTACCTGCGTGGGGATGACCGGGGCAGGGTGCGTGGCCACCGCCCGCGCCCGGGGCGGGGCCTGCACGGCCAATTTTGGCTTCTCGATAACAGTTGGTGGGGTAACATCGATTGGCGTAAGGTGCGCCGGGTGAGAAACTGCCACCATGGCTACTGGCGCAAAATGCTGTTTCACCACCCAGCCCAACCCCAGCAAAGCGCAGAAGGCCAGCGTGAGGCCCCCAGCCGACGTTAGAGTACGCTGGTAGTCGTGGCGTAGCTGGTAGGCCCCGTAGGCCTGGTTGCGGCCTTCAAATACAACCTCATCGAGGCTATCGGTTAAAAAAGCGGGAAGTAGTGACATAGAGGGAGAATGAAAAATGAAGGAAAGGCCACCAGTATCACCCGGCTACTGAACTGATGCCTGCTCCGGTCTTTTTCCACATCACTCTCCCACTTATTCCTACAAAATAAGCCAGACGCTAAAATACAAAAAAGCCCTGACTACCAAGTAGTCAGGGCTTTTTGCGCGAACTGGTTAGCTTATTGAATCTTGTAGGTTACCGGTACGGTAAACGATACCTTCACTGCCCGGCCGTTCTGCTTGCCAGGAATGAATTTTGGTAGCGTTTTGATGGCCCGCATCGTTTCGGAGTCAATCGTGCCGCTCAGGCCTTTCACGATTTTTACATCTGATACGTCACCGTTTTCATCAACCGTAAAGCTGGCGAAAACCTTGCCTTCTACCTGGTTGCGTAGGTCAGCCGCGGGGTAGCGTACGTTCTTCTGGATGGCATTTACAATGGCACCCATGCCGCCGCCACCGGGGAGGGCTGGCATTTGCTCCACGTAGGTGTAGACTTTAGTTTCTACTACCTCTTCTACCACTTTGTTGCCTTCGCCACTCAGGCCGCTCAAGTCGGGGGCATCCGTGTTACCTTTTACGGTCACGGTAGCTACCGTCTTGTCTTCCAGCTCCTTCTGGTCAGGCACCTCTTCCTTCTTAACTTCCTCATCCTTTTTTACCACCGGGGGGGTAAACTTGATGGTAGTCAGCTTGGGGGGTGGGGGTGGTGGCGCTTCGGGGGGCGGGGGCGGGGGTGGCGGCTTGGTGTTGTCTAGGGGAGGCGCATCCATGAGCACGTTCTCCTTCAGGTTCAACACCTCCTTGGGCTTGCGGTCTTCCAGCATCTTGGCGATGGCCGGAATGAACACCAACAGCGCCAGAATGGCCGTGCCGATGATGATTGCCCGCATTGCGTTGCGTCCGTAGATGCGACGCAACTCAAACGCGCCATATGCCTTATTACGCCCCTCGAATACGATGTCGTTCAAGCTAGCCTTAGCTAGCTGCGCATTATCCATCATAGCAGGTTCTGTTTTTTAATGAGGTCAATGTCCTTCTTCGCGATGTCAATCAGGGCGTATTTCTTCTGATTGGTGATGTTCATCTCGTCCAGGATATCTACCATGTTCTTATATTTTGCCTGCTTGCCATCGTTGACATACGGCTCGATAAGAATGATAGGCTCTGGCTCTTGCTTCTGACGGGCGAGGAGCACCTGGCGGATACCGTTGGCCGAAAAGTCGGTCACCTTAATCTCGGGTACAGCTACGCTTTTGTCATTAGGCTCGTTCAGACCGAAGTAGTAGAAAACCTTATCATCGGGGGCCAGGATGATGGTCACGGCCTGCGACGCTTTGATTTTAGTCTGCTCTTCGGGGTTCGGGTTTTTCTCCTTCACCGGCATCGTGAGCTGCATCACGTTGGGCTTGGCAAAGGTGGTGGTGAGCATGAAAAAGGTCAACAACAGGAAGGCAAGGTCTACCATGGGCGTCATGTCGATTTTGGTCGACATTTTCTTTGCCCGTTTCTTGCCTCCCTTACCGGAGTCGCCTTTTTGTTGGATTTCTGCCATGATTCAAAAAGGTTAGTTTACGGTCGTGGGCTTCATCTCAAGGCTGGTTTGCAGGTTGAAGCGGTTGATGTCTTTTTCCTGCAATACCTTGATAATCGTCTGGATGGTCTTTACATCCGCGTCGCCGTCGCCCTTGATAACCAAGTAGGTAGGCTTCTGGAACAGCGAAGCGTTGGCCTTACGGGCGGCTACTACCCAGTCAATCACCTGATTGTTGAGCGAGTCGTACGGAATGCCGGGAAGCGTGGGGTTGAGCGCCTTGCGTTGCTCCGTATCCTTGTCGAGGTAGCTACCCAATTGAGCAATCGGCACCCCAAAGTTGGGGAGAAGCGCAAACTGCTTAATTTGGGTGGGCGTGAAATTAACGCCGTACTTGGTACCTACTTCCTTGATGATGGCTTCCTTGATAGGAGCCTTATCGTAGCCGAAGAAGACCCGCTTTTTGGAGTCAACTATCAGCGTCAGGATGTCGCTATCGGGGGCGCGCAGGTCCGACGTCGAAGACGGCGGGTCCACTACCACAGCTTCATCGGGGCGAAACTGCGTGGTCAACATAAAGAATGTTACCAGCAGGAAGGCCAGGTCGACCATCGGCGTCATATCGAGTGACGGCGAGGTGCGGTGCGGTTTTACTTTAGGCATTGCCGGGAGAAGTTAAAATGACTGGACGGGCCAAATGCAAGGGATTAAATCGGTGCTACCACTAGCGGGCCGGTGGCTAAGAAGCCAAGCGGAAGCCGCTCACTGGTACTGATGCCGACTGCGTACCGATTGCACACGGTACCCGAAAAAAAAATTGGGGCGGGGACGGCAAAACGCCTCCGCCCCTTTTTTTGTGCCAGCAGCTCCTTACGACTCCTGACCTTTGGCGCCGTGCTGCGCAGCGAAGGTCTGGATGATGCTGAAGCCAGCCTCGTCGATGCTGTAGGTCAGCTCGTCAATTTTGCTGGTGAAGAAGTTGTAGGCTACGATAGCTACGGCCGACGTACCGATACCGAGGGCGGTATTGATAAGTGCTTCCGAGATACCCGTTGCCAAGGCAGTAGCGTCGGGGTTGCCGGCCTGAGCAAGTGCCGAGAAGGCCTTAATCATACCGAATACCGTACCGAGCAGACCTACCAGCGTAGCGATAGAAGCCAGCGTGGAGATGATAACGAGGTTCTTTTCCAGCATCGGCAGCTCCAGGGCGGTGCTTTCTTCGATTTCTTTCTGGATGGCCAATACGCGCTGGTCGGTGTTCATCGTGGTTTCGCGGCCCATTTCCTGATATTTCTTCAAGCCGGCGCGTACTACGTTGGCAACCGAACCCTTCTGCTGGTCGCAGATGGCGATGGCACCAGCAATATCATTGCTGTTCAGCTTCTGGCGAACGCCACGCACGAACGACTCAATGCTTTTGCTGCCTTTGGCCTTCGAGATGGTGAGGGCACGCTCAATCGAGAACGTGATTACGCAGAGCAACATCGTCAACAGAATTGGTACGATAACGCCCCCTTTGTAAACAATGCCGAGGTAGTCACCAGGCTTCGGGTTGTTTTCGGGATTGCCGCCCAGGAAGTGGCTCGGGTCGCCAAGCACAAACTTGAAGATGACCAGACTGGCGATAAAGGCAACGATGATAACGATGACCGAAAACAGCGAGGCACCACCGCTGCTCTTAGCGGGTGCGGCCTGAGAGGCGGCCGGCGCAGCGGGCCGAGCGCCCGGGTTTACAGCATTTTTCTGTTCCATGTGTCCAGTTAGTGTAGGAGGTGGGGGGTTGGTTGAAGGTAAAAAAGAAAATGGTAGGCTTGTGGTGGGCCGGTTATAAAGCCGGGAGCCACCAGCGGAAAAAGGAGTTTCGGGGCCGAATCTACGCCGAAGCCAGTAAAATCCAGGCTTAATGGAATATTTTTTGTGTAGTCTTTCCTTCGCCCAAGCTTGATAAGTACGCGGTGAACTTGGCGACTTACCCGCTGAATTTCTGGTGAGGGGCCAACGTAAGAAACCGGTTTGGGGTTGACAAGGAGGATTTTGCGAGCAACTAGCGTTGACTGCGCAAAACCGATTTAGCGAGCAGCTTCGTGCCCATTATCAATTCTTTACCAGCCGTGCGCTTCGGGTTTGTTTAGTGGCCCGCGGTTTTGGCTTCGTTCCAGTACACGTCCATCTGGGCCAGGGTGAGGTCGGGCAGGGCCTGGCCGGCCTGGGCTGCCGCCGTTTCGAGGTACTGAAAGCGGCTGATAAATTTCCGGTTGGTGCGCTCCAGCGCCTCTTCGGGGTTGATACCGGCAAACCGGGCGAAGTTGACGAGCGAAAACAGCAGGTCGCCAAACTCCTGGGTGGCGCGCTCGGCCTGAGCCGCATCGGCAGGAGGCTGGCCGTGGCCGTACTCGTCGCCAAACTCGGCCAGCTCTTCCTGCACCTTGTGCCATACCTGGGCGGGGTCGTCCCAGTCGAAACCCGCGCCGCGCGCTTTTTCTTGAATACGCATGGCTTTTACCAGGGCGGGCAGGGAGGTGGGCACGCCACCGAGCACGCCGCCGGTATTGCCTTTTTCCTTGAGCTTGAGTTGCTCCCAGTTGCGCTTCACGGTGGCTTCGTCATCGGCCTGCACATCGCCGTAAATGTGCGGGTGGCGGTATATTAGCTTCTCGCACTGCGCGTTAAGCGAATCAGCAATGTCGAACGCCCCCTGCTCAGCAGCAATGCGGGCGTAGAACAGAAGGTGCAGCATCACGTCGCCCAGTTCCTTTTTGAGGTCGGGCAGGTCGTTGCGCAGGATGGCATCGCTGATTTCGTAGGTTTCCTCGATGGTGAGGTGGCGCAGGCTTGCGAGGGTTTGCTTTTTGTCCCAGGGGCACTCCTGGCGCAGGCGGTCGAGCACGTCGAGCAGGCGGCCGAAGGCCGCTAGCTGGGCCGGGCGGCGGGAGGGAGCAAGCAGGGGGTTATCCATAAAAAATGACGATAAGTAGCGGAGAAACTGGTCGTTTTGAGCGCAGTAGACGTTGAGTAGGCAGGTGGAATAGCCGCCCAGCCAGCCCAGTTATTGGGATGCTCCCGGGGGTGACAAGTACAGATAACGGGCAAACAACCGGCCCTTCAACCTACTTTTGCAAAGCTAAAGCAACGAATTGTGACCCTCATAAAATCTATTTCCGGCATCCGCGGCACCATTGGTGGGCCGGCCGGCCAGGGGCTAACGCCCCTCGACGTGGTGAAATATACGGCCGCCTACGGCACCTGGGCGGCTTCCCAAGCCACTACTAGCAAGCTGATAGTGATTGGCCGCGACGCCCGGATTTCGGGTGAAATGGTGAGTCGCCTCGTGGCGGCCACGCTGCAAGGCCTTGGCTTTGACGTACTTGACTTGGGCCTGAGCACCACGCCCACCGTAGAGATGGCCGTGCCCGCCAAGAAAGCGGCCGGCGGCATTATTCTCACGGCCTCGCACAACCCCAAGCAGTGGAACGCCCTGAAACTGCTCGATATGCACGGCGAGTTTTTGTCGGCCGCGGCGGGTGAGCAGGTGCTTGCGCTGGCTGAAGGCGACAGCATCGAGTTTGCGCCGGTGACCAAGCTGGGCAAGTATGCCACCGACGAAACTTTTCTGGCCGAACACATTGCCGCCATTCTGGCCTCCCCGCTCGTAGATATCGAAGCCATTAAGGCCAAGAAGTTTCGGGTGGTGGTGGATGCCGTGAACAGCAGCGGTGGCTTTGCCGTGCCGCAACTGCTAACGGCGCTGGGTGTGGAAACCATCGAGAAAATCCACTGTGAGCCCACCGGCGACTTTGCCCACAACCCCGAGCCCCTACCCGAGCACCTGCGCGACATTGCCAAAGTGCTGGAAAAAGGTGGCTTCGACCTCGGCATTGTGGTGGACCCCGACGTGGACCGCCTAGCCTTGGTGAGCGAAAACGGCGAGATGTTTGGCGAAGAATACACCCTGGTGGCCGTGGCCGACTACGTGCTGGGCTACCACGGCGGCGGCAACACCGTGAGCAACCTCAGCAGCACCCGCGCCCTGCGCGATGTGACTGAGAAGCACGGCGGCACCTACAACGCCGCCGCGGTGGGCGAAGTAAACGTGGTGACTAAGATGAAAGAAACCAACGCCATCATCGGCGGGGAGGGCAACGGGGGCATTATCTTTCCCGAGCTGCACTACGGCCGCGACGCATTGGTGGGTATTGCGCTGTTTTTGACCCATTTGGCTAAGTCGGGCCTGGCGATGAGCCGCCTGCGCAACTCCTACCCAAGCTACTTCATCTCGAAGAACAAGATTGAGCTGACGCCCGATATCGATACCGACTTGGTGCTGGTGAAAATGGAGGAGCGCTACGCCAAGCAGCCGGTAAACACTATCGACGGGGTGAAAATCGAGTTTGGTAAGGAGTGGGTGCACTTGCGCAAGTCGAACACGGAGCCCATTATCCGCATCTACGCCGAGTCGGATTCTAATGCCACGGCCGACCACTTGGCTCAAAAGATTATCGCTGATATCAAGGAAATTATCTCAGCTAAGTAGTGCGTGTGCGGTAAGCTTTAGCTTGCCGTGTTAAGGAAAAAGCGCTAAATCTTTATCTAGAACGGCAAGCTGAAGCTTACCGCACATCACGTTATGCACGCCTACTTCGACAACGCCGCCACTACCCCTCTCGACCCTGAAGTGCTGGATGCCATGCTACCCTACCTGGCGCAGCACTACGGCAACCCCAGCTCTCTGCACGGCCCGGGGCGGCAAGTGCGCTCGGCTATTGAGCAGGCGCGCAAGTCGGTGGCTGCGTTAATAAACGCTGCGCCGAGCGAAATCACGTTCACTTCAGGTGGCACGGAGGCTGATAACTACGCCATTTTTGGCAGTGTGCGCAGCTTAGGGCTGAAGCACGCAATCACTTCGCCGCTGGAGCACCACGCCGTGCTGCACCCGCTGCAAGCCCTGGCCAAAAGCGGCGAAACCGCCTTGAGTTACCTGCGCCACGACGCCCAGGGCCGCCTTGACCTGGCGCACCTGGAGGAGCTGCTGGCTGCGCACCCGCGCACTTTCGTGAGCATTATGCACGGCAATAATGAGCTGGGTAACCTAAATGATATCAAGCAGATAGGTGAAATATGCGCTCGCCACGACGCGGTGTTTCATACCGACACTGTGCAGACGATGGGCCACTACCGCCACGATGTGCAGCAGCTGAGTAACCACTTTCTGGTGGGCTCGGCGCACAAGTTTCACGGGCCCAAGGGGGTAGGCTTCCTGTACCGGCGCGGGGGCGTGGAGGTGGCGCCGCTCATCCACGGCGGCTCGCAAGAGCGCAACATTCGCTCGGGCACCGAGAATGTGTACGGCATTGTGGGCCTGGCTAAGGCGCTGGAAATTGCCTGCCACGGCATAGCTGAGCACCAGCAGCATATTCAGGGCCTCAAAGACCGCCTCATTGGTCAGCTCACGGCGGGCATTGCCGATGTGCAGTTCAACGGCCTGTCGGCCGAAGCTGACCAGAGCCTTTATACGGTGCTCAGCGTGAGCCTGCCGCCGTCGAGTATCAGCGAAATGCTACTCTTTAGCCTGGATATCAACAAGGTAGCGGCGTCGGGTGGCTCGGCCTGCACCAGCGGCGCGCAGTTGGGCTCGCACGTGCTAGAGGCGTTGGGCACCGCCACCGACCGCCCCACCGTGCGCCTTTCCATGAGCAAGCTCAACACCGAGGTGGAGGTAGACTACGCCGCGGCGCAGCTCATTAAGCTTTACCAAAAGTGAGGTGAAGAAGAAATAGTCGTAAGGATTTGAACAGAGGAATTACTTTAGCTGGTAATTCCTCTTTCTGTTTTCTTTCGTTACTGCTATGTCTCTGCCTGGCAACCGCTGGCCGGCCTGGCGCTGGGTGCGGCGCTACTTCGGCTTTTCGCGGGCCGAAACGCGGGGCTTCGTGCTGCTATTGCTGGGGGCGCTGGCTGCGGCGGTGCTGCCCGTGCTGCTACGCCCCACCGACCCCATCTATCTACCCGCCGCCGACCAGCGCCAGCTCGACGCCTGGAGCCACGACCTCAGCGTCCGCCTCGACTCGGGCCGTGCGGCCAATGACCGGGCCTATGCCGCCCGCTACCCCGCCCGCAACCGGCGCGGCGGCGCGGCCGGCGGCAGCCGCTACCCCGCCGTGCCGCAGGTGCGCCTCGCACCCTTCGACCCCAATGCCCTCTCGGCCGAGGGCTGGGAGGCGCGGGGTGTGCCGCACTTCGTGGCCAGCCGCATTGTGAACTACGGCCAGAAGGCCGGGGGCTTCCAAGCCAAAAGCCAGGTGCAGCGCATCTACGGCCTGCCCGACTCGGTGTACCAGCGCCTCGCTCCCTTCCTGCAGCTGCCCGAGGCCATGCCGGCCCGCGGCGGCGCGGCCAGCTACGCGGCGGGCCGGCCGCCTTTTGAAACCAATGCGGCGGGCGCGCCCAGTCGCTTTCCGCGCAAGCCGGCGCACTTGCAGCCCTTCGACCTCAACCTGGCCGATACCACGCAGCTGATGCAGATAAAGGGCATCGGGCGCGGGCGAGCCAAGTACATTGTGAAGCAGCGCGCCGAGCTGGGTGGGTATATCACTGAAAATCAGTTGGAAGAAGTATTTGTGCTGCGCGATGCGCCCGACTTGGTCGATAGCCTGCGCAAGTACACGTTTGTGGCGGCAGGCTTTGCGCCCCGGCCGGTACACATCAACTCCAGCACCTTCGACGAGCTGTGGCCGCACCCCTACGTGGGCAAGCCGCTGGCCCGCCTCATTGTGGCCTATCGCAAGCAGCACGGCCCCTTTGCCACGCCCGATGACCTGCGGCAAATCAAGATTCTGAAGGAGGAGAACTTCGTCAAACTTCGCCCCTACGTGCGCTGCGAATAGGCGTCTGTCGATAAATTATTCGGACGTTATTTGAAATCGTTCTAAATTGCAGGCTCATTCGCTTGCCCTTTACTCGATGAAAGTATTTTTTCGCCGCATTCACCTCTACTTGGCCCTGGCGGCGGGCCTAATTTTCTTCGTGCAGTGCCTCAGTGGTACGGTGCTGGTTTTCGAGGAAGAAATAACGCATGCCCTTCACAGTGAACGCTATAGCGTGCCGGTGCCTGCTGGCCAGCCCCGGCTCTCGCTGGCGCAGCTGGCCACCCAGTTTCAGCAGGCCACGCCGAAAGCCAAGCTGCTGGGCTTCAAGGTATACGCCGACCCGGCCCGCACCGTGGAGCTAACCTACCGCGACGGCAACGCCAAAGGCGCACGCCCCGGCGAAGGCGGGCGCGGTGAGGGTAGTGGCCGGGGCGAAGGTGAACGTGGCGAAGGCCGCGGGACTAATGCAAGCGGACGTGGCGAAGGCCGCGTGTCCATCGGAGACGGCCAAGGCGAAGGCCGTGGACGTAGCGAAGGAGCGCGTGGCCCTGGTGAAGGTGGCCGCAGCGAAGGTCGCGGTCCTAGTGAAGGCCGCGGCCCCGGCAAAGGCCGCCCCGAGCGCGGCAGCACGGCTTTCCTCAATCCCTACACCGGCCAGGTGCTGGGGCTGCAGAAGGAAAAGCAATTACCAGTATTCAAGGTGGCCGAAGACCTGCATCGGCGGATGCTGGCCGGCGAAGTGGGTAAGGCGCTCAGCGGGTTGTCGGCGCTATTTATCCTCGTTATTACGGCGACGGGCATTGTGCTGTGGTGGCCCAAAACGCGGGCTATGCTCACGGGCCGCCTGCGCATTAAGTGGGGTGCCAGCTGGAAGCGCCTCAATCACGACCTGCACATCGTGCTGGGGTTCTATTGCTCGCTGTTCCTGTTTGGCATTGCCCTCACGGGGGTGATTATGTCGTACCGCTGGGCCACCGAAGGGCTGTTTAAGCTTACGGGTACCAAGCCCACGGTGGGCATTGCCGCGCCCCTGTCGGCGGCGGCCGGCAGCCCGCGCACGGTGGCCTACGACGCGGCTTTGCGCACCGGCCAAGCCACGTACCGCACCGCCGAGTTTTGGCGGGTGGGCGCACCCAAAGACTCGCTGGCCGCGGTGCCGGTGAGTGCGCCCAGCACTCTGCCGTTGCGCCAGCTGGGCCTCGATACCCTGTTTGTGGACCGTAGCACGGGGGCCGCGCTGGGCCAGCACCTCTACAGCCGGCAGTCGGCGGGGGCCCAGCTGCGCCGCCTCACCAAGCCGCTGCACACCGGCGAAATCGGCGGCATCTGGACCAAGCTATTGGCGCTGGTGGTGACCCTGGCCAGCCTCACGTTCCCGGTAACGGGCGTTATCATGTGGCTGAACCGTACTCGCAAGAAGCCCAGCCGGCCCGGTGCCGTGAAGGCGCTGGAGGTAGCTTGATTAGTTGATTTACAACAAATTAGCACCCAGTAATGCATCTGCATTACTGGGTGCTAATTTGTTGTAAATCAGTATATTGTGAATTACTTCTTTTCCGCCCCCATTTCCAGGGTGCGGAGCTTATCGGCGCGCCAGGCGGTGAAACCAACGACGGCCATCGTCATGAGGCCACCGAATACTACGCTTGGTACGGTACCCATAAACTTGGCCGCCGTGCCACTCTCAAAGCTGCCGATTTCGTTGCTAGAGCCGATAAAAATACTGTTTACGGCCGACACGCGGCCCTTCATGTACTCGGGGGTGTAGGTGTGCACTAGCGTCGAGCGCACGATGACGGATACGGCATCAAAAACGCCGGTGAGAAAGAGCAGGAAGAGGGATAAGTACACGTTTTTGGACAGCGCAAAGGCTACCGTGGCCGCGCCAAAGCCGCCCACGGCCCAAAGCATCTTGCGGCCCGCATTTTTCTTGAGAGGCGAAAACGTGAGAAAAATGGCCATCAGCACCGAGCCCACGGCGGGGGCGGCGCGCAGGTTGCCAAACGAGCCGGGGCTGTGCAGCACATTGGCCGCAAAAAAGGGCAGCAGCGCCACTGCCCCCCCAAAGAGCACGGCAAACATATCAAGCGATAAGGCAGCCAGTACCAGTTGGTTGCTGAAAATGAACTTGATACCACTGGTAATGCTTTCGGCCAGGCCCAGGCGCTCGCCCTCAATAGGAGGCAGCTCGCGGCTGGCAATACTGATGAAGAATACCAGGGCCAGCACTTCCAGCACCGAATCGACGCCGTAGGCAAACTCAATACTCAGGTACGTTAGCAGCAGCCCCCCAATGGCGGGCCCCAGCACGGCCGACGCCTGCCAGGTAGTGGAGCTCCAGGTGATGGCATTGGGCAGGTTGGTGCGGTCGGGCAGCAACTGCGGCATAAAGGCAAACAGGGCCGGGCTGAGAAACCCGCGGGCAATGCCACTGATAAAAATAACCAGGTAGAGGGGCCATACCACCGTGGCGTGCAGCGAGGTAAGGTTGAGGCGGCCCCGCTCGAGCAGGGCCGCCTGCAACGGGTGGGCCAGCCACCACAGCGTGAAAGCACACAGCACCAGCACCAGCACGGCGGGCACCACAATGCGCTTGCGACGCACCGAATCGGCTACGTGCCCGGCATACAGCGACACCGTGATGCTGGGAATGGCCTCGGCGAGCCCAATAAGCCCCAGGGCGAGCGGGTCATTGGTGAGCTTAAAAATCTGCCAGCTCACTACGACCCCCTGAATTTGGGTGGCCACCGAAAACAGGGCTCGGGCGGTGACGTAGCGTCGAAAATCGGGGATGCGCAGGGCGGCGTAGGGGTCGTGAGGGGCACTCGGGGTCATGGGCAACTACGGAGGTGAGCGAAAGCCCAACTAACTACCGGGCGGTGTAAAAGTATGGTACAAGGTGAGCGAAAACCGCTTAACTTGCAAGCTGGCCGGCCGTTGTGCGCCGCCTGCCGCCCCATGAACCACGGCCTCGACCTGCTCCATCGTGCTGACTTGCCGGCCCTTATTGCGCGCTGGCACCGCGAAGTATCACCCGGCGAGCTAAAAGCTGGCTACGAGCTGGTGCTGGCCGCCGCCGATGCCGCCGGCTGCGCCCGCTGGCTGCTCGACCTGCGCCGCCGTGAAGACCTCACCGAGCCCAGCGTGAACGCCTGGTTTGGCCAAATATTCGCTCCCGCCCTGCGCGGGCGCTTCCCCGAGGCCGTGCGCCTCGCCTTTCTGGTGTCGCCGCTGCGGGCCGGGCAGCCCGTCACGGCCAGGATATCAGCCGATAGCACCGATTGCCAGATTGCCACTTTTATTGATGAAGCCGCTGCGCATAACTGGCTGGCGCGGCGGCAGTGAGCAACGGCTGGTAAAAGCACCACTCACGCCAGCTGGGCTTTGGTCAGTGCCTCATTGAGGCAGATGGCGGCCTGGCTGCCCGCCGCGGCTGCCAAGAGCGCCTGCTGTTGGCCGGGAACTGTGTCGCCAGCCGCGTAAAGGCCCGGAATACTGGTTTGGGAATTTTTATCGACCCATACGGCACCCTTACCCGTGATTTTGGCTCCTATTTCGGCGGCCAAAGCGCTGCGCTGCTCCTGGGGCGCGTGCAGGAAAAGCGCCTTTCGCTCCAGGTAGGTGCCATCGGTGAATTCGACGCAGCGCAATAGGCCGTCGGGGCCACCTACCAGGCGGGCTACCGGCTCTTGGCGCAGGCCAATGCCAAGCTGACGCAGGCGTTGCCGGCCGTAGGTGCTGAGATGGCCGGGGCCATCGGTAACTACAGTAATATCTGAGCTCCAGTTAGTTAATAGCAAAGCCAGGCCTACGGCCGCTTTGCCGCGGCCGTAGATGGCCAGCGGCTGGTCACGCACTTCGTAGCCGTGGCAGTAGGGGCAGTGCAGCACGCCCGAGCCCCAATACTCGCGGAAGCCCGGCAGGGCCGGCAGCACGTCTTCGACGCCGGTGGCCAGCACTACCCGGCGCGCCGTGCCGCGCCAGGCGCTGCCCTGACCGGTGGTACCCGTGGCCTGAAAGCCGCCGGCAACTTGCTTGAGGCTAGTTATTTTGAGCTCGCGCAGCTCCACGGTGGGGTAGGGGTCGAGCTGCTCGCGGCCCAGCGCCAGCAGCTTGGCGGGCCGCACCCCGTCGCGGGTCAAAAAGCCGTGCACGGCCCCCGAGGGCGCATTGCGTGGCGCACCGCCATCGGCCACCAGCACGCGGCGGCGGCAGCGCCCCAGCGTGAGGGCCGCACTCAGCCCAGCGCTGCCTGCGCCAATAACCAATACATCGTAGTCCATAAAATAAAGCAGTCGAAGGCGGCCCTAAAGCACAGGCGCGCTGCGTACTAAGGGCCAGAGGGGGCGAAAGGTTATGAGGTAGCCCCTGCGGCCCCGGTGGGCTGCGGAGGTTACTTTTAGCCTTCGGCTTGCCGGCTGCGTATTCTCAGCTTCCACCTAATTTCTTATGCACGAGCTTTTTGCCGAAAACCAGGCCTTCCGCGCCCACGGCCGCCTCTGGATAGAAGGCCCGGCCGACCGCTTCCTCGGCATTGGTCGGCTCGAATTGCTGGAGCGTATTGCGGCTACCGGCTCCATTTCGCGGGCCGCCAAGGAGATGGGCATGTCCTATAAAAAGGCCTGGGACTTAGTAAGTTCCATGAATACCCAGGCCCGGCAGCCGCTGGTAGGCACCCAAGCGGGCGGCGCCCACGGCGGCGGCGCGGCCCTCACCGAAGCCGGCGCGCAGGCCGTGGCCGAGTTTCGGGCCATGCAGGCGCGCTTCGAGCAGTTTCTGGCCGCCGAAACGGCCCGGCTGTACCAGTAAATAAGACTGTATTACTAAAAAGCAGGATGAAAAGCAGGTAAACTTTCTGGTGAACCTGGCGTTATATTTGTCCAAACATAACGCTTTTGGTTATTTCGGATATGCTCCTTCCTTTTACTACTAGCCAAGGGCGGTTGGCTCTTTGTGTAATGCTTGTTCTTGCAAGTGGCAGTATAACAAGTGTTTACAGCCAAGCGGTACCCCCAGTCGCCAGCGCCGCCCCGGCTACCATTCGCCTCGAAGGCCTGGTGGCCATGCCCCGCACCCTCACTGCTACCGACCTGGCCGCCCTGCCCCAGCGCGAGCAAACCACTACCGACAAGGAGGGCAAAAAACACGTGTACCGCGGCGTGGCCCTGGCCGATGTGCTGCACCTGGCCGGCGCGCCCGCGGGCAAGGCCATTCACGGGCCGGTGCTGGCCGAGGCCGTGCTCGCCACCGCCGCCGATGGCTACCAAGCCGTATTTGCCCTGCCCGAAATCGACCCCGATTTCTCACCCCAAACCATCCTACTGGCCGACCACCGCGACGGCCAGCCCCTGCCCGCCCACGACGGCCCCTACCAGCTCATTGTGCCGCTGGAGAAAAAGCCCGCCCGCTGGGTGCGCCAAGTCACGGGCCTGAAGGTGGTGAATGTTCAATAATTACTTGATAATGAATATTTTGTAATGAAGAAAAAACTACGCTTTTTGCGCGGTTCGGTAGCTTGCGCGTCGGCCCTGGCGCTGGCCCACCCCATCGCGGCCCAAACTACTAAGCAACCCCGCCGCCCTGCGCCCACCGACACGCTGCACACCGACCTCAACGAGGTGGTGGTGTCGGCTTCGCGGGTAGAGGAGAGCTTTTTGCAGTCGCCCGTGACGGTAGAAAAGCTTAATGCCCGCGCCATTCGGCTGTCGCCGGCCGCCTCGTTTTTCGATGCCATTGAGAACTTGAAGGGCGTGCAGGTTATCACGCCCAGCATTGGTTTTAAGGTGATAAACGCCCGCGGCTTCACCAACACCACCAACGTGCGCTTTGCGCAGCTCGTGGATGGCGTGGACAACCAGGCCCCCCACATTGGCGGGCCCATCGGCAACGTGCTGGGCCCGAGCGACCTGGATATCAACAGCGTGGAGATTGTGCCCGGTACGGCCGCCGCGCTCTACGGCCTCAACGCCATCAACGGCCTGGCCAACTTTCAAACCAAGAACCCCTTTACCTCGCAAGGCCTGAGCGTGCGCCAGCAAACGGGCGTGAACCACGTTAACGACCCCAATGTGAAAACGTTTGGCGAGAACGGCTCGCCAGCTAAGAGCTATTCCGAAACCAGTGTGCGCTACGCTAAAGTGCTGGTGGCAGATAGGTTAGCGTTCAAGGTCAACGGCACCTACCTGCGCGCCTACGACTGGGTGGCCAACGACCAGACCGACATCAACCCCACTGGCAACGCTACCACCGGCCTGTTTGGGGCCGATAACCCGGCCCAGGACCAGGTGAACCGCTACGGCAACGAGTCATCGGACCGCACCACGCTCACGCTGGGCGGCAAGCAGTATGCGGTGGCCCGCACCGGCTACAACGAGCGCGATTTGGTCGATTATAACGTGCGCACCCTCAAGGCCGATGCGGCGGTGCACTACCGCTTCCGGCCGGGCACGGAGCTGGCTTATACCTACCGGGTGGCGAGTTTCGACAACGTGTACCAGCGCTCGAACCGCTTCCGGCTGCAAGACTATCTGCTTCAGCAGCATGCCTTTACGCTGACCACGCCCGTGGTGCAGGCCCGCGCCTACCTCACCCAGGAAAACACCGGCAAAAGCTACAACCTGCGCTCGATGGGCGAAAACATCGACCGCAGCTACAAGCCCGATGCCCAGTGGAATACCGACTTCACCAACGCCTGGAACACCGCCACAGCCGGTGGCCAGGGCGTGGCCGCCGCCCTGGCCACGGCCCGCACCGCCGCCGACGCCGGCCGCCTCCAGCCCGGCACCGACGCCTTCAACCAGCGCCTGAGCACCCTGCAAGACGTGAACAACTGGGACGTGGGCGCGGCCCTGCGCGTGCAGGCCCGCCTGCTGCACGCCGAGGCCCAGGTGAACCTGGCCGAAGCCCTGCGCCGCGGCGGCACCGCCCTGCCCGCCCGCCTCGACCTGCTGGCCGGGGCCGACCACCGCACCTACGTGGTGGTGCCCGATGGCAACTACTTCGTGAACCCCAACCCCGGCAAAGACGCGCTGGCCGACAACCTCACCTACTCCAAAACCGGTGGCTTCGTGCAGGCCGGCGGGCGGCTGCTCGATGAGAAGCTGCGCCTCACGGCCACGCTGCGGGTCGATAAAAACGACTATTTTAACGTGAAGTTCAACCCGCGCTTCACGGCCGTATTCTCGCCCACCCAGCGCCAGAATTTCCGCCTCAGCTACCAGAGCGGTTATCGCTTCCCGAGCTTGTTTGAGGGCTTTTCGAACGTGAATAGCGGCCAGGTAAAGCGTATCGGCGGCTTGCGGGTAATGAGCGATGGTGTGTTTGAAAACAGCTACACCCGCGCCAGCATCGACGCGTTTAACACGGCCGTGACGGCCAATATCAACGCCAATACCTCGTCGCAAACTACGGCCCAGAAGCGCGCGGCCGCGATTTTGGCCAACCAGGGCACGCTTGCCAAAAACCCGTACACCTATCTCAAGCCCGAGTATATCAAGTCGTTGGAAGTCGGTTACAAGGCGGCGTTTGGGGAGCAGGGCCGGCTGCTGGTCGATGTCGATTTCTACTACAACTCGTACCGCGACTTCATTGCCCAGGTGGAGGCCTACGTGCCCATTGCGGCCGCTACGGGCGGCACCACCATTCATGACCCGCTGCCCGCCCCCTACGTGCCCGTGAGCGGCGACAACCTCAACGCGGTGGCCACCGCCCTCAACGCCCGTGGCACCCAGGCCCGCTACCGCCTCTGGACCAACTCGCAGAGCCAGGTGTACAACTACGGCGGCTCGGCCGGCGTGCGCTACAACCTGGCCGGCGGCTACCTGGCCGGGGCCAACGCCACCTACACCCGCCTCGACCGCACCGAAAACGGCGACGGCCTCGAAGACGGCTTCAATACCCCGCGCTGGATGTACAACCTGAGCCTGGCCAACGAAAACGCCTACCAGAACTTCGGGTTCGGAGTCAATTTCCGGCATCAGGTCAGCTACTACTCACAAACCTTCTTGGTCAATGGCACCGTGCCCGCCTTCAACAGCCTCGATGCGCAGCTGAGCTACCACCTGCCGGCAGCGCAGGTGCGCCTCAAACTGGGTGCCAGTAACGTGCTCAACCAGTACTACACCACCTATTTGGGTGGCCCCAGCGTGGGCGGGTTGTATTACCTCACGGTAGCTTATGGGCTATAGCGTTGAGATTGGAAGTTAACTGATACGCCTGTCATTGCGAGCCTGCGAAGCAATCGCACCAGAACAAAATCGGTTGTGTTTGAATTATCCACAGCCTATCGTTCGGGTGCGATTGCTTCGCAGGCTCGCAATGACAGGCTTTTTTTGTCATGACTCCTTTTTCTCCCGCCGAGCGCCAGCGCTACCGCCGCCACCTTCAGCTCGCCGAAATCGGCGAGGCCGGCCAGCAGCGCCTGCGCGCGGCGCGGGTGCTGGTGGTGGGCGTGGGTGGCCTGGGCTGCCCCATCCTGCAATATCTGGCCGCCGCCGGCGTGGGCACCCTGGGCCTCGCCGACGCCGACCAGGTGGAGCTCACCAACCTGCCCCGCCAGATTCTCTATGGCCCTGATGATGTGGGCCAGCCCAAAATAGAAGCCGCAGCCCGTGCTCTGCGCCGAATTAATGAATTGGTAATCTACGAGTTGCATAAAATAAGGGTGAATCCCGACAACGTGCGGGCGCTGGTAGCCGGCTACGACGTAGTAGTTGATGGCTCCGACAACTTCCCGACCCGCTACCTGCTCAACGATGCCTGCGTGAGTTTGGGTCGGCCGCTGGTGTCGGGGGCCATCTACAAGTTTGAGGGCCAGGTATCGGTATTTAATTACGAAGGCGGGCCCACCTACCGCTGCCTTTTTCCGGAGCCGCCCAGCGCCGCCGAAGCGCCCGACTGCAACACCACCGGCGTGCTCAACGTGCTGCCCGGCCTCATTGGCACGGTGCAGGCCACCGAGGCCCTGAAAGTGGTGCTGGGCCTGGGCGACGCCCTCAGTGGCCGGCTGTGGTTGCTCGACACACTGAGCTTTCAAAGCCGCACCCTGCGCTTTAAGCGCGACCCGGTGCAGAGCTTGATTAACCTCGACACCGCTAACCCGGCCGACTACTTCGACGCCAGCTGCGCGCCCGAGCTGGTAAATAATGCACTCACCGCAAGCATATTGCAGCAGCAGCTGGCTTCGGCTACCCCGCCGCTGCTGCTTGATGTGCGCGGGCCGCTGGAGTTTCAGCGCCGCCACCTACCCGGCGCGCAGCTGCTGCCGCTACCCGAACTGGCCGCCCGCGCCGCCGAGGTATCGCGCACCCGCCCGGTGGTGGTGTATTGCCAAAGCGGCGTGCGCAGCGCCCAAGCGGTGGCGCTGCTGCAAAGCCTCGGTTACGCTAATGTGCAGTCGTTGAGCGGTGGGCTGGAGGAGTTTTAGCGAAATGTGTGGTAAGCATTAGCTTGCCGTGGGTAGATGCAACGGGCTACCCACGGCAAGCTAAAGCTTACCCTACATCGCGTTATCCCCAACCTTATACAACGCTGCGAAGTTGGAAGGAATGAAAACACGCGCGCCGTGTTTAAGGTAAAGCATTGACCGGCCCGCCCGGCCTCCCCTAGTTTTAAGCATGAGCAGTTTTCCCGCGTCCACTACCCTTCACGATGCCCACGGCCGGCCCCTGGAATACCTGCGCCTAGCTATTACGGACCGCTGCAACCTGCGTTGCTTCTACTGCATGCCCGAGGAGGGTATTAAGTACATGCCTAAGCACGAGCTACTTAGCTACGAAGAAATGCTGCGCCTGGTAGAAATAATGACTCACTTGGGCGTGCGTAAGGTGCGGCTCACCGGCGGCGAGCCCTTCGTGCGGCGCGACCTAGTACCGTTTATCGAGCGGCTAGCTGCCCTGCCGGGCCTCGATGATATCAGCCTGACTACCAACGGGGTACTCACTGCACCCCACGTGCCTACCCTGGCCCGCCTGGGCGTAAAGGCTGTCAACCTCAGCCTCGATACGCTCGACCGCCAGCGTTTTTTTGAGATAACCCGGCGCGACGAGCTGCCGCAGGTGATGCAAACCTTTCACGCGCTGCTGGAGGCGGGTATTCAGGTGAAAATCAACGCGGTAGTAATGGACGGCCGCAATATCCAGGACCTGGTGCCGCTGGCCGAGCTCACCCGCGAGTTGCCCGTAGAAGTGCGTTTCATCGAAGAAATGCCTTTCAACGGCGGCAGCCACGTGGCCACGCCCGAGTCGCTGCCTTGGAACCACCGCCGCATCCGGCAGCACCTGGAGGCGCACCTCGGCCCTATGCTACCCGCCTACACCCCCACCGGGGCCACGGCCGATGAGTACACCTTGGCCGGCCACCAGGGCCGCGTGGGCATTATTGCCGCCTACTCGCGCACCTTCTGCGGCACCTGCAACCGCCTGCGCCTCACGGCCGAGGGCGGCATCAAAACCTGCCTCTACGACCAGGGCGTGCTCGACCTGCGCGCCATGTTGCGCGGCGGCTCCACCGATGCTGCCATTGCCGAAGCCTTATCGCAGGCCTTCTACCACCGTGCCGCCAACGGCTTTGTAGCCGAGCGCCAGCGCCCCACCCACCAACTCAACTTCGAGAGCATGGCCACTATCGGCGGCTAGGCTTTTTTTCAGTTATCAGTGAGCAGTCATCAGTTATCAATTGGTGGTCCTTAGCTCATAACTGATGACTGATGACTGATGACTGAAAGTATGAACCTCACCGTTGCCCTTTTTGGAATTGCCCGCGAGATTGTGGGCCAGTCGTCGCTAGTGCTGACCGTACCGGCCGGTCAGTCGGCCGCCGGCCTGCTGGCCGATTTGCGTACCCAGTACCCAGGGCTGGCCAAGCTGCGTAGCCTGGCCGTGGCCGTGAATAACGAGTACGCCACCGGCGACGTGCCGCTGCACGAGCGCGACGAAATCGCCCTGATTCCGCCAGTGAGCGGCGGCTAAGCCGCCCGCTCAATTAAAGAAGTTTGTGATGCTTATCGACTTAGTTGACCACGCTATCGATGTGGCTGCCGTGCTGCAAGCCGCCGAATCGGAAGAAGCCGGGGCCGTAAATGCTTTCATCGGCACGGTGCGCAACCGCAGCGACGGCCGCCGCGTGGTGCGCCTGCACTACGAAGCTTACCCGCCCATGGCGGTGCATCAGCTGCGCCGCGTGGCCGAAATGGCCCAGGAAAAATGGCCCATGCTGCGCCAGATAGCCATCGTGCACCGCCACGGTACCCTCGAAATCGGCGACGTGGCCGTGGTCGTGGCCGTGTCCACCCCGCACCGCGCCGACTCTTTCGCTGCCTGCGAGTACATTATCGACACGCTGAAGGAGGTGGTACCCATCTGGAAAAAAGAGGAGTACGAAGACGGCACCGTGTGGGTAGCCGCCCACCCGTAGGCTAATAAGCAGTAGCGCGAAGTTGCACTTCGTGCACGAGCGCAGCGAGTAGCTCGCGTGGCCATCGTTCGGTCTCGTCTGCTCGTTGCGCTCGCGCACGAAGTGCAACTTCGCGCTACTGCTCTTTATATTGAAAGTCGGACTTGCCGCCGGTTTTTTCGATTAGGCGAATTTCCTCAATCACGATGTGGTGCGATATGGCTTTGCACATATCATACACCGTGAGAGCAGCCACGGAGGCACCGGTCAGCGCCTCCATCTCGATGCCGGTTTTGCCCATGACGCGGGCGGTGCACTCGATGAGGAGCGAGTCGGGCGGCACGGCTTCGATGGTTACCTGGCAGTCGTCGAGGCCCAGCGGGTGGCAAAGGGGGATGAGGTCGGCCGTTTTTTTGGCGGCCATTACGCCCGCAATTATTGCGGTTTGAAACACGGGCCCCTTGCGGGTGGGCAAGTCGCCGGCCGTTACCAATGCCAGGATATCGGGGCCGACGCGCACTCTAGCGCGGGCGCGGGCGACGCGGGCCGTACTGGCTTTGCCGCCCACATTGACCATGGCCGGCTGGCCGGTGGGGCCAATGTGGGTAAGCTGCGGGGAAAGGGAATCGGACATAAAACGACGCGTTATAAAACACAAAGAACGGCTAGGTAGCCAGAAACAGCGGCGTGGCACCCGGACATAAAAAAACCTTCCTGCCAGCGGCAGGAAGGTTTTTTGCTGAATAGCCGGAGTGGCTTATTCCTTGGTGAGGCGGATTACCTGGCGCAGCGCATCGCCGTTGGCCAGCGTGCCAGTCACCAGCACCTGGTAGGTGCCGGAAGCCAGGTCCGTCAGGCTCAAGGTTTGCAGCTGGCCGCCACCCACGCTTACCGTGCGCACTGCGCGGCCGGTAGCGTCAAGCACTAGCACCTGGTAGGTGCCTGTAGCCGGCAGGGCGCTCACGTCGAGCGTGGTTGCGTTCTGAGCTGGGTTGGGGTAGAGGCTCAGGGCTACTGTGGCCACCTTGGTGAACGACACCGTGCGGATTGGCGAGTAGCTGGCCGTGGCATCGAGGTCAACCTGGCGCAAGCGGTAGTACACTGCGCCGCTGGCACGAGCGGCAACGCTCGCGTCGGTGAACGAATAGTTGTTGCTGATGGTCGAGTTCCCCTTGGCAGCCACCTGGCCGATTTTGGTGAAGTTCGTGCCATCCAAGCTGCGCTCTACATCAAAGTAGGCGCTGTTCACTTCCGAGGCCGTAGTCCAGCTCAGCAGCGCGTCGCGGTTCTGCACGGCCTGGGCCGTGAGGGCCGTGAGTACCACTGGCAGCGGGGAGGCTCCGATGACGAAGGAAACGGTCTGCGAGGTAAGCCCACCGTTCAAGTCCAGCGTATTGATAACCACTGAGTAGCTGCCCGATTTCAAGTTCGCTGCCGTTTGCACGAACAAGCGGCCGGTTGCATCTACTGCCAAGCCAAGGCCTGCCAGCGTCGTGATTTCGGGGCGCGCCGGGTCACCGGTAAATGTGCCAGCGCTAGCACTCTTTATGCCGTTTGAGACAGTCCCCGACTGAAGTGAACCATCCGTTTGATACACGGCCGCCGAGGTTGCGTCATACACTGCGCCGTTAGCATCCGTGGTGTAGGCAATGATATTGCCGTTTGCATAGATACCGTTGCCGCTACCACCACCTTTAAGCGGAGTTTTTGTGTAAGATGCCGCAGGGGCGTCGACCTCCACCGGAAGCGTGTAGCTCACTGCTGGCGAAACGTTGCTGGCAGCGTCGGTAACCGTGTAAGTGAAGGACGCATTGCCCACAAACCCATTCGCAGCCGTGGTGTTGCTCACATTGATAGCTGCGTTGTTGACCGGCTTGAACTTGAGCGTATTGGCTTGTGCTACAGTCAATTGCTTACCAACTGTCACCGGGCTATAGGTGCCAGTAGTAGTGCCATCGTTGCTGAAATACAGTATGCCTTGCGCATCACTCGGAATCGCGGTAACAGTGTAGGGAGTTGTTGCGAACGCGTTTTCGGGGTCAGAACCATTCAGCGGCGAGATGAGCACACCGGTTGCACTGCCAGCCACTTCGTTTGACATCGGGCTCTGGAGGCTGTTCACTACGGCGTAGGCCAGCGGTGCCTGGTTAGTCACTGTGGTAGCAGTAGAGGTAGCGGCACCGTTCAGGTTTGCCGAGTTGTTGCCCGTGTTGCTCTCACCGGTTACGGTTACGTTGGCCGTCACCGTGGCACCGCCCGCAGGCTGCACGATGGTGAAGCTATTAGCTACCGCGCCGTTGGCGCCAGCGGCCTGGCCAGCCGGAATCGTCCAGGTGATGGTATTGGCACCGCTCGAATACACGCCACCGTTCGTAATGCTGCCGGACGTGGGCACTACGCCGGTGGGCAGCGTTACCGTTTGCGTGGTCGTGTTGGTCGTTACCGAAGGGCCGTTGTTGGTCGTGGTCACCACGTAGGTGAGGTTGCTGCCAACTGGGGCCGAAGCCGGACCGCTGAGGCTCGTCACCTCATCAAACGATGGGGTAATGGTTACGGGGGCGCTCTGCACGTCGTTGGCGCGGGCGGCCGTAGTATTCGGCTCGCTCGTGTTCGAGGTGGTAGCCGCTACTGCTACCACGGGACCGTTGGCCGGGGCCGTCACGTTCACGAGGTAGCTCACGTTGTTGCCCACACCAGCAGCCTGGCTGGCGATAGTCGGGAAAGTAACCAAGCCCGTCTGGGGGTTATACACCGCGCCAGTAGTGGAGAAGGTGATAAGCCCGTTGTTCAGCGTACCGGTCTGGTTGGCCACCGTGATGGTAGCCACCGTGAGGCCAGGATTCAGCTGTAAGGTGGGAACCACGTTCACAGCCGGGTCGGTGCCCAGGTTGCCATACGTCGCGGTGAAGGCAATCGTGGAGCCCGGCGTTGCCGTGCCAGACCCTGCCGTTACGCTCGCCGTAATGTCGGCCGAAGTCGTAGTGGTGGGGGCCACGCTGGTAGCCACGCTCGCCGTGTTGTTGCCCGGCGTGGGGTCCGTCACACCCGAGGTAGCCGAGGCTACACCGGTGGTTTGGCCGCCCGTAGCGCTAGGCATCACAAACGTCACGTAGTTGGTCGTGGTCGTGCCGGGGGCCTGGCTGGCCAGGGTGTTGAACGTTACCAAGCCGCTGGTCGGGTTATACGAGCCGTTCGGTACGCTTACCGTAGTCAGGTTTTGGGCCAGCTGCAAGGTCGTCACCGTGTTGGTGGCGGTCGAAGGGCCGTTGTTGGTCGTAGTAACCGAGTAGGTAACCGGGCTGCCTACCACTGCCGTAGCCGGGCCGGCTACCGTGGTAGCCAGGTCGGCGCTAGCCGTCATGGTAGTGGTAGTGCTGGCGTTGTTGTTCGTCAATACCGCATCGGCGCTGCTCGAACTCACGCTGCTCCGCACCACCAAGGTCTGCGCCGGGGCCACAAACGTGATGTTGTACACCTGGCTGGCACCGTTCAGGACGGTGGCCTGCGTGGGGAAGGTCACGAGGCCGGTAGTGGTGCTGTAGCTCGCGCCAGTCACCACGGTGCCCGTAGCGTCGGTGATAACAACCGTGCTCGCGGTGAGGCCAGCGGGTAGCTGCGCTATCCCGGTTACGTTGGTAGCCGTCATCGGACCGTTGTTGACGAAGGTAGCCGTGTAAGTAACCGGCTGACCCACCAGGGCCGAAGCAGGCCCAGTGATGGTCGTAGCCAGGTCCGTCGATTGCAGCAGCGTAACGCCTACCGAAGCCACGTTGTCGGCGGCAATCGGGTCAGTGTTGGTCGTGCTTACGGTGGCCGTTGCCAGTAGCTGGCCGTTGTTGCCAGTGCTGGCTGGGGCGTTGAACGTGATGGTATTGCTCACACTCGTGCCGCTGGCGCTGCCGTTGGCTCCGTCGGTCAGGGCCGGGAAGGTTACGATACCCGTCGTGCTGTTATAGATACCGCCGTTGGAGCTGGTTACCCCCGTGAGGCCGGGCAGCAGCAGCACCGTCTGAATCACGCCGGTGGCCTGGTTGGGGCCGTTGTTGCCCGTTACTACGGTCAGCGTAATGGGGCTGCCTATCGTGGTCGAGGGTACCGACGAGGTGATGGTTGTGTAAGCATTGGCCGTGCCGGCCACTGGTGTTGCTACCGTCACGTTCGTGGCGCTGGCAGCACCATTGAGGTAGGCCGTATTGTTGGCCGTATTCGTTTCGCCGGTGCCCGCAGTGGTTAATTTGGCTATGGGCGAGTACGCCGAAGCCGGCTGCGAGAAGCTCACCGAGTTGGCCACGGTCTGGCCGTTGGGCAGGCTGCCGAGGGTGGGGAATACCACCTGACCGGGCTGCACGTTCGTGTAGGTCACGCCGTTAACCGTGATGTCCTTGGCCGCTGCGGTGCCGTTGTAGGCCCCACCGTTGCTCACGTACACGTTGGCCAGGCCCTGCGGCAGCGATACGGTCTGCACCGCGTTAGGTGCGGCGCTCGGGCCGTTGTTGGTCGTCATCACGGCCAGGGTTATCAGGTCGCCGGCCACAGCTGAAGCAGGGCCGCTGATAGTCGTTGCCAGGTCGAAGGCCGGGTTGATGTTGATAGTCGCGCTGGCCGTGTTGTTGGCCTGCTTACCTGCTTCGTTGGACGTCGTCGAAATGAACGAAGTAGCCACTACCGGGCCGTTAACCGGCGCGTCGAAGGCAATGCCGGAAGTGATGGTACCGCCGCTCGGGATGGAAGTAGCGCCCGAATAGGTTACTACCCCCGTCGTGGTGTTGTACGAGCCACTCACGCCATTCGCTCCGTTGGGGAACGAGACCACTACTCCCGTGAGCCCGCTGGGCAGCTGCACCCTGCCGGTCACGCCATCGGCCGTTACCGGACCGTTGTTGGTAAAGGTCACGGTAAACTTGGCCGGGTTAGTGGCCGTGGCCAACGTGCCGGCTGCTACTGGTGTCGTGTTAGCCACTAGGGTTGTGGCTACGTCGGCCACCGGGGCCACCGTTGCCGTGATGGTTGAGAAGTCGGGGGAGGTGTTGATGCCCTGCGAAGTCATGGTCGTTACGTTGCTGGTAACAGCCAGGCTGCCCGTAGCCGTAGTGGCGGGGGTAAAGCTGAACGTAAACGCGTTGCTGGCACCGCTGGCTAAGGTGGTAGCCGTGCCAAAGTCAATCACATTGGGCGCGGTGGCGGCAGGCGTGTAAGCCACCCCGTTCACCAGGATGTTGGTAGCGCCGGCGGGCAGCGTTACGGTGCGCATTACGGCCGAGGCCACGTTTGGGCCTTCGTTGGTGAATGAAGCCGTATAGGTACCCGTGCTCTGGCCCGGCACTACCGTGGCGGGGCCAGTCAGGGCCGTCGTCACGTCGGCCACCTGGCTCACCGGAATGGTGTAGGTAGCCGGGCCGTTGGTCACGGTGCCGCCGTTGTTGTTGGTCGTGCTCGTGATGCCGTTGGCATCAGTGGTGGTGTAGGTGAAGCTCACCGAACCACCCGTGTAGCCCGCTACCGGCGTGTACGTCAGCAGAGCCGGGTTGGCAATTTGGGTCGTGGCGATGTTGGCCGTAGTCAGGGCTATGCCATTGTAAGTGAGGGTGCCCGAAGCGGGCAGGCTCGCCACCGTGTAGTAGGCAATGCTATTGGCCGTGCCGTTCGAGAGGGTGCCATTGGCCGTGCCGCTCAGGTTGGGGTTCAGCACCGTGGCACCGTTGGTGTTCGGGATGCTCACGTTGGTGAGTGTATTCGGCACGGGGGCCGTATTCACTGGTGCTTTGGCCGAAAATTCGGATGTGCCGGCTGTGCTCAGCGTGGCCGTAGCCGTGACGCCATTCGCGGTCAGGGCCGAGAGCTGGGCAGCCGTCAGGGTGCTGATGTCCAGGTTAAACGTATAGGCCCGGGCCGTATTGGAGTTGTCGGTTCCTTGGTTCAGACCGTTGATGGTGCCCGAATAGTTCAGGGTAGTGGTCGCCGTGTTCAGGTCGCCGGTGCCGTTTTCCACGCCGCCGCCCAGGTAAGTCTGGCCTTCGCCAAAGTTGCCGGTGTCGGCATCGCGCAGGAAGAACTCGGCCGTAACACCCGGCTTTGCGTAGCCTTTCACTACGAGCGTATTGCCCACGATGGTAGCCGATACGATAATCGGGTAGTCGATACCCTTGTTAGGTATTGCCGTAGTGGCCGCGGCTGTATTGCTGCCATCGTTCAGGGTTACCCCGTCGCCATCGCCATAGTCGGCCGCGCCGGTCGCATTACCCGAGGCCACGTAGTAGTTGGCGTTGTTGATGAGGTCGATGCCTAAACCGCCATTGCCGTTAGTGTTGTTCTGGCTGATGGTTATGTTCTGCTGGCCGTAGCCCACCACGATGCCTGCCGACTGCGAGTTCGTGATTACGTTCTTGCTGATAACGTCGGCCTGGCTGCCGCGCTTGGTGCCATCACGCTGCAGGTACACGATACCGCCCCCTTCCACGCTGGAAACCACGGCCCCGGCGTCGCCAACCGTCCCGGAATTAGTGATAGTGTTGTTGGTGATGGTCGTGGCTGAAGTAGTGCCAATCTCAAACTGAAGCGCGCTGGAGTTCTGGTTAGTGAAGAAGTTGTTAGCCACGTTGGCCGGGCCCGACAGCGCCCCGTCGCCGAAGGTGATGCCGTCGCCACCACCTTGGGTAAAGCCGTTCTTCACAAAGAAGTTGCTCACAAACTGGCTGGTGCCAGCCGTGCCCGTGCCGTTGCGCACATTCATGCCCGAGAAGCCATTATAAGCCACTAGCGAGTTCTGAACCGTGCCCACGCCGGCATTGCTATTCACGTAGATGCCATAGCCAGCACTGGTATTGGTAGCGGGCCGTGCGCCATCGGACGTAGCACCTATCAGGGCGTTTTCGAGCACGTAGCCGGAAGAGGCCGTCGTATTGCCCACCAGCACCGTCTGGTTCGAGCCGCCGTGAGCAGCCAGGCCGCGCAGGGTGAGGTTGGCCGCTTCCAGGTCAATAACGGTTGCCGCCGACCCGCTGATTTCTACCTCCGGCTGTTGTATCCCGCCAAGGGCAACATTGTCAACCCCCACCGTGGTAGCGGTGGCGTTGGTGGCCGTTCCGGCGTTGGTATTGCCAATGTTGAACGTCTGGGTAGTGCCGTCGATAACGGTGTTGGCAGCGTTCGCGCCCGTTAGCGTCAGGGCAGTAGTCGTGTTAATCACGGCCACGCCGTTGGTCAGGCCGCTGGCCAGGCCCGAACGCTGACCGGCTACCGCCGAGCCCGAGGGAATCATGAAGATGCTCGTTTCCTGCCCGGTAGGCAGGGTCACCGTGGTGCCAGCTGCGTTTACGCGCGAGCCGCGCTGGGCTAGCGCAGCTTCGCCACCCAGTGCGTTGGCATTCAGCACAAACTGGCGCAGCGAGCCCTGGCCCGTGTCGTTCGTGTTGACAACGGCATCAAAGTTGAAGCCAAAGTCAATGTTCGCCGCGTTGGCCGTCCCGAGGTTCACCGTAGCGAGGCTTTGGGCGGCCGTGGTGCCGTTGGTAGGCGTCAGGGTGCTCAGGTTGGCGCTGGTGGTGTTGGCGGCTGCGTCAGTCAGATTAGGGGCTTCGCCGCCCACGCGGTCGGTGGTGCCGTTGAAGGTCTGCACGCCCAGCAGGGCGGCGGTCGAGCCCGTCCGGGTCGAGCGCACCGTCGTGTTCACTACGCGGGTAATGTAGGAAGTGCTACCCGGCAGGTTAGCGAACGTGTACTGACCAAGTGAGCCAGCCGTAGTGCTGGTAGTGGTGCTGGCAACGAAAGCGCCCGTCGTGGCATTATACAATTCTACGGTAGCAGCGGTGGCAGGTGTGCCGGCCGTGCCCACGCCCACCGCCGAGTTGGCCGTTACGGCGTTGGCCGTGGTAATACTGCGGCCCAGGCCGCCGCCGTAGTTGACATCCTCGAACACCGTGCCGCTGATGCTGTAGGGCAGCGAGGCAATGGTGGTCACGCTGGCGTTAGCCAATGAGCCGTTGTTGTTAGCCAGCGTTGGGTCGGGTGCCGAACTGCCGGCTGTGGTCGAACCATTGCCCGCAGTGGGCACGCTTACCACCCCGGTCACGTTCGTGCTAGGCATGGTGAAGGTGATGTTGCGGGTAACCGAGGCATCAGCAGCCAGGTTGGGGATGGTCGCGAGCGTCAGCAGGCCCGACGAGGCTACGTAGGTGCCGCCGGTTACATTGGTCAGGTTCTGAGCCAACTGCACGGTGGGCCGCACGCTGGTTACCTGGTCGTCGCCGTTGTTGGTAACGGTGGCAACATAGGTCACTGTTGAGCCGATTATGGCCGCGGTAGGGCCTGCCAGCGTGGTAGCCACGTCGGCCTGGGCGCACCACGAAATTTCCTCAATGCCGAGGGTCTGCAGGCGGGTAGTGGTACCTTGGTAGGTATTCAGGTTGCGGAACGTCAGGCGCACCGATTTCACGGGCTGCGAGAAGGTAATGGTCACGTCGCCAGCTAGGTTAGGAGCTGTGGTCGTGCCATTCAGCGCTGTGCCCCGGACAACGTCGTGCGTCAGTCCATCAATGGTTTGGCCGGCTACGAAGGCGTTGGTATTATTCGTGCCGAGCGCAACATCAGCGGCTGTCAGCGGCACCCGTGTGGTGCCGTCGGCCCGTAGGGCGTACAGCCCGAACTCATCGGTGTAATCACTGCCACCGCCAAGGCCACCGGGGCTGGCCAGCGTACCCTTGTCAATATCCTGTACTCTAAACTTAAGGTTCGACACTTCCCGGGTGAACGTAAGCGTCACCGTAGCCCGCATCGGGGTATTAAGGTTGTTGCTGCCGTTGTTAGCAGTTGTATTCGCAAAATTCAGGGTGCTGTTATTCTGGCGCCAAATCAGGGCCCGGCCATCAATCTGGGCAGCATAAGTGCTGCTCAGTGTGTAGATATCGTTGGTTGTTGCTCCGGTAGCACCACTGAGATAGCTGCCAGCGGTGAAAGAAGTGCCCGATATCGTTTCGGTAGCCGTTCGCTTTTCCACATCTGTGGTTCCGGCATCGTTCCGATAGGAAAGGGTACTGGTCTGATTGCAAGTCTGGGCCAATGCTACGCGTGGCGGCCCAAAGGCCGCACAGGCAAGCAAGAAGAGTAATGATTGTAAGGATGGTTTCATAAAGCCAAGTGGCAAGCTTAAAATGAAGGGAAGGTTAAAAAGCAAAAAAAATGAAGAAGCAATGAGAAGACTGCTTTAGTAAGTAAGCAGGTTTCAATGTGAAAAAAGCACGATTAGGAGTATCACAAAATTACTGTTGCTTCAGCCACTTACAAAAGCCTTTCGCCAAACGGTAACATTTGCTCGCTGAACGGTGAACGCCTATTAACTCGACAGTTACTGCTGAGTACGAAGTTGATAACGTCCCCGGATTTGCTATGCGAATAAAATATGCTTGCTAAAGGCACTTTTTTTCTCAGTTATGAATCATGATTAATTCAGGCACTGAACTCACGAAAAGGCACTAGTGATGCCGGGAATGCAGGGCTGAACGTTCTGCATTTTAATAGAAAAGTAATATATTTTATAAAATAAAGCATGTATTTAGCTTATGGGTTAAGTAAGCTTTTAGGGGGCACCGCGGCTGGCTTAGGGTAGCATCTGGTTATTGCAAATGTTCAAGTTGGGTTTTAGGTGGGGGCAGCAGGACACGTTATTTGAAAATAAGATTATGGCGGGATGAAGGCTTTGTGAATGGTAAGCGCATAAAAATGAGGCGCTTGGCACTTTTAATTTATTGCCTATGTTTGGGTCTTGGATTAAAATAGTTCTTTTAAATCTCAATCACATGCAATTCTTCTCCTGGCTATTGAGTGGACTGCTCCTTGCCGCTGGCCCGGCCACAGCACTGGCCGGCGACACCCCCCCCAAGCTGGCGCGCCCGGCTGCTGCGTCGCCCGCGCTGGCCGCCGAGTTTGTGCAGGCCTGCAACCAGCACCTCGACCTTACAGATGCGCAGCGCACGGGCCTGCGCACGTACCTGGAGCAGGAGATTAATTACATGAACGTGCAGGCCGCCAACCACTCGGCAGTCGAAGTAGCCGAGCTGATTCCCGCCGAGCGGGCCCAATTACAGGCCGTGGCGGGGCACCTGCTGTCGCCGGGGCAGCTGCGGCAGTTCCGCGAGCTGGAGGCCACGCCTCCTATGAAGGCCTACCTCAAGCAGATGTCGCTGGGCGAGTGATTATTTACTATAAGTGCTTGTTAAGCAATAAATTAAAAAAGGCGGCCACCCAACTTGGGTGGCCGCCTTTTTTAGTGGTATAAGATGCTAGCGTAACCGGGCTAGTAAGCCGGGCCGCGCCCGCTAGCCTCCACCAGCGCCCGCACAGGCTCGTTGAAGCCCACGGCCTCCACCAGCTCTTCGAGGGGCAGGTGCAGGCGGTATTTCCAGAAGTGCTGGGGGTTACTGGGCACGTTGATTTGCTCGTCGTGCGGGTTGGGGCGGCGCAGGTGGGTATCCATCCCCAGGAAATCCTGGAGCGGAAACACAGCCCACATGGCCGGCGATTGCAGGTGCTGATTCAGCACCTCGCGCACCACCCAGGGCTCGCAATAGTAGGGGGCCAGCTGGCGCCAGTGACCCAGCGTGGTTTCAAAATAGCGCTGGGTGCGCACGTGGTCCTCCTCCCACCAGCCGCGCAGGGTGCTCATGTCGTGGCTGCCGGTGGTCACGACCGACAGGTAGGGCGCGTCGGCGGGGTGGCCAAACTCGGTGGCGGGGTTACTGGGCATCCGCTGGATGTTAAGGCCCAGAATACCCAGCTGATGCATCACGCCGGGCACCGAGGCGGGCACCATGCCCAGGTCTTCGCCACAAATGAGCATGTTAGTAGCGTAGCGCACGGCGGGTAGCTTAATGAGCCCCTGCTCGCGCCAAAACTCCTCGTGGCGGCGAAAGAAATAGTCCACGTAAATGTCGTCGTAGAGGCGGCGGCGGCTCTCGTCGTCAGCCAGCTCGGCAAAGCTCGCGGTCTTGTTCAGGGTGATGCGCGGGTGGTAGAAGTCGTTGCCGGCGGGCAAGAAAAGTACCTCATTCACAAAGTGATACAAACCCGGCCGCACGCGCAGCAAGAACTCCTCGCGGTCAGGCTGGGCGGCGATTTGCTCGTTCACATAAGCCTCAAGCTGGCGCTGGCTGGCTACCTGCGGCTTGAGCTGAATGGCCCCGTACTGGTCGGCGGTCATAAACTCATCGAACACGGCCTGGGCATCGGCCCCGAAGGTGCGCTCCAGCAGGTGCCAACGGATGTAGGGCTCGCAGAGCCGGCCGTAATCAAACCAGCCCAGGCGGCGCTGAATCTCGGTGCGGTGCAGGGGCAGGGCGGGGGCAAAGTGGCCCAGCAGGCCCTCGACCGAGTTTTCGGGCATTTCCCAGATGCGGAAAAAGCCCAGGATGTGGTCGATGCGCAGGGCGTCGAAATAGCGGGCCAGGTGGCCCAGGCGCTCGCGCCACCACTGGTAGTTGTCCTGGGCCATGCGGGCCCAGTTGTAGGTAGGGAAGCGCCAGTTTTGGCCACTGGTAGAAAAATCGTCCGGTGGGGCGCCGGCCTGCTGGTCCATGTGGTAAAGCTCGGGCTGCGTCCAGGCATCCACCGAGTGGCGGTAGATACCGATGGGCAGGTCGCCCTTCAGCACCACGCCCTTAGTGCGGCCATAGTCCACGGCGGCGCGCAGCTGCTGGTCGAGGTGAAACTGCGTGAAGAAGTGCAAGCCAAACTCGTCGAAGTCGGCGGCTTTTTCACTGGTGAGGGCCTCCAGGTGGGCAGGAGTCTGAAACTCCGCGGGCCACTCACTGAAATCGGCGGTGCCGAAGCGCTCGCGCAGCGCCGAAAACGCCGCGTAGGGCACCAGCCAGCCGGCCTGCTCGGCCTTAAACCGCTGAAAGGCGGGGTCGGCCAAAAACTGCTTTTTCTCCTGCTTATACAACAGCTTGAGAAACTTCCACTTGGCGTTCATCACGGCTTCGTAGTCCACGAAGTCCTTGGCGTTCAGCTCGGTGCGCAGCTGGGTGAGCTCGGCGCGGGCGGCCTTGTCTTTGAGCTCGGCAATGCCGCCGAGGTGCAGGTACTGCGGGTGCAGCGCAAACACCGAAATGGCGGCGTAGGGATACGAATCGACCCAGGTGTGGGTAGCCGTGGTGTCGTTGATGGGCAGAATCTGCACCATGTTCAGGCTCGTTTGCTCGGCCCAATCGATGAGTAGCTTCAGGTCCGAGAACTCGCCCACGCCAAGGCCCTGCTCACTGCGCAGCGAGAACACGGGCATGGCCACGCCAGCCCCGCGCCAGGGCTGGGCCGCGTAGCCAAAGCCCTCGTCAGCGAGCACGGTGAGGGTGCCGGGCTGGGCGGCGTGGGCGGGCAACGTGCGGTCGTCGCCGGTTTCGAGCTGCACCACGGTGCGGGTTTGGGCATCCCAAAAGCCGTATTTGTAGCGCAGCTTCTGGTCAGGGTTTTGTAGGGTTAGCTCGGCCTGCCAGGCGGGGTAGGCGGCATCCGAGAGCAGCAGCGGGTTGGTATTATCCCAGTTGCCAAGGGCGGCATCCGAGCCCAGCACGCATACCTGGTGGTGCGGGTCTACGCGCGGGGCTTCGAGGTGAAAGCGCACGGCGGCGGCTGGCGCGGCCGCGGTCTTTTTGGCTTTGGCAGGCGCTTTTTTGGTAGTGGCGGCGGAGCTGGCCGCCGGGGCCGGCCGCCGAAACAGCGCCTTGGTGAAGGCAGCCGTAAATAACTCATTATCAGCCTGCGCGGGAGCGCGCCAGAAGTCGCGCACCGCCAGGTGGGCCGGGGCTGCGCCGGTGGGCAGGGCCAGGGTGCGGTTGTCGCCCCACTCCCACACCACGCCGCCGCCTTCCATCAGCAGCACGTACTTATAGGTGATGGGGGCGGCCGCTACTTCCACTGCGGCGCTCCAGCGGGTGGTGGCTTCGTCGTAGGTAAGGGGCAGGGCGTGGGCCAGCTGCCAGAGGCCCAGGCTGGGCAAAGAGCCGCAAACCACCAGGCGCTGGCCGTAGGTGGTGCGGTAGGGCAGAGAGAAATGCAGAGTCATGCAGGCAGGCAAATTACAGCCCGCAAGATACTGCCCCGTTGCCCCGCAAAGCCCGCCGGGCCAACGGTGGGCCGGCCTTCGCCGTAAGGGGCTTCCTGCCTGCCTGCTCGTCGTCGGGCTGCCAGCCGCTTACTGTCTTTTCTTTCTTCCCGCCATGCGCACCTTTTTACTCAGCCTGCTCTTGGGCAGCAGCCTCAGCGCCGTAGCCGCGCCGCCCGGCTACCACTCGCCCCGGCGTTTTCTCACGCCCAAGGGGCAGCCGTATCACCGCCCGCGCATGCGCGTCAATTTTGGCCTGAACGTGGCTTATTACAACGGTGACCTGACCAACAGGCTGACTGACAATAAACTACGCGTAGGCCTCAATGCCGGCCTGGCCCAAACGCTCAGCCCGCACCTCACCTTTGCCCTCGACCTTAGCTACTTTCACCTGCGGGCCAAGGACATATTTCCGAGTCGGGACCTTGCTTTTTCCAGCGATAACGGCCTGCTGGCCGCGCGCCTGCAATACAACCTGTTTGCCGACAAAAGCCTGTACCTGGGCCTTCGGCACCAGGAAATGCCGGTGCTGGTGTACGTAGAGGCCGGGGCTGGGGCCCTGCTTTATAACCCCGCGGCCAGCCAATATGGCCTGCCGCTGCTGCCCGAATCCGGCAATAGCTACCCCGGCCTGGCGGCCGTGCTGCCAGTGGGCGGCGGCGTTACGCTGCGCGCCGCCCCGCGCCTGGCACTCACGCTGGAAGGCCTCTACTACTTCACAAGCACTGACTTGCTCGACGACGTGCACCGCCGGGCCAGTGGCGACGCACTTGATTCGTTCGCCACGCTCACGTTTAAGGTAGAGTATACGTTGGGTAAAAAGCACCCTAAGCCGTTAGTGCAGAATGACTAGTGTAGGAATGTGGGGTAAGCTTTAGCTTGCCGTACTGTAACAACGGTAACACGGCAAGCTAAAGCTTACCCCACATTCCTACACTACTTTTTGCTCAAATAATCGGCGGCCAGGGTGGCCAACGTCTTCACGCCCAGCGGGAAGGCGCTTTCCTCGACCCGGAAGCCAGCGGTGTGGTGGTCGGCTACGTTGGCGGGGTCGGCGCCGGGGGCCATGCCACCCAGGAAGAAGAACAGGCCGGGGATTTTTTCCTGGTAGCAGGCAAAATCCTCGGCCCCGGTTACGGCCTTTATCTCACGCACGTTATCGGTGCCCGCCGCGCGTTGCAGGGTGGGTAGCATCTGGGTGGTAAGGGCGGGGTCGTTGAATGTAACGGGCACGTAGGGCTCGATGCCAACCTCGGCGGTGGCCCCGTTGGCGGCCGCAATGCCGGCGGCCGTGCGCCGGATGGCCGCCCAAATGCGCTGCTGCGTTTCGGGGCTGAATGCCCGAATGGTGCCGCTGAGCGTGGCATCGGGCGGAATAACGTTGTAGCGCACGCCGGCCTGCACGGTGCCCACGGTTACCACGGCGGCATCCTGGGTCAGGTCTACCTGCCGGCTCACAATGGTTTGGAGCGCCGTGATGATTTCGGCGGCCGTCACTACCGGGTCCACGCTGGCCCAGGGCTTGGCCCCGTGCGCGCCCTTGCCAATCACTTTTATGCTAAAGCGGTCGGAGCTAGCCATTTCGCCGCGCGGCCGGTACGTAAGCTGCCCCACCGGCGTGGAGGCCCAGATGTGCAGCCCGAAAATGGCATCGACCTTGGGCTTGTCCAGCACGCCCTCCTGCACCATGAGCTTGGCCCCGCCTACTACGCCCGGTAGCGAACCCTCCTCGGCGGGCTGAAAAATGAACTTGACGGTGCCGGGCAGGTCCTTCTTCACTTGGCTGAGTACTTCGGCCGCGCCCAGTAGCATGGCCACGTGGGTGTCGTGGCCGCAGGCGTGCATCACGCCCACGGGCTGGCCCAGGTAGGTGCCCTTCACTACGCTGGCGAAGGGCAGGCCGCTGGTTTCGGTGAGGGGCAGGCCGTCCATGTCGGCGCGCAGGGCTACCACGCGGCCGGGCTTGCCGCCGCGCAAAATGCCCACTACGCCGGTGCGGCCCACGCCGGTTTGCACTTCCAGGCCCCAGCTTTTGAGCTGCGTGGCAATGAGCTGGGCGGTGCGGGTTTCCTCGTTGCCCAGCTCGGGGTGCTCGTGAATGTCGCGCCGCCAAGCCACTACTTTGCTTTGCTCGGCGGCGGCCAGGGTGGCAATGCGGGCGTCGAGGGCCGCGTTTTGGGCCTGCGCCGCGGAGGTGGCCAGGCTGAGGCCCAGGCCAATGGCGAAGGCGTTGGTAGCGATTTTCATGGCGGCCAAGATACTGCGTAGCCTCCATGCCCCAACCCACCGGGAACACGCGCCGGACCGCCGGGTGTTACGGCCAGGTTACGAACTATCATTCGGGCGGGCTTAATTTTGCCGGCTAAGCAAAGCCTCTTCTATATTCTGTTGTGCGCCATGCGTGTTCTGCCATCTTCCACTTCCCCTACCTGCTCCGAACCCGCCGCTGCTACGGTAGTAGCTGCGTCGTCGGCCGGCTGGGAGGCCTGGGTGC
The DNA here is from genome assembly GCF_054779975.1 of Hymenobacter arcticus. Lineage (NCBI taxonomy): Bacteria > Pseudomonadati > Bacteroidota > Cytophagia > Cytophagales > Hymenobacteraceae > Hymenobacter > Hymenobacter arcticus. Next base: position 158,241 of record NZ_BAAGXF010000009.1, read on the forward strand.
AGGCATGGGCGCGGCCGGCGTTTCGCTGGAGCTGGCTGATATTGTTGGTATTTCTATTTGGGATACTAGTGCCCATTACGCCGGGCTTTTTTCAGGCCATTGAGCAGCGCAGTGGCGCAGTACTCGCCGACCCACTGCTGCACCTGCTGCCGCACCACAACGTAGCCATGCCCGTGTTTGTGCTTATGTATGGGGGCGTGCTGGTGGCCGTGGGCTGGCTCACGCGCCACCCGCAGCTGTTCTTGCGGGGGTTGTGGGGCTACGCGCTGCTGCTGCTGCTGCGCATGGCCAGCATCTGGCTGGTGCCGCTGCTGCCGCCGCTTGACATGGTGCCCATGCCAGACCCCTTTACGGCCACGCTTTTCCACACGGGGGCCGGCATAACTAAAGACTTGTTTTTTTCGGGGCACACGGGCACGGTAGCCATTCTGGCGCTGGCCGTGCGCGGCCGGTGGCTGCGGCCCGCGCTGGCGCTGGTGGCGCTGCTCATTGGGGTGCTGGTGCTGGTGCAACGCGTGCATTACAGCTGCGATGTACTAGCTGCACCGCTCTTCGCCTGGTTTGCCTACTGGCTGGCGGGGTTGCTCACGGGGCCGGCCATCCGGCCGCTGGCAGACTAGCACTTGCTTGGCAGCTTGCGCAAAAGCCGTGCGCAGACCAGGCGGCCCGGCCAACGACCACTTGCTGGCGTCATCTATAGCAGGTGCTTGTGCTTATACTACCCCGCCTTGTCACCCATGGGGCTGGCGGCCGCCACTTCGCCGCGCAGCGGGTCGGCCAGGTCGGTGCCCTTCCAGCTGCCGCGCAGGTACCAGAGCAGCGCCAGCGTGGCGGCCAGCACGTTGGCCACCACAAACGACCACCACAGCCCCCGGAAGCCCAGCGCCGTGTGCTGCGACAGGTACCACGCCACCGGAAACTGGAAGACCCACACGCCGATAATGGTTAACATCATGGCCGACAGCGTGTTGCCCGAGCCACGCAGCGCACCCGATACCGACTGCTGCGCCCCCGTGAAGCACAAGCTGAACACGGCAATGCGCACAAACTCCACGGCGTCGGTGGTGACGGCCGGGTCGCCCTTCAGGAAAAAGCTTACCAGCGGGCGCGCCGCCAGGTAGCCCGCTATGCCCACCAGCAGCAGCCCCCCAAAGCTGATGGCGATGGCGTAGTTGGCGGTGCGGGTGGCCCGGCCGATGTTGCGGGCCCCGATATTCTGGGCTACCAGCGTGGAGCAGGCCAGCGAAATGCCCAGCGCCGGAATGATGCCCAGCGCCAGAATGCGCGACCCAATGCCGTAGGTGGCCAGGATGGTAGTGCCAAACGCGGCCGCCAGCACCGTCATCATCGACAAGCCCAGGGCGCGGGCCGACAGGTCGATGCTGGAAGGCACGCCCAGCTTAAATGCCCGCAGCATGAGGGCAAAATCGGGCTTGAAATCCTTGAAGCTGAGCTGAATACCCGACTTTCCGCGCAGTAGCACTACTATGCCGATAACCATCGACAGCGCCTGCGTGCTGATGGTAGCCACGGCCGCCCCCGCCACCCCAAACGCCGGCACCGGACCCCAGCCGTAGATGAACAGCGGGTCCAGCACGAAATTGAGCGTCAGCGTGGCAATGTTGATGTAGAGCGGAATGCGCACCTCGCCCACGCCCCGCATCAGGGCCTGAAACATGAGGAAGCCAAAATTGAACGCCAGCCCCAGAAACAGGGTGCGCTGGAACTGGTCGGCCTGCGTAAAAATGTCGGGCCCCACCCCAATGAGCCGCAAGATGAGTGGCGAGGCCACGTGCGCCACCACCGTGAGTACCAGCGCCAGCACCGTTTCGAGCACCAGCGTTTGGGCCGCAATGTGGTTGACCATTTGAAGGTTGCGGGCTCCGAAGTTTTGGGCCACCAGCACCGAGCCGGCCACCGAAAACCCCGAGCCCAGAGCCAGCAGCAAAAAATTGACCGGAAAGCTCACTGCCACCGCCGCCACCGCGCTGGCTCCCAGCCGGCCCACCCAATACGCATCGACCAGCTGATAGCCAGTTTGCAGCAGGTTGCCAAATACGATGGGCAGCGCCAGCGTAAGCAGCGCTTTCAGAATGGGGCCTTGGGTGAGGTTGGGACGGGCCTGGGCGGCGGTAGGAGACATAGGCCGGTATTACGGGCGCCAGGGTGCTTAGGCTGCCCCTGGCACCGGGCCGGGCCAAAGCCTGGGTAACTGGCCCGGTAGCCTAACTGCCAGAAAACTATTGCTGCCAAAAAAAGTACGGCTTAGCTTATATAAAAATAATGCGTAAAATAGTGTCATTCAGGTAGTAAATGGGCAACGCCAGGGCCTTGCTACGCCGTATAGACGGGTGTTTTCACTCCTCAATTTTCCTTTTCCCATGGCTGAGCAAGTTGCAGTAACCCACGAAGTAGACAAACTGCTGAAAAAAATTAAAGAGGTGAAGTACGCCACCCTCACCACCCTCGATGCGCAGGGCCGCTTCCATGGCCGGCCCATGTACACCTGTGAGCCAGGCAACGACGGGGGCCTGTGGTTTTTTGCGGAGAAGGACTCGCAGAAAATCAGCGAAATCAACGCCAACAACCAGGTTGGGCTGGGGTATTCGGACCCAGACGCCGCTACCTACGTCACCATTGCCGGCACGGCCACGGTGGTAGCCGACAAGCAGAAAATCAAGGAGTTGTGGCGCGAAGATTTCCGCGGCTTCTTCCCCAAGGGCAGCGACGACCCCAACATTACCCTGCTCAAGGTAGAAATTGAGAACGGCGAGTACTGGGATTCGCCCAGCAACTTGTTTGTGCGCGCCTTTGCCTACGCCAAGGCCGTAACTACCGGCGAAAAGCACCAGCCCACCCCCGACGAGCAAGCCAAGGTGCAGCCCTAGCTTAGCCTGGGCCACTACCCAAAAAAGCGCCGCCAGCCCCATTGGGCTGGCGGCTTCTTTGTGCACGCCACCGCGGTCCGGAGCGCCCGAAAACTCGGCGTTAACCCGGTTCTTCGCGTACGTACTAGCTGTACCCAGCGCACATGGGCGGGGTCGGAAACCCAACCGGCCGCCCACGCTGGCCCGTTGAAAATTAGTAATAACCTGAACTATATGAACGAGCTTATTGAATTACGTCATCTACAAAGTGCTGATTATGAAGCTGTAAAAATAGCCATGCTGCAAGCCTATCCCCAAATGGGGAGCTACTGGCAGCGCGAGCAACTGGCCCGGCTAGTGGCCATTTTCCCGGAGGGCCAGTTTGTGATAACCGTGAACGACGAGGTGGTGGCGGCTGCCCTCTCGCTCATCATTGACCACGCCAAGCTAGCCAACGAGCACACTTTTCAGCAGGTAACGGGCGACTACACCTTCTCGACCCACGACCCGGCCGGCGACACGCTCTACGGCATTGAGGTGTTTGTGGTGCCAGCTATGCGCGGGCGACGCCTGGCACGCCGCCTCTACGATGCCCGCAAGGAACTGTGCGAGCGCCTCAACCTGCGGGCTATCAACTTTGGGGCGCGCATTGCGGGCTACCACGCCTACCAGGATACGCTGTCGCCCAAGGAGTACGTGCGCCAAGTGAAGGACCGGGTTATCGTGGACCTGGCCCTCAACTTCCAGCTGGCCAATGACTTCCACCCGGTGCGGGTGCTGCGCAACTACCTGCCCGGCGACGAGGCCAGCGGCGACTACGCCCTACTCATGGAGTGGGACAATATGCTGTATGACACCCGCCCCACGCCCGCCGTGGCCCAGAAAACGCAGGTGCGCCTGGGCCTCGTGCAGTGGCAAATGCGCCTCTACGACGGCCTGGAGGACATGTTTCAGCAAGTAGAGTACTTCGTGGATGCGCTGGCCGCCTACCGCGCCGACTTTGCGCTCTTTCCGGAGCTGTTCCACGGCCCGCTGATGGCGGAGACGAACGAGCTTGCCGAAATCGACGCCATTCGCAAGCTGAGTCAGTTTTCGGACGAAATTCTGGCCCGCTTCACCAAGCTGGCCGTGCAGTACCACATCAACATCATCACCGGCTCGATGCCCGTGGTAGGCGACGATGGCCAACTGCTGAACGTGGGCTACCTCTGCCGCCGCAACGGCTCGGTGGAGCGCTACGAGAAAATCCACGTCACGCCCAATGAGGCCAAGTACTGGGCCCTGCGCGGCGGCACCCGCCTCCAAACGTTCGATACCGACTGCGGGCCCATTGGCGTGCTCATCTGCTACGATGCGGAGTTTCCGGAGCTGGCCCGCCTGCTCGCCGACCAGGGCATGAACATCCTGTTTATCCCGTTCCTCACCGATACCCAAACGGCTTACTCGCGGGTGCGGCACTGCGCCCAGGCCCGCGCCATCGAGAACGAGTGCTACGTGGCCATGGCCGGCTCAGTGGGTAACCTGCCCAGGGTCAAGAACATGGATATCCAGTATGCGCAGTCGGCAGTGCTCACGCCCTGCGACTTCGCCTTTCCCAACACCGGCGTAAAAAGCGAGGCCACGCCCAACACGGAGATGATACTGGTGACCGACGTGGACCTGACCATCCTGGACCGCCTGCGCCACAGCGGCAGCGTGCAAAACCTGCGCAACCGCCGCCACGACGTGTACCAGCTGAGCGCCGCCGAGCTGATGCCCAAGCATTAAGCCCCGGTTTTCAATTTCCCTTTATACTCCTAACTCTCCCTCCCTATGGCAGGTAAACTCACGGGCAAAGTTGCCCTCATCACCGGCGCGAGCGCTGGTATTGGCGCGGCCTGCGCCCGCGCCCTGGCCGCCGAAGGCGCCCAGCTCATTCTCACTGCCCGTCGCGAAGAGCGCCTCAACGAGCTGGCCGATGAGCTGGCGGCCCACGCGCCCCGGCCCATTATCGTGCTCGGCGATGCCCGCGACGAAGACACCGCCCGCCGCGCCGTGCAGGCCGCCCTCGATGGTCCCGGCCGCCTCGATATTCTGCTCAACAACACCGGCACCGGCAACTACAAAAACCTGGTGGACACCAGCGCCGAGGAGTACGACGACATGATGGACACCAACATGCGCTCGACGTTCCTGTTCACGCGCCACGCCACGCCGGTGCTCATCCAGCAAAAGTCGGGTACCATTCTCATGCTCTCGTCGATGGCTGGCATCTACGGCTTTGCCGGCGAGGCAGTGTATTGCGCCACCAAATTTGCCCAAATTGGCTTTGCCCAGGCCCTGGATAAGGAGCTGCGCCCGCACGGCATCAAGGTGGGGGCTATTTGCCCCGGCGGCGTCAAAACCGAATTTGCCCTGGGCCGGGGCCGCACCGAGCAAAGCGTAGCCGACTCCGACATGCTGGAGCCCGAAGACGTGGCGGGTGCCGTGCTACTGGCCTGCACGCAGTCGCCCGGCTCGCGCATCATCGAAATTCAAATGCGCACCATGGCCGAAGGCCTCACCTAGCGCCAACCGCTTTTGGGTGTTAATGCCCAAAAAGGAGGGGCAGAACCTAACCAGTTGTTGGTCAGGCTCTGCCCCTCCTTTTTGTGGATGACGCTATACCTGCGCCATGCCTCCATCCACAAATAGCTCGATACCAGTTACATAGCTGCTATCATCCGAAGCCAGGAAGACCACGGCTTTGGCAATCTCATCAGCTTCGCCCAGGCGGTTCATGGGTACTACGCTCACCATCTGCGCTTTAAACTGCACGGCCTGCTCGGGCGTACCAGCCACCGTGTTGAGGCCGGGGGTTTCGATGGGGCCGGGGCTCACGGCATTCACCCGAATGCGGCGCGCCTTGAGGTCGGTGGTGAGGGTGCGGGCCAGCGAGCGGATGGCCGCTTTGGTGGCGCTGTAAATACTGCCGCTTTCGCTGCCCTTCGAGGCCACGATGGAGGCCATCAGCACGATGGCCGCGCCGTCGGGTAGCAGCGGCAGCGCCTTCTGCACCGTGAATACAGTGCCCTTCACGTTGATGTCGAATTGCCGGTCGTAGTGGTCCTCCGTTACGGCCTCAATGGGCCGAAACTCGGCGATACCCGCGTTGGCAAACAGCACATCCAAGTGCCCTTTTTGCTCCTTGATAGCGGCAAATACTCGGTCGAGGTCGGCCAGGTTACTTACGTCGCCTTGCACGCCCACGGCGCTGGTGCCGAGCAGCTGCACCGCCGCATCCAGCTCGGCCTGCCGCCGCCCGGTGATGAATACAAACGCGCCTTCGGCTACAAAGCGCTGGGCCGTGGCCAGGCCAATGCCGGTGGTGCCGCCAGTGATGAGGGCGATTTTGCCGGCGAGTTTTTGAGAAGTTGTCATGGTTGAAATGGGTTATTTTTGGTTGGTTTCGGTAAGGAACTGTTAATAGTTACTCCTGGTTACTAAAGCCAATCATTTCTCCCCACAAACTGGTTACCTTGTCGTAACCAACGGCCCTATTGCCCCCGCTACCACCATGAGAGACGCTGCTTTTGGAACCTCCACCTGCTCGATAACCCGCACCATGGGCGTGCTCGGCGGCAAGTGGAAGCCCATTATTATTGCCCACTTGGCCCGCCGCCTGCGTTTTGGGCAGCTGGCCCAGCGTATTCCGCTCATCTCGCGCAAGGTGCTTACCGAGCAGCTCAAGGAGCTGGAAGAAGACGGCATTGTGCAGCGCGAGGCCTTCGCCGAGGTGCCGCCCCGCGTCGAGTATTCGCTCACCGAGCGTGGGGCGCTGCTGCTGCCCATCCTCGACCAGCTGTGCAGCTGGCACAGCGCCGGCGCGCCGCCCGAGGCCGGGGGTTGCCCGCTGGGGATATAACCCGCGCCGGCCAAACGGGGTACACTTAGGCGTACCTACCTGGCCCGCGCCGGGGTTCCTCCCTATGATAAAGCACACCTATGACATGGGCGTGGTCGGCAACTGCGCCTTCCTCGGTCTCATTGGCACCGACACCGCCGTACGCTGGCTCTGCTGGCCGCGCTTCGATAGCAGCTTCGTATTCGGTAGCCTGCTCGACGAGCAGAAGGGCGGCGAGTGCAGCCTGCGCCCCGTGGCCGCCGGGTTTACGAGCCACCAATACTACGTGCCGAACACCAACGTGCTGTGCACCGAGATAACCACGGCCGACGGCAGCTACCGTGTCACCGACTTTGCCCCGCGCTTCCTGCAATATGAGCGCTACTACAAGCCGCTTATGTTCATTCGCAAGGTGGAGCCGCTCAGTGGCACGCCGCGCATTCGGGCGGCCGTGCGGCCCGTGGCCCAGTACGGCGAGCAGGAGCTCACGCGCCGCCGCAGCTCCAATCACATTGCGTTTTTGGGTATGGAGGAGGAAATTCGCCTCACTACCAACATCCCGCTCACCTACGTGCTTGATGAGGAGGACTTTGTGCTCAACGAAACCAAGTACCTCGTCCTTACCTACGGCGCACCGCTAGAGGCCGCCCTGGAGGCCACGGCCGAGCGCTTCCTCACCAGCACCATCGCCTACTGGCGCAGCTGGGTGAAGAGCACCAGCATAGGCAACTTCCACCAGGAGCAGGTGATACGGTCGGCGCTGGCCCTCAAAATTCACCAATACGAAGACACCGGCGCCATCATCGCGGCCAGCACCACCAGCCTGCCCGAAGCCCCCGGCAGCACCCGCAACTGGGATTACCGCTTCTGCTGGATGCGCGATACCTACTACATCCTCACGGCCTTCAACAACATTGGCCACTCCGAGGAAATGGAACGCTACTTCCACTTCATCGCCAATATCTCTACCAAAACCAAGGACAAGTTTCAGCCGCTCTACGGAATTGGGGGCAAAACCGACCTCATCGAGGAGGAGTTACCGCTGGCCGGCTACCTCGGCAACCAGCCTGTGCGCATCGGCAACGATGCCTACACGCACATCCAGAACGACGTGTACGGCCAGGTGCTGGTGGCGCTACTGCCGCTCTATGTCGATGCCCGCTTCCGCGACCCTGCCCGCGCCACGCCCCTGGCGCTGGTGGAGGAGTCGCTGCGCCTCATCGAGGCCACCATGGACCAGCCCGACGCCGGCCTCTGGGAGTTTCGGCACATTGCCCAGCGCCACTGCTACACCTACCTGTTTCACTGGGCCGGCAGCCACGCCGCCATTCAGGTAGCCAAGTCATTGGGCAATAGGGAGTTGGAAGAAAAGGCGCAGCGCCTGCTTCAGGTGTCGGAAGCCCATATCGAGCAGTGCTTCGATGCCGAGCGCGGGTCGTACTCCAACGCCATCGGCTCTAAAGACCTGGATGCCAGCACGATTCAGCTCATTACCATGGGCTACCTCGACCCCAACTCCGAGCGCACCAAGCACCACTTGGTAGAGCTGGAAAAGGAGCTGAAAACCCCCGAAGGCCTCTTCTACCGCTACCGCCACGAAGACGACTTCGGCACGCCCGAAACTACCTTCCTCATCTGCTCTTTCTGGTACGTGGAGGCCCTGGCCTGCGTGGGCCGCCTCGACGAAGCCATCGCCGAGTTCGAGCAACTCATCACCTACGCCAACCACCTCGGCTTGCTGAGCGAAGACGTGGACGCTAAAACCGGTTCGCAGTGGGGCAATTTCCCGCAGGCCTACAGCCACGTGGGCCTCGTCAACGCCGCCTACCGCATCAGCAAAAAGCTCGACAAGCCCAATTTCGTGAGCTAGCACGTTCAGCGGCTTCTGCGAAAACTTCAGCGCCCTCTGCGGGAACCCACCATTGGGTACTCGCAGAGGGCGTTTTTTATGTAAAATGCTGAACGATAATTGATTGACTACTTAGCGCTGTCAAATTTAGCGGGGGCCGGGTTATCATCGCGGTGCAGGGTTTCGCGGATGAAGCCCTGGCGCAGGTGCTCATAAAGCGAATGCGGGTCTACCAGCGAGGCCACGGCCTGGGCCAGCAGCGCCCCAATCAGCAGCTGAAAAATGGCCGAGTGCCGGTCCGTCATTTCCAGCACCAGAATGGCAGCCGTGAACGGCGAGCGCACCACGCCCGTGAGAAAACCCACCATGCTCACCAAGATGATGAGGTTGCGGTCGGCCACGGCCACGCCGGCTAGTCGGGCCACGCCGTCGCCGAGCAGCGCGCCCGCGCTCAGTGAGGTGGCAAACACGCCGCCCGCCCCGCCGCTGCTGTAGCTCAGGGCCATGCCCGCAAAGCGCACCGGAAACAGGTAGCCCGGCGTGAGGCCGTTGTTCTGAAACAGCAGCCGGTTGATGATGGGCTTGCCGGTGCCCACGCCATCGGGCCCCACCACGTAGGCCAGTGCCGCCAGCGCCAGCCCGCAGCCCACTACCCAGCCGGCCTGGGTTAGCGGCGTGGCAAAGCGCTTGCGGTAAGCATTCACCCAGAGTAAGGTTTTAGCAAAAAAGGCGCCCGCCAGGCCGCAGGCCACGGCCGCCACCATCACCAGCACCTGGTACCAGCCGGCGGGGGAGGTCACCTTCGGAAAACCTAGGTACAGGTACGAGCCCAGAAACTGCTGGGCCGTGAGCCCGGCAATAATCACGGCGCTAAACACGGCCATGCGGAAGCGCGACAGATGTATCTGCGTTAGCTCTTCCACCACAAATACGATGCCGCCCAGCGGGGTATTAAAGGCCGCCGCCAGGCCGGCCGCCCCACCCGTCACCAAGGCAATCTGGCGCGAAAGCTGCGGCCAGCCCGCCGGCTGCAAGCGGTTGATGGCCCGAAAAATGGCCGCCGAAACCTGAATCGTTGGCCCCTCGCGCCCAATAACGCCGCCGCCCAGCAGCAGCACTACGCTGCTCACCACCTTCACACTGGCCACCCGCAAGCTTAGCAAGTACGCCGTGTAGCGGTGCTGGGCGGGGTTGGAAAGCTCAATGCCGGCCATCACCTGCGGAATGCCGCTGCCCCGCGCCGCCGGCGCCAGCCACTGCACCAGCGCCCACGACCCCAAAAAGGCCAGCGGCGTGAGGCCAAAGGCCAGCAGCGGCTCGCGGCGCAGCCAGGCAAAGCTCACTTCCTCGGCCCAGCCAAAAAGCTTTTCGTAGCCCACGGCCACCAGCCCGGTCAGCAGCGAGGCAATCCAGAAGGGAAAGCTTTGCAGGATAAGCCGGCGTACCCGCGCCGTGTACAAGGGCTGGATGAAAACGTGGTCGAGCCAAGCCAGTGCGCGGGCGTAGCGGGAAGGAGAATCGGGCATAGGCTCGTAAAGGTGCGGCAAACGAAAGGTGCGAGCCACCGCGGAAGTCGCCGCGGGGCAATAAGCTACGCCAGCAGCTTGCGCAGTAATTGCCGCACCTCGGTAGGCGAGGAGATGTTGAACCGCGCCAGCGAGCGCACCCCCGCGCCCACCCGCACCGTGTAGGCCTCGGGGGGCATGGCTCGAAACGTGTCCTCATCGGTGCGGTCGTCGCCTAATGCCAGCACAAAATCAGCCGGGTAAGCTGCCAGCCAGCGCGCCGCGGCCGTCCCCTTGTTGATGCCGGCATTCTTGATTTCCAGCACCTTATTGCCCTCCATCACGTGCAGGTCGGTGTTGGCGGTCATAAAGGAGAGGTGGGCCAGCAGCTCGCGGGCGCGCACCTCGCCCAGGTCGGCATCGACGCGGCGGTAGTGCCACACTAGCGAGTAGTCTTTTTCCTCGATGAACGAGCCGGCGGTGCGCGCCACGTACAGCTCCAGCACCGGGCGCAGGTCGCGCATCCAGTCGTTGCGCAGCGCCTGAAACAACTCCCATTCCTGGCCAGCCGGCCGCAGCCACACGCCGTGCTCGGCAATAAAGTCTATCGGCAAGTGGCCCAGCCACTTAGCCAGCGTGGCTCGGTCGCGCCCGCTGATGACAACCACCCGCGTGTTGGGAACTTCCGACAGCGCCCGCAGCAGCAGGCGCAGCTCCTGGTCGGGCTCGGCGCGCTGGGGGTTGGGGTGAAAGCCCACCAGCGTGCCATCGTAATCGAGCAGAATGAGGCGCTGCTTGGCGGCGTGGTAGTCGGCCAGCAGCTGGGTAGCCACGGTGGGCGTGAGCATTTCGGTGGCCAGGGTGTGCTGCTTCATTTTAGTGTAGGCCAACTGGTTCATAAACAGCTTAGTCCAGGAGAATACATTGTAGCGCTTCACCAAGGCCTGCATGGCCGTCATGCGGGTTATTTGCTCGTCTTCGGGCATCACCAGGGCTTCGTGCATAGCCTCGGCCAGCTGGCCCATGTCGGTGGGGTTGATAATAATGGCGTCCGACAATTCGCGGGCCGCGCCGGCGCGCTCACTCAGGATGAGCACGCCGCGTTGGTCGAGCTTGCTGGCCACGTACTCCTTGGCTACCAGGTTCATCCCGTCGCGCATGGGCGTTACCAGCGCTACCTCGGCCAGGCGGTATAGCGCCGCCAGCTCCTCTAGGGGCAGCGAGCGGTAGAAGTACAGAATGGGGTTCCAGCCAATGGTGCGGTACTGCGCGTTGAGGCGGCCCACCAACTCGTCAATCTCCTCCTTCAGCGACGCGTACTGTGCCACCTGGTCGCGCGAGGGCACCACCAGCATAATGAGGCTCACTTGCCCACGCCACTCGGGGTAGCGCTGGAGCAGTAGGTCAAACGCCCGCAGCCGCTGCGCAATGCCCTTGGTATAGTCGAGCCGGTCGATGGACAAAATGACCCGCGTATCGCGCAGCGCCTCCAGGTACACCGCCTCGTGGGCCTGGGCTTCGGGCGAGGCCGCCGCCTCGGCATAGCGCGCATAGTCGATGCCCATCGGGAAGGCATCGACCCGCACCGTGCGGCTAGCCGTTTCGATTTGCCCGTTCTGGGCCGGCAAGCCCAGCAGGTGCGACACCGCGCTCAAGAAATGCCGCAGGTAGCCAAACGTGTGAAAACCAATGAGGTCGGCTCCCAGCATGCCGCGCAGCAGCTGTTCGCGCCAGGGCAGCACCCGTATCAGTTCCTGCGATGGAAACGGTATGTGCAGGAAGAACCCGATGCTGGCCTCGGGCCGCGCCTTGCGCAGCATTTCGGGCAGCAGCAGCAGCTGGTAGTCGTGAATCCAAATGGTGTCTTCGGGCCCGGCTTGGGCCAGCACGGCGGCGCAAAACTTCTCATTTACCCGCACATACGCCTCCCAATGAGATTGCTCATACGTAGCAAACTCGCTGAAATAGTGGAAGGTAGGCCACAGCGTAGAGTTGCTGAAGCCTTCGTAGAAATCCCGGATTTCGGCTTCCGTCAAAAACACCGGGGCCATGTTGTCGGCCCGCAGCTCGGTGCAGATGTAGTCTTCCTCCGCGGCATCCTGCACAAACAGTCCCGGCCAGCCAATCCACAAGTTATCGCCCTGCTTATAGATGGAGCCGAGGCCCGTAGCCAGTCCGCCTTCGCTGGGCTGAAACGTGAGGCCGTCGTCGTTGCGCAGAACTTTAGTGGGGAGGCGATTGGAGACGATTAAGGTGCGGGACATAGGCTTTTGGCGGATGGTGAACCCTATGGGATACGCGAAAACTCACCAAAAAGCCATTTTTAGCCCAAATTACCTTCCCTGCCAACCGCCCCTTAATCAAAAATGACGGTCTTGTTGCGGTGCACGAATACCTGCTCATCCAGCACTAATTGCAGGGCGCGGGCCAGCACCAGCTTCTCCACGTCGCGCCCGGCCTGGGCCAGTTCGCGGGCGCTGCGCGTGTGGTCAATCGGTATCACGCTCTGCGCAATAATCGGCCCCTGGTCCAGCTCTTCGTTCACGAAGTGCGCCGTGGCCCCAATGATTTTCACGCCCCGCGCATACGCCTGCGCATAGGGGCTAGCCCCCACAAACGCCGGCAAAAACGAGTGGTGAATATTGATGAGCCGGTTGGCGTACGGGGCCACAAACTCGGGCGACAAAATGCGCATGTACTTGGCCAGCACCACTAAGTCAGGCGCGTAGCCGGCCAGTTGCGCCAGCACCGCGGCCTCGTGCGCCGCCCGGCTGCGCCCCTCGTGCGGCAGGTAGTGAAACGGCAGCCCAAACTGCCGCGTGAGCCCACCCAGTACCTCGTGGTTGCTGATAACAGCTAAAATATTGGCATTCAGTTCATTGAAGGCGTGGCGTACCAGCAGCTCGCTTAGGCAGTGGTGCTCCTTGGTCACGAGCAGCACAATGTTCTTCTTGCGGTTGTCGGTCAGGCGCACATTAGCCGTGGCGGGCAGGGCCGCCCGCAACTCGGCCAGTAGCGGGGCTGCGTCGTCGTCATTCGCCAGCTCAAACTCGGTGCGCATGAAAAATACGCTCCCCTCGCGCTCCACAAACTCGCTGTTACGCAGGATGTTGAGCCCGTGCGCATACAGCATACCCGTAATTTTATAAATCAGCCCGCGCTCGTCGGGGCATTGAATCAGTAGCAGGTGCGGCATGGCGGTAGGCCCCGGCCCACGGGCCGGCACAAGGGTAGATGAGCCGGCAATATGCAGCCGCTTGCCCGCGCCTTAGCGTTGCAACTCGTACTTCTGCTTGATAAAGTCGAGCATTTCGCGCACGTGCTCGTCGGTTTTGTTGGCCTCTATTTTCCAGAGCGCCTCAATGAGCAGCAGCAGCAGGCGCGTTTCCTTGGCTGGCTCTGGGTAGCCCAGCTCCTGAAACGCCACTTGCAGCCGCGCTGGCACCGGGCGCATAAAGCGCTCGTGCTGCTGCTGCGCCGTTTCGTGGTCGGCCAGCCGGTATTGCAATTTCCAGAAAAAGGGCTCCTCCAGCACCAGCTTATACGGCAGGTCGATTACGCTGTGAATGAAGGTAAGCGCATCCGTTTCGGTGAGGCCGCCGCGGTTATGCTCAATAATGCGCTGGTAGCCACTCTTGATAACAAAGTCGAGCAGCTGGTCTTTCGAACCAAAGTGCTTGAAAATCAGGGCTTCCGAAACGCCGGCGGCCTTGGCAATCTGCTGGGTAGAGGTATTCTCAAACCCTTTCTCTCCAAACAGTTGCAGCGCCACATCGGCAATGTGTTGGCGGCGGGTAATCATACAGGAGATGGTAGAATAGGGCGGCAACCCGTGCCGGGCCGCCGTTATAACGAAGGTGCAAAGTTCGGGCATAACCACGGCAAAGCGGGCCTCCGCGTGCCTTATTTCCGAATAACCATGCGTAACTACTTAGCCATCAAACAGAAACCGGCCGATTCGGAATTACCAAATCGGCCGGTTGAGAAACTTTCAGACTCTGCCAGGCCGGGGCGGGACAGAGGGGTTACCAGCTGGGGTGGGACGACGGCTGGGTAATCAGGATGTGAAATGGAACCAGTTGGAGTGGGACGACAACCGGGCAACAGAGATAGAATGTGAACCGGCTGGGGTGGGACGACGGCCGGCTAGTAGAGTGGTAGCAGCTAACGGGGTGGGAGTCGCTGGCTGCTTAGTGATACAATATTACGACAAGAAACTAAAACGCGGTAAGTGTTAGCTCACCAAACAAAGGTGAGCTAACACTTACTGTTAAAAATTGTACGTAATTCATTGACTATCAGTAATAAAAAATAACGTATAAAATTTCGGTATTTGTGAAAATAGTATCATCATTAATCGGCTTCGGTAGCAATTGCCCGTTTTTCTGCTCAAAAAGCCAATTTCCGCTTGGGAAAGCTGCTGGCATAGAAGCAGGTAGCCCACAAAAAAAAAGGCTACAAAACTGGCGGCTAAGCCAATTTTGCAGCCCCCTGCGGGTGCGTACCGAAGCTACCTAACTCAAGTTGCGAGCTATACTCCTCGGTCGGCCAGCTAGCGCCGGCGGACCGGCCAAGCGGCCTCGCCAGTTGAAACTTGCCAGTGCGGCACGCTACGCCGCAACTTGGGTTACCTGGCAGCTTTATAGATACTTCTCATAGATGCCGGCCGCTATCTTCTCCACAATCGGTTTGGGTACCACGCTGGTAAGGCCCGCCGATACCTTATTGAGCACGCCGGGAATAAACTCGGCCCGGCCCGCAAATAAGGCTTTGAGGCCGGTGGTGGCCACTTGCGCAGCCGTCATCGACACTTTGTTGGCCACGGCCTGCAACTCGGTGCCCATGCCGGCGCGGTTGCCAAAGTCGGTGGTGGTGGCCCCAGGGCTGAGGCAGGTAACCGACACGGTGCTGCCCTTGAGCTCGTAGCGCAGCCCGCGGCTGAAGCTGAGGACAAAAGCTTTGCTGGCCGCGTACACCGTGAGCGAAGGCACCGCTTGGTAAGCAGCCGTGCTGGCCACATTGAGAATGTAGCCCTTGGTGGCGCGGCGCAGCAGCGGGAGCAGCGCATAGGTGAGCTGCACGGGCAGCGTCAGGTTGAGCTGTAGCATGTTGAGCTGCTCCTCCAGATTGAGCTGCTCGAAACGACCCCACAGGCCATAGCCCGCATTATTGACGAGCACACCCAGGCCCGCAGGGGCCTGGTGAGCGGCCCATGTGGCTACGGTAGCTGCTGCGTCGGGCTGCGTGAGGTCCAGGGCCAGTACTTGCGCCTGGCGCTCGTGGCGCAGCTGTACTTCCTGCGCCAAGGCCTGGAGCTGGTCGGCCGAGCGGGCTACTAGTAGGAGGTCGTAGCCGCGCTGGGCCAGGCCTAGCGCCAAGGCCCGGCCAATGCCGCGCGAAGCGCCGGTGATGAGAGCAAAAGGCATAAGGGATTAGGAGCTAAGGGACAAAAAAGCGGTGGAAGCAGCGCCGCCCAACCTAGTTGAGCAGCACCGCTTCCACCGCTTGAGTAGGCGAACGATGGCGTACTTATTTTACCAGGTGCAGGAAGCGCAGGTAGAAAGGCGTGGGGCTTTCCTCGCTCTTGGGCTGGTACTTGCCCCCGATAATGGGCACGTACATCACGCGGCGGCGCGACTCGGGGCCCGTGAGGGGCGACTGCGCCACGCGGTGCCACATGCGGCCATCGTGTACGGTAAGGTCGCCGGGCTCGGTTTCAATGGCAATCTCGTTGGGGTCGTAAAAAACGTCTTTGTAGTATTTCTTGCGAAACAGCATCTTGCCCAGGCCCTGGCGGTGGGTGCTAGGTATCACGCGTAAGCCGCCGTTGGTGGCCTTGGTACCGTCGAGGTGCAGGCCCACGTTGAGCATGGGCCGAATGCGCTTGCCGTAAAAAACATCGCGCAGCGAGTCGGTATGCCAGCCCATCTGGCTGAATTCGGAGCCCTCGATGTTCACGTAGTGGTTCACTACCAGGCCATCGCGCTCGTTTTCGCCTACCCGGCCGCCGGGCATTTCCAGCAGTGGAAACAGGGCCTTGAAGCGCGGGTCTTGCAGTAGCTCATGCAGCACGGGGCTGTGCTGCGAGGTAAAGGCGAAGCGCTGCACAATGGGTGAGCCGTCCACGTCTTTGCCGTACTTAATGGGCACTCCATTGACCTTTTCTACGCTGTGGGACAGCCAGTTAGCTTGCACTTCCTGGGTGGCTTGTAGGTAAAGCTGCACCTGCTCGGGCGAGGCAAAAGGCCGAAAATGCAGAAACCCGTATTTAGAGAAGAAGGCCCGCTGCTCGGCCGTCAGTTCCTGGCCAAGAGTGAAGCGCGGATAATCGGATAAAGATGCCATAGAGGGAAAAGTTGGCGGAAATAGCTCCCGGCCGCCCTGGAATTCAAATGAAGGGGCAAAGATACGTCTGCACTGCGTGGCACAGAATGAATATTGTCTGTTCTGCTGCCGCACCGTGCGGCCTATAACTAGGGGCCGGGTGGCGAAGTTTAGTGGCAGGGTTCTGTTTTATGGCTCATAGCCTATCTTTTTAGGATTATTAGGCCTAAAAGACTGTTAAATGGGCCAATTTTGTGGTTCGGCTTAGTTGCAGCCTTCGGGCGATAATTTGCCGTACAAAGACGCGGGCCGCTTGGCTTTCCTTTATCCCACCTGTTCTTTCTTGCCCGCTCATGGTTTTTACGCCTAGCCCCCTACTGCTCAAACTGCTCTACAACCGGGGCAGCCTCCACAACCTACCCGAGGGCCGGGGCGTGGCGTTCAGCATTAAAAACCGCCTCGATACCGCGCGCCTAACCGGCCTGACGCAGGTGAAGCTGGGCGACGTAACCGTGCCCGCCGCCCGCATCACCCTCGACCTGGGCGCGGGGGATTTTCGGACTGGCGCCAGTGTAGATGCTGATAGCCAGGCGGTTGAGCTGCCGGTGGGCCGCGTTGTTACGTTTGTGCTCGACATGCCCGCGCTGGCCGAGGGCGTGCATCAGCTGCAAGTGCAGTTTGGGACCGATGCCTTTGGCGAGCTCACCGTGGACGTGGAAGACGCTATTGGCAGCCCCGATAGCCGGGTGCGCATCCCGCGCTCCGACGAAGACGACTATGCGGCGGCGGCCATTCAGGCCCGGCAGCAGTTTGCCGAGGAATTTACCCAACAGGAATTCAGTCACTTAAAGAATTATTCGTTTGACCCGCACGACCTCAAGGGCAACTGCGAACATTTTGTGGGCGTGGCGCAGGTGCCGGTAGGCCTGGCCGGCCCTCTTACCGTGAACGGCGAACACGCGCAGGGCGATTTCCTGATTCCAATGGCTACCACCGAAGGCACGCTGGTAGCGAGCTACAACCGTGGCATGCAGGTGCTTAACTTGTGTGGTGGGGTAAAATGCACGGTTATTGGTGATGCCATGCAGCGGGCCCCGGTGTTTGTGTTTGATGATGCCCGCGGCGCCCGCGACTTTGGCCGCTGGGTGGCCGAGAGTCTGGAGCAAATTAGGCCCCAGGCCGAGAGCACGTCGCGCATTGCCAAGCTGCAATACATTGATACCTACCTCAGTAACAAGTTTGCCTACCTGCGCTTCAACTTCTCGACCGGCGACGCGGCGGGGCAAAACATGGTGGGCCGCGCCACGTTTGCGGCCTGCTCCTGGATTTTGGAGAACTACCAGGGCGCGCCCATCCGGCACTTTTATCTGGAGTCGAATTTTGCTACCGACAAGAAAGCCAGCCAGATAAACGTGATGCGCACCCGCGGCAAGCGCGTGGTGGCCGAGGCCGTAATCAAGCGCGATGTGCTGCAACAGCGCATGCGCGTGACACCCGAGCAGCTGGCCTACCACGGGCAGGTGAGCAACGTAGGGGCCTTTCTGTCAGGAGCTAACAACAACGGCGCGCACTCGGCCAACGGCATTACGGCGCTCTTCATTGCCACGGGCCAGGACGTGGCCAACGTGAGCGAGTCGAGCGCCGGCGTGCTGTATTCGGAGGTAACGAAGGAGGGCGACTTGTACCTCAACATCACTATTCCGTCGCTCATTGTGGCCACCCACGGCGGCGGTACCGGTTTGGCCACCCAAAACGAGTGCCTGCGCATGCTGGGCTGCGTGGGCCAGGGCACAGTATATAAATTTGCCGAAATAGTGGCCGGCGTGGTGCTGGCCGGCGAGCTGAGCCTGGGGGCCGCCATCAGTAGTAGCGATTGGGTGAGTAGCCACGAGCAGTACGGCCGCAACCGCTAGCGGGCTAAGCGATTGGGTAGCCTATATTTGGTCCCGCTCATTCTCTTTTTTCTGCCCGAAGTTTGAAACTAGCCTTTACTCTGCTGCTGGCCGCGGCGTGCGCCCCTGCTTGGGGCCAGGCCGGCCGGCCCAGCGCCGACCCCGTCCGCGCCCTTTACCGCGAAGCCAACACGCCAGCTGCCGCCCTGCGCCTGCGGGCCGAAATAAGCCAGCACTCCACCGAGTTTTTGGCCAAAGGCACCTACGAAGCCGGTTACCTGCGCACCCTCGATGGCCGCCGCATCTTGCTGGCCGGCCTGCGCTACCACGTGGGCCAGCGGGTACTGCAAGTGCAGGATTCGCTGCAAGCCGATAGCACCCACTATTGGCCGCTGGCCGCCATCCGGGGCTTTGACTTGGGCCTGGACGACGACGCGCCTTTGCCCGCTAGCCAAGCTGATGCCCCGCCCGCAGTGCAGCGCTACCGCGCCCGCCTGGTGCAGGACGGCCGCCAGGCCCCACACCGCGAAGCCGTGCAGGTGCTTACCACCATCGACTCGGGCCCGCTGCTACTGGCCTGGCTGCCCACCGTGGCTGAGCCGGCCAGCCACTACCTCATGCAAGTGCTGGTGGCCGGCCCCGGCCTGGGCGGCACCGAGCCGCTGCACCCGCTCGACCTCACGCCGGCGGCCGTGCTGCGCCTCTGCGGCAGCCGCGCCGAGGAGGTCCGCACCTTTGCCACCGCCCGCCACCTGCGCTACGACCAGCCCAACGAAGTAGCCAAAATGCTGGATTATTATAATCGCGTGGCAGTGGCTAAGTAGTTGGCTAATGTGGTTGAGGCTATGCTAAAAAGAACGTCATGCTGAACGCAAGGAAGCAGCTCGCTCGCGCCGCTGGATTACTAACCCGCCGATTCGAGCGAGCTGCTTCCCTGCGTTCAGCATGACGTTCTTTTACTTCAACTATGCTAACGTTCTTGCAGCCTACTTGCCCAGCAGCGCCAGTTGGGCGGTGCTATCCTGCACCACGTGCAGGGCCTGCTGAAGCTCCAGGTCGTCTTCACGCAGGATGGCGCGGGCGGCCTCGGCACCGTAGGCGCTGCGGGCAATGTTGGCCTTGAGGCAGTTGCGCAGCGCGGGCGCACAGCGGCGCAGGGCCACGGGGTCGGGCCGCATACCGGCCAGCGCAGCTTGGCGCACGAGGCCATCCAGCTCGGTATCGGTGACGCGGAATACGGATTGGTATTGCGCGAAGCGCAGGCCCGCCAGCTCGGTTTTGTGTCGCTGGTAGAAGGTGAGCGCGTAGGCGTACAGCACGCCCAGGTTTTGCAGGCGGGCATAATAGGCCGAATGCAGCACCGTATCGCGGGCCACAAATACGTCGGGTGTGATGCCGCCGCCGCCGTACACCACCCGGCCGTGGTCGGTGCGAAACTGCGGACCGGGGGCCACGCGCACGCTATCGGCTGAGCTTAGCTCGCCGTGCTGCTGGCGCTCGGTGAGCTCGCGGTTGTAGCTGGCGCGGTCGGGGCCGTAGGGCTTTTGGATGCAACGGCCCACCGGCGTGTAGTAGCGGGCCACGGTGAGGCGCAGCTCGCCACCCTCTTGCAGGGCAATGGGTTGCTGCACCAAGCCCTTGCCAAAGGTGCGGCGGCCCACCAGCAGGGCGCGGTCGTGGTCTTGCAACGCCCCGGCCAGCACCTCGGCGGCCGAGGCGCTGTTCTCGTCTACCAGCACCACGAGGGGCTGCTGCTCCCAGTCGCCGGCCACGTGGGCGTAGGTCTGGGAGTTGTACTGCTCCTCCTTGCCGGCGGTGTATACGATTTTGCGCGAGCCGGCGATGAACTCATCAGCCAGGCGGGTGGCGCGGTCGAGGTAGCCGCCGGGGTTGCCGCGCAGGTCGAGCACCAGCCGCTTCAGGCCCTGGCGCTGCAAATCGGCTAGCTGGGCCTTAAACTCCTCATACGTATTGGCGGCGAAGCGATTAATCTTGATATAACCCGTCTGGCCATCCTCCAGCAGCGCGCCGGGCTCCACGGAATTATTGGGTAAGCGGCCCCGATTGAGGCGAATGGTGAGCGGCTGCGGCAGCGTTGGCCGAGCCACCAGCAAACTTAGGGCGCTGCCGCGGGGGCCGCGCAGCAGCTGCATCACCTGCGTGGTACTAAGGTGCGCCCCGGCGATGGCTTGCGTGCCGGCACGCAGCAACTGGTCGCCGGGCAGCAGGCCCGCCGCTTCGGCCGGGCCACCCGGCAGCGTGGCAACTACGGTGGCCGTATCCCGGAAAAAGTTAAAATCGATCCCGGCTCCGTCGAAGCTGCTTTGCAGGAACGCATCGACCTGGTCGCGGTCCTTGGCGGGGATGTAAACCGAGTGCGGGTCGAGCTTACCCAGCAGCTGCGCCACGGCGTAGTTGGTCAGCCCATCAGCATCGACCGAATCGACGTAGTCGCGGTCAATATAGCTAAGTATTTCTTTATAACGAATATATCCGCGAGCAGTAGCGTCCGGATTTTCGGTGCGCGGCCTGAAAGGGTTGGTTCCCAATATGATACCGATACCTAGTGTCAGCAAAGGGAGTAGCCAGAGCCGGCGCTTTCTCTGCTTGCGAGTAGGTATTGGAGTAGTATAATGAACATCGCCGGGCGATGGTAACGGGGCGGGCATAAGCGAATCCGCAGAGCGTATAATTCTAAATCAAGCAGCAATAAAGTCAATTACTCACCCAAATCTACCGCCTGGCCAGCACAACCAATCACCAGTTACGGCCAACGGGAATGCTTTCCGGGTAGGCGCACACATTTTCTCGGTAAAAGACAAAATACCCGGTGACTTACGGTCAAGCTTAGCTGGCTGGTTGGGGGCCGGGCCGTTGCGGGCTACCAACCGGCCCTGCCACGGGGCCGTATCTTTGTGGTTTACCGCGCTTGCTTATGGCTACTCCCACTCCCGGCCGCATTTTGGCCATCGACTACGGCAACAAACGGGTGGGGCTGGCCATTACCGACCCGTTGCAGCTCATCGCTTCGCCCCTGGATACCATTCACAGTCAGGACTTAGTGAAATTTGTGCTCGACTACCACCTGCGCGAGCCGCTGGCGGCCGTGGTGGTGGGCATGCCGCGCACGCTGCTCAACGAGCCCACCGACTCGACCAGCGCGGTGGTGGGTTTGCTGCGCCGCCTGCGCCGCGAGCTGCCTGCCGTGCCCATCCACGAAATCGACGAGCGCTTCACTTCCCGGCTGGCCAAGCAGGCTATGCTGGCCGGCGGCCTGGGCCGCAAGGCCCGCCAGGATAAAGCCACCGTGGATAAGGTGAGCGCGGCGCTTATTCTTCAGTCATTTTTAGCATCCCCTTCGCACGCATGATTCTCCCGATTGTTGCCATCGGCGACCCCGTTCTCAAAACCCTCGCCAAAGACCTGCCTACTGACCTGCCCGCCTCTGAGCTGCAAAAGCTGGTGCAGGATATGTACGAAACCATGTACGAGGCCCACGGCGTGGGCCTGGCCGCCCCCCAAGTCGGCCGCGCCGTGCGCCTGTTTGTGATGGACTCGGGCCCCATGCTGACCCCCGACGAAGACGACGAGGATGACGAGCCCGTGGAAGTAGCTGCCGCCGACGAAATCACCGAAACGCCCATCAAGCGCGCCTTTATCAACCCGCAGATGGTGAGTGAAACTGGTACCCAGTGGGGCTTTGAGGAAGGCTGCCTGAGCATACCGGGCGTGCGCGAAATGGTGCAGCGCTGCCCCGACATTGTGCTGCGTTACGAGGACGAAAACCGCCAGGTGCACGAGGAAGCCTTCAGTGGCATGGCGGCCCGCATCATCCAGCACGAGTACGACCACCTGGAAGGTATATTGTTCACGGACAAGCTATCCACTTTCAAGAAGCAGCTGTTGAAAGGCAAGCTTGCGCGCATCAGCAAGGGCGACGTGAAGCACGACTACCGCATGAAATTTCCGAGCGGCGGTGGGCGGCGGTAGGGTAAGCCCAGTAAGTAAGTATAGCAAAGCCGGCGTACCTCATGAGGTGCGCCGGCTTTGTGCTTTGAGGACCAGGCGCGTATCTTTTGGCCCGTGAAGAAACAACTATTGCTATTATTGCTGTTGGCAAGCTGGCCAAATGCGCCCGCGCAGGCCTGGGGCTTTTTCGGCCACCGCTTGCTCAACCGGCTGGCGGTATACACGTTACCGCCCGAAATGCTGCCGTTTTTCAAGGGTAATATCGAGTACCTGACAACTAACGCCACCCGGCCCGACTCGCGGCGCACGGTGGTGCCCACCGAGGCCCCGCGCCACTTTATGGATGTGGATGTGTACGGCGACAGCGCCCTCACTGCCCACGGCCTGCCCCGCGCCTACGCCGATGCCGTGGCCTTGGTGGGCGGTGAGGACTCGCTGCTGCACCACGGCATAGTGCCCTGGCAGGTGGCCACTATGAAGGCCCAACTCACGGCCGCCTTCCAGGCCGGCGACACTGACCGCATTCTATACCTGGCCGCCGACCTGGGGCACTACGTGGCCGATGCCTGCGTGCCCCTACACACCACCCGCAACTACAACGGCCAGCTCACGGGCCAGCGCGGCATCCATGCGCTTTGGGAGTCGCGCTTGCCCGAGCTACAAGCTGCTGACTACGACCTGCTTACCGGCCCGGCCCCGTACCTGGAGCAGCCCATTGAAGCCGCCTGGGCGGCCGTGGCGCGGGCCCACGCGGCTGTCGATTCGGTATTCAGGATGGAGAAAGTCGTGTCGGCCGAGCTGGCCGAGGACCGCAAATACGGCTACGAGCAGCGCGGCAACCAAACTATCCGCACGTACTCGCGGGAGTTCAGCCAGGCGTACCACCGGCAACTCAACGGGCAGGTGGAGCGGCAGCTGCGCTACGCGGCCCGGCTCATTGGCGCATTCTGGTACACGAGCTGGGTCGATGCGGGCCAGCCCGACTTGACCAAACTACCCCAGCAGCCCTCGGGTGCCGCGCGGCTGCAAGCCGCCGCGGAAACCAAGGCAGCCCTGGCGGCCCCCGAAGTGCCGTTGCCGGGGCATGACGAATAGCCGCTCAAACAAAAAAGCCCGCTGATGTAGCGGGCTTTTTGCTTAAACAGTGAATAGTAAAGACTTAGACGTTTGGGTTAGAGCTGGCCAGTACGTCGTAGGCCAGGTTTTCGGCGGGCGTCATGTTGTTGGGTAAGCGAATGTCATCGGCGTCGTGCACGCGCAGCGTGAGCAAGCCTGAGAGTATCATGGCGCAGCCGCCCAGCACCAGCGTGAGCGACGAGTCGCCGTGGAACAGGTGCTTGGTGAAGTAGCCCAGCGTGACGCTGGCCAGCATTTGGGGCAGCACGATGAAGAAGTTGAATACGCCCATGTAGTAGCCCATTTTATTGGTGGGCAGCGCCCCGGCCAGCATGGCGTACGGGATGCTCAGGATGCTGGCCCAGGCAATACCCACGCCAATCATGGGCACCAACAGCAGCAGCGCGGCAGAACGAACGTGCAGACCAGCGAAGTCTACGTAGTTCGTAATAGGCACGCTACCAATGAAGTAGATAGAAATGAGGCCCAGGCCCCCGGCCGTGAGGCAAATCAGGTGCGTGACGCGGCGGCTGGTGGCGCGGGCAATAATGGGCAGCCCCAGCGCCGCCAGCGCCGAAATACCGTTGTAGACCGCGAAGCACACGTTCACCCAGTCGGCCCCTTCATTGTAGAGCTTGGAAGTGGTATCGCTGGTGTGGTAGATGTGGCTGGTAATGGCCGGCGTGGCATAAATCCACATTGAGAAAAGAGCCAACCAGCTGAAAAACTGCACGATGGCTAGCTGCCGCATCGTGCGCGGCATGTCGGAAATGCCAGCAAACGACTCCTTTACCCCGTTCCAGAAGCCGGCGGTGCGGGCTTTCTCGGCCTCAAACTCGGCTAGGTTTTCGGGCGGGTACTCGCGGGTGCGGATAACCGTCCAGAGCACGGCCAGGAAATACACGATGCCGCCGGTGTAAAAGGCATATTTCAGCGAGGGCGAAATCTCACCGGCCGGGGCTACGTTGTTGAAATGCAGCCAGTTGGTGAAAATATAGGGGAGTAGCGACCCCACCACCGCGCCAATGCCGATGAAGAAAGTTTGGGCCCCGAAGCCGGTGGTGCGCTGGTTGCTGGGCAGCATGTCGCCCACCAGCGCCCGAAACGGCTCCATGGAAATGTTGATGCTCGAATCCATTATCCAGAGCATGCCGGCCGCCATCCACAGGGCCGATACGTGGGGCATCACCAGTAGCGCCAGTGAGGCGCAGATGGCCCCAATGAGGAAGAACGGGCGCCGCCGGCCCCAGCGCGCGCTCCAGGTGCGGTCGGAGAGGTAGCCGATAATGGGCTGGATGACCAGGCCCGTAGTGGGCGCGGCCAGCCACAAAAAGGCCAGCTGGTCTTCCTTGGCTCCCATGGTTTCAAAAATTCGGCTCATGTTGCCGTTCTGAAGGGCAAAGCCAAACTGGATGCCCAGAAAGCCGAAGCTCATGTTCCAGATTTGCCAGAAGCTGAGGCGAGGCTTGACGCGCAACGAGTTGGACGGCGCGGCTACGGCAGAAGCGGCCATAGGAGTAGAAGCAAAAGGGTGGGAAAAGAATAAGTAGCTCTTAGCAAGGGCATTACCTTAGCTAAGTGAACGCCGTTATTTGGCGCTCAGCTCCAGCACCATGGCACTGAGTGGCTCCAGGGTCAGGTTGAGGCCGGGCTTGGGAGCCCCGCCGTTGAGCAGGTCGCGGTAGGTGTACACGTGTTGCGGGTCGAGGCCCATGCGCTGCAACACGGCGGCCGGAATAAGCAGGTTGGGCTTGTAGGTTTTGGTATCGCTGAAGTTGACGACTACCAGCACCTGCTGGCCCTTGGTATAGCGCACGAAGCTGTAGAGCTTGCGCTGGTCATACTCCTTGCCGAGATTGTTGGCATCCTGCAACTCATAAAAATACCCCTTGCGAATGGCCTCGCTGCTGCCCGCCAGCGTGAGCAGGCGCACGTAGAAATCGCGCAGCTGCTTTTGCTCGGGGCTGAGTTTGGCGCCGTCAAATTTGCCCTGGTTCATCCACTTCTGGTGCTCGGGCACGCCCCAGTAGTCGAAGATGCTGGTGCGGCCGTCGGCGCTCGAAAAGCCTTCGCTGCCCAGGGCCGGCTCGCCCACTTCCTGGCCCATGTAGAGCATGACGGGGCCGCTGCCCAGCGTGGCACTCACCGTCATGGCCGGAATGGCGCGCCGTGGGTCGGTGGCAAACTCCTTGGACGCAATGCGCTGCTCGTCATGGTTTTCCAGGAAGCGCAGCATGTGCGAGCCGAAGCCTTTGCTCTCCGTTTGCCACACGTGGGTGATGTCTTCCGTGGTGCCTTCCTGGCGCATCAGGCGGCGCAGGCCGTCGTAGAGGCCCACCTTGTCGTATAGAAAGTCGAAGTGGCCCTTAGTGAGGTAAGTGCTGTATTCCTTGGCGTTGTAGGCCTCGCCGATGAAGATGAGCGGGGGCTTCACCTTTTTTAGCTCCGGAATAACGTAGGCCCAGAACTCAACGGGCACCATCTCGGCCATGTCGCAGCGGAAGCCATCCACGCCCTTTTCGGTCCAGTACACGAGGATGTCGCGCATCTTCTTCCAGGTGTCGGGCACGGGTACGAAGTGCAAGTCGCGGTTGTGCTGATAATCGACGCCGTAATTGAGCTTCACCGTCTCAAACCAGTCGTCAATCCTAGGCGCGGCCGTAAATACGTCATTGCCAGTAGCTTTGGCCGGAAACTCGGCGTACTTGCCATCTTCGCCGGGCCCTTTGAGCGCGCCGAGCGGGTTGTAGCCGGCGGGCACCACGAAGCGCTCGCCGGGCAAGTAGTAGAAGTTGTTGTTGGGCGCGAAGGCCTTGGTTTTATCGTCCTGGCCGCCCAGGTCTACCACGCCGGCCGGCTTGGCATCCGAGTGATACGAGCGCGCTACGTGGTTGGGAATGA
The DNA here is from genome assembly GCF_054779975.1 of Hymenobacter arcticus. Lineage (NCBI taxonomy): Bacteria > Pseudomonadati > Bacteroidota > Cytophagia > Cytophagales > Hymenobacteraceae > Hymenobacter > Hymenobacter arcticus. The sequence goes on from NZ_BAAGXF010000009.1 coordinate 184,526, forward strand.
AGTCGATAATCAGTTTCAGGCCGTGGGCGTGGGTGCGCTGAATGAGGCTCTCGAACTCGTCCATGCGCTTGGCCTTGTTCACGGCCAGGTCGGGGGCCACGTCGTAGTAGTCCTTCACGGCGTAGGGCGAGCCGGCGCGGCCTTTCACCACGTCGGCATCGTCGGCGGGCAGGCCGGCGGCGGGGTAGGCCGTCATGGTGGCGTGTTCGAGCACGCCGGTGTACCACACGTGCGACACGCCCATCTCCTTTATCTTGGTGAGGGCCAGGTCGTTGATGTCGTTGAACTTGCCGCTGCCGTTTTCCAGCACCGTACCGTAGGTCTTGTTCAGGGCTACTTTGTTGCCGAAGAGGCGTGGTAGCAACTGGTAGATAATGAGCTTGTTATCCTGCGGAACTTCGGCAGTGGTGTTCGAGTCATTGTCCTGAACAGGAGAGGTAGGGTCGGCCACGGGAAAAGGGGTCGGAGTGAAGGCGAATAAAGCCAGGAAGCCGGCCGCCAGCGTTAGGTTTTTCATAGGCGGCGGTAAGGTAAGAAGTAGTTGGACAGGGAACAAACGGCCGTGCGCGGCTAGCCGGATATTTCAGCGTAGCGAAAGCCACGCTGAAATATCCTGATTTAATGCTACTTCCGTAACTCCACCACCCAAGCCGTGTGCGCCGGCAATGTCAGGGTCTTCAAGTTGCTGATGGCCGCGCCGCTCGTCACTTCCACGCCCGACGAAAAGCCGTCGGTGCGCTCGGCGTAGCGGGTGCCGTCTACCTTCTTCTCGTTCTTGGTGTTGTTGGCGATAATCATCACGCACTCACCACCTTCGTTGTAGCGGAAGTACGTGTACACGCCATCCTGCGGAATAAACTGCATGAGCTTGCCGCTGCTCAGCACGGGGTGCGCCTTGCGGTAGTTTGCCAGCTTGCTCACGTAGTCGAACGCCGCGCCGGCCTGGCCGCTACGCGTGGTGAAGTAGTTGGTTTTATCACCGGCCCAGCCGCCCGGAAAGTCCTCGCGCACTTTGCCATCGGGGTCCGAAAAGTTCTTCATCAGCACCTCGGTGCCGTAGTACAACTGGGGTGTACCGCGCAGTGTGAGCAGCCAGGCCAGGCCCATTTTATATTTGTTAAAGTCTTCGCCAATAACTGAATAGAAGCGGCTCATGTCGTGGTTATCCAGGAAAGGTACGTTGCGCGTGGCGTCGGTATAGAGCCAGTCGCCCTGCAAGGCGTGGTAGAGCTTGCTGAGGTCGCCGTTGTCGCCTTTCAGCGCGTCGCTGATGCCGAAGCAAATCTGGAAATCAAGCACGCCCGGCAGGTTCGACTTGAAGCCGTTGACGGGCGGCAGGATGTTTTGGGCGAAGAAGGCCTGCTCGGCCTCGGTGCCCTCCCAGGCCTCGCCAAACATGGCCAGCTTGGGGTATTCATCGGCAATGGCTTTGCCCCAGGCCATGAGGAAATTCAGCTCCGAATAGGGGTAGGTGTCGATGCGGTAGCCATCGAGACCAGTACTTTCTACCCACCACAAGAAGTTCTGAATCAGATAGGTAGCTACCAACCGGTTGCTCTGGTTCACGTCGGGCATGGTGGTGTCAAACCAGCCGTCGTTTTCCAGCTTGCGGTCCATTTTGGAGCCGTAGGGGTCGTTGAGGGCGAAAGCGTTGTAGTTGCTGCGCGTGAAGGTCGGGAACTGGTGAAACCAGTCGGCCGCCGGCTTGTCCAGAAACAAGTGGTGGTAGCTGCCCCAGTGGTTGAGCACAATGTCCTGTACCACCTTAAGCCCTTGGCCGTGAGCCGCTTTCACAAACTGCACGTACTCGGCGTTGGTGCCGTAGCGCGGGTCCACTTTGTAGCAGTCCGTCACGGCGTAGCCGTGGTAGCTGGCTTTGGGCATGTCGTTTTCAATCACCGGCGTGGGCCAGATGGTGGTGACGCCCAACTGCTTGAAGTACGCGAAGTGGTTTTGAATGCCTTGCAGGTCGCCGCCGTGGCGGGCATACATCGAGTCGCGGGCGATGTGGTTCACGCGGGTGCCCTTCACCACGTCGTTCTTGGGGTTGCCGTTCGAGAAGCGGTCCGGCATCAGCATGTAGATGAAGTCGGCCTGCGTGAGGCCCTGCGTGCGGGCCGGGTCCTGGTTGCGCGGGCGCAGCTCGTAGCTGTAGATAAACGGCTTGGCCCCCGTGAATTGCAGCTTGAGCTTGCCCGGCTGCGCCTGCGGGCTCACCGTGAGGCTCACAATCAGGTAGTTAGTGCTTTCGAGCTTCTGGAAGCCGTCGAGCGTTACGCCGGGGTAAGTGGCCAGAGCTACCTGGTCGGCGGCGATGCCGGGCGCGTTTACCAGCAGTTGCAGCTTGGGGTTTTTCATGCCCACAAACCAATAAGTGGGGTCGATGCGAGTAGCCGGCGCGGCGGGCGGCGCGGCCAGAGCCGGCGCGGTAGCCAGCAGCAGGGCCGAGCCCGCCGCCAGGAAAAACGAGCGAAAAATTCGCATAAGTCAGAGAGTGAGGGAGAAAGGTGGGAAAAAGCAGGTGCGCCGCCAGCTAGCCGCAACGAGTTAAAACCAGTGAAAAATGCCGATTTCGCTCCGCAAACCATTGCGGTAACAAGCTGGCTAACAGCAAAGCAAAATACACCGACTTACCTTGCTGCCCCGCTAGCTTTAGGGCGCGGGCGCTTCCTTTACAGCACCAAACCGCCTTAGCCACAACCAAGTACCTACGCACCACTCCCTTTTCTTCATGGCATTTCAATTTAAAATGGCCGCCCCAGCGGCCAAATACAAGGCGGCCGCGGCTTACTTCTCGATGGAGTTTGCCCTCGACCAGAGCCTGAAAATCTATTCGGGCGGCCTGGGCTTCCTGGCCGGCTCGCACATGCGCTCGGCCTACGAGCTCAAGCAAAACCTCATCGGCATCGGCATGCTGTGGACTTACGGGTACTACGACCAGGTGCGCAACCCCGACCAGACCATGAAGGCCGAGTTTCTGCACAAGCAGTACTCGTTTCTGGAAGACACAGGCATTGTGTTCCCGGTCATCATTCACGAGGCGCAGGTGTACGTAAAGGCGCTCTACCTGGCCCCCGAGACGTTTGGCACCGCCCCTATGTTCTTCCTCACCACCGATATTGAGGAAAACGACTACCTCTCGCGAACCATCTCGCACCACCTCTACGACCCCGACGCGGCTACCCGCGTGGCCCAAAGCATTGTGCTGGGCGCGGGCGGCGGGCAACTGCTCGACATCCTGGGCCGTCAGACCGACATCTACCACCTCAACGAGGGCCACGGCCTGCCGCTAGCGTTTTTCCTCTACGCCAAGCACAACCACGACCTGGCCGAGGTGCAAAAGCGCCTGGTATTCACTACCCACACGCCCGAGCTGGCTGGCAACGAGGAGCGCCCCATCAAGCTGCTCCAAGATATGAGCTTCTTTGCTGGCGTGCCGCTCGACGAAATTCGCCGGGTAGCCCGCCTCGATGGCGACGCGCTCAACTACACGCTCACCGCCCTGCGCTTTGCCCGCAAGGCCAACGGCGTGAGCAAGGTGCACGGCGAAGTGGCCAATGAAATGTGGGGCCACTATGAGGGTATTTGCCCCATCATCTCCATCACCAACGCCCAAAACGGCACCTACTGGCGCGACCCCGCGCTGGCTGCCGCCTTCAAGGCAAAGGATGATACCGCCCTGCTGGCCCGCAAGCGCGCCATGAAAGTAGAATTCTTCAAAATCGTGGCCGACCAGACCGGCACGCTCCTCGACCCCGACGTGCTGACCATTGTGTGGGCCCGCCGCTTTGCCGCCTACAAGCGCGCCGACCTCATTATGCGTGATTTTGAGCGCTTTGTGAAACTGGTGAGTGATGATGCGCGCCCGGTGCAAGTTATCTGGGCCGGCAAGCCGTACCCGAAAGATTACGGTGCGATTGATATTTTCAACAATATTATCCGCAAAACCAAGAGCCTCAAGCGTTGCGCCGTGCTCACGGGCTACGAGTTGGCCCTGAGCGCCGAGATGAAGAAAGGCTCCGACCTGTGGCTGAACACCCCGCGCTACCCCCGCGAGGCCAGCGGCACCAGCGGTATGACGGCCGCCATGAACGCCAGCGTAGGCGTGAGCATCGCCGACGGCTGGATTCCGGAGTTTGCCAAGGACGGCGATAACTGCTTCATTATCAAGCACGCCGACGTGGCCCTGCCCGACGACCAAAAGGACACCCTGGAGGCCGACAACCTGCTCACCGTGCTCGAAAAAACGGTGGTGCCAATGTATTACGACCAGCCCAAGCAGTTCCTCAAAGTGGTGAAAGCCGGCATGAAGGACGTGGAGCCCGAGTTCGAGAGCGGCCGCATGGCCAAGGAGTACTACGAGCAGCTATACAGGGCGTAGGAACCGGGCCGCGTTGGCCCAGCGACAATAAGCCTACTTTGAAACCCCATCTGACGCAAGTCAGATGGGGTTTTTGGCATTTTAAGCTAACTCCCATCAAAGAAGGCAACCAATTGGGCAGATGCTAGTTAGCTTCCAGATGGTTGCTAAAACTTAACCTGTTACGCCAATGCGCACCAACCCATTACGCTTCGCTAGTTTTCGCCGCCTGGTGCTGCTGCTGACGCTGCTCAGTGGGGCAGCGCTGGCGGCCCACGCCCAAACGCCGCCCCCGAACGACTCCCTTGCCAGGGCCCTGCCCATTGCCTGTGGGCAGGGCCTGGTGGCCAGCACGGCGGGGGCCCGCGTGGCTAATGCCCCGCGGGGCACCTGCGCTGGTACCTCCCTGGGCACGCCGGGCCTGTTTTATCGGTTCACGGCTCCTACCAGCGGCACGTACCAGGCCAGCACCTGCGGGGTAGCCACGGATTTCGACACCCGGCTGTTCGCATTCGACAGATACAGCGGCTGCTTGGGCGGCAACGACAACGCGCCGGGTTGCGGCAGCGCGTCCACGCTGTCGTTTCCGGCCACGGCCGGCGTTCAGTATTTTTTATTCGTGACGGGCACCAGCCCCACGGCAACGGGTGCTTTCGAGCTGAATTTGCAGTGCAGCTTCGTGGATTCGGCGGCCTGCGTGAAACCCAGCGACGTGCGGCTCACGCGCCTGACCGATTCGGTGGCCAGTGTTTCGTTTGCGCCGGTGGCGGGTGCCTCGGGCTACCAGGTTACGTACCAGGCAGCGGGCGGGCCAGTGCAGGTGGTGGCCCCCGCCCCGCCAACCCCGCCCGTCTTGCTGCGGGGCCTGCGGCCGGGCGTGGGGTACACGGTGAGCGTTTCCACCATCTGCCCGCCCGCGCCTAGCCAGCCCACGACCACCAACTCGGCCCGCGTTACTGCCCAGCTGGAGGGGGTGCTGGGGGTGGCGGCCGCCCGCACCGGGGCGGGCATCCTCGAGGTCTATCCCAACCCCGTTACCGGCGGCCGCCTGACTTTGCGGCTACCCGCCAGCCTGGCCGCGCCCGCGGCCACTGTGCGTTTGTTCAATGCGCTTGGCCAGACGGTACTGAGCCAAGCCCTGCCCGACACGGGCGATGCGCACACACTGGCAGTGCGCAGCCTGCCGGCGGGGCTATACACGCTGTGGGTGCAGCGGGCAGATGGGGCGGTAAGTAGTCAGCGCATAACGCTGGAGTGAGGGCCGCGGGAAATTATTTTAACTACCTGAAGCAGCATGTTTAAAATCAAAAAGCCTGCTTTTAGTACTGCCTACGGATTACCTCTGCTAATCTGGTGGGGTAGTTGAGCCGTAAAGGGGGAGAGCTCGTCCGTTTCCCGAAATTTTCCCTTTTACCCGCCATGTGTGGTCGCTATACCCTGATTACCCCCGCGCCAGCGTTAGCAAAGCGTTTCAACGCCCAGCCTACTGAACAGGCGCCTACGTTCAACGCCGCGCCTTCGCAGGCGCTCCCCATCATCACCAACGCCGCGCCCGGCCAGATTCAGCTGGTGAAGTGGGGCCTGGTACCCAGCTGGAGCCGCGACCCGGCCACGGGCCCCAAGCCCATCAACGCCCGCGCCGAAACGCTGGCCGAGAAGCCTAGTTTCCGGCAGCTGCTGGCGCGGCGGCGCTGCCTGGTGCTGGCCGACTCATTTTATGAGTGGCAGGCCACCGAGCGGGGCAAAATTCCGCACCGCATTCTGCTGCAAAGTGAGGAGCCGTTTGCCTTCGCCGGGCTCTGGGACGAGTGGCTGGACCGCAGCACCGGGGAGCTGCACCCCACGTTCACCATTATCACCACCGAGCCTAATGAGTTGATGGCCAAGCTCCACAACCGGATGCCCGTCATCTTGCCCGGCCCCGAAGCCGAGCGCGCCTGGCTCGCCGACGACCTGGGCGCGGCGCAACACCAGCAGTTGCTTGTGCCCTACAATACGGCCCTGATGAAAGAGTACGCCATCACTACGCGCGTCAACTCGCCCGCCCACAACGATGCTGAAGTGCTAGAAGCAGCGTGAAAACCAACTAGTTATGTAACTACTTGTTGTGCAGCCATTTACAATGTAGGCTTTACATCCAGCGTAAAGCTGGTGCTGCCCAGCTGCCCATCCTTCGTAAGGCCTTGCGCCACAACGAGATAGCGCCCGGCTTGGTCGGAGGTGAAGAAGTCGAGCGTTTGGGGCTGGCCGGCGGTCAGGCGCACGTCGGGGTTCCAGTAGAGCAGGTTGCGCAGGTCGGGCAGGCGGCTGCGCTGCTGGGCCTCAGTGTCGTAGTGCGGCGTATAAAATTCGCGCGGCACCTGCATCGCCTCGTACTCCTCAATAAGCGCGTGCGGGTTGAGCGGAAACCCGGCTAGGTCGCCCTTGTACGTGCTAAAGCTCACCACGCCATCGTATACTTGCTGGCCTAGAAAGTAGCGATTGGCAATCACCTCCAGCCGCTTGATTTTTAGCGGGTCGAAGGCCACGAGCTGGTTGATATTGAACACGGGCAGGCCGTCAATCAGCGTCAAAGGGTTGTCTTTCAAGTTGATATGCCGCGGACGGTCAATCACAACAAAGTGAAAGCCGTCTTTGCGCTTGCGCACCAGCACGGCCGGCACGTACTCGCGCATCACGTCTTCCAGCGATGGGAAGCGGGTGTAGTCATCGAGCCGAAACTGCTCGTCGGGCTGGCCATAGAAGGCGAGCGTGTCGCCGGGCACGGCGCGGTAGCGGGGCACTTGCGTCTGAAACTCGCGCTGCGTCTGCACCTGTAAGTGCCTTTCGCTGAGTGCATTAGTGAAGCGTACCGACAAGGGTGCCAACCCCGGCGCACTGCCGCCGCCACCCGCCGTGAACGGGCTTAGCAACTCGATGTGGTAGGTACTGTCGCGCATGGAGTTGGTTTGAAAAACCAGCTTGCGCAGCCCGTAAAAATCGGGCATTTCAAACTGCACCACACCATCGACTCGGCTCAGGGAACTGGCAAACTTGAAGTTGCGGCCGGGCAGCGACAGGTACGCCGGTATCCCGCTGGCGGGTGCGCCAGTAGGCTGGCTGATACGGCCTTGCAGCAGGTAGCCGTTGAGCTCGGGCGGGTAGGTGTGGGTGGGAGCTTGGCCAGCCACCACATCTTCCCACTTAAAGCGCCGCCAGCCCTGAGTGAGCATGAGGTTGTCGGCCGCCAGCTGGGCCGTGGCGCTGGAATCGCGGAAGTAGTAGCCCGCATCCTCAATAAAGCCAGGCAGGTCGGCGGCCAGCAGCAGGTAGCTGCTGATGTCGGCCGCGGCCGCGGTGGCCAGCGAATCGAGCCGGTACACGGCCAGCGATAAGGCTGCTGGCTGCGCCGCGCCCACTTGCAGCTGCACGCGGCTACGCGGCCCATACGCCGCCGCTGAAGCTTTGCCCTGAATAACTAATTGGTGGCTGGGCCGCCGGAAATACAGCCGCTCGCCCACTGGCCGCTGCCCGCTAAACACCGTGAAATGCGTGATGCCCGGCCGCAGCGACCGCTTATCCACCTGAAACGTGGCGCGCCCGGCCGTCAGCGCCGCCGTGGCAGCCACCGTTACTTGCTGCCCGGTGTGGGCCAGCAGGCGCAGCGGCTCGGCGAGCGCACCGCTTGGCTGCGTTTGCACGGCCACGGTGAGCTGAGTGGGGCCGTCGTCGGTTACGAGCAGCGCGTAGCCCTGCTCGGCCACGGCGGGTAGTTTGCTGGTGACTACTGCGCCGCCCGGCAGCCGCACGGTGGCTTGGTAGGCGGCCCCCGCCGCGGCCGGGGTGAGCAGGAAGCTACCCAGCCCCAACTTCAGCGTTTGGAAGCTGGCTACCGTGGTGCCGGTGGCATCGGTTACCGTGCCCGCGGCGGCTACGCTATTGCCCTGCTGGTCAGTTACTTTGAAGGCAACCCGGCCCGGCAGGCCCCGCACCAGCTGCCCGCCCTCGGGAAAAAACTGTATGCCATAGACCGGCCCGGCCTGCGCCGTAGAGGGCGCTACCGGCATGCCCTGCAAGGTGTTGACTACCGTAATCGGGCAATGAAAGTAAAATGCGGGGCCCGCGTTCTTCATCCAGTTGGTGTAGGCCCGCACGGTGTAGCGGCCAGTGGGCAGGTCGGGGGGCAACTCAAACGCGCCCTGGCCCATGGCTTGCACCAAGGCAATTTTGGCTCGCAACACGGGACGCTGGGCGGCATCGAGCACCTCCACATAGGCTACCTTGCTCATGGTTAGCGGCCGGTGCGCGGTGCCCTCCACAGCATAGGCTTTGAACCACAACGTTTCGCCAGCCACGTAGGCGGGCCGGTCGAGGTGCAAGAACAGCTGCTCTACCAGTGCCTGCCGCTGGTACTGCCCCAGCTTGCGGCCCAGGGTGGCCAGCGAGTCGGGGGCCTGGGCGTAGCTGGGGGCGGTGGCTAGCAGCCCGAAAGCTAGTATTAAACTACCTGCCCGGTGAAAATATGGGGTAAAAATCCAACGCATTTGTTTACAAGCTAATAGGTAGTAACCGTTCGTTCAATCTCTTGTCTATTACCAGAAACTAGGCTTAGTCGTAGTGCCCCGCGTGCGGCAATCAGCACAGTCGGTGGAGGAAGCCAAGAAGCCCCGGCCACCGCCGTCATTTACGCTGTCGATTGGAATATTTCGAGGATTAGCAAATAGGCCGATTACGCCAGGTTCGTCGCATCCAAGCGGTGTGCAGAAATAGACGGGGGCTAATATGCATTCGGCGTAAGGTGAATCGTACTGTGAGTCACTGCGTAAGGGTAGCTGGGCAGCCTCAATAAATAGGCGTTGCTGCTGCACGGTGTGGGCTCCCACAAAGCCGAGCACGGGCTCGCTGGCGTTATCCACGCGGTGTACATTGCCGGTGAGTTGCGAGGGCAGTGGGTCGTTAACAGTTCCCACTGCCTCAGTATTCTTGCGCAGTTGTTCGTAATAGGCAAACTCCTCGGCAGTTTCGGCTACTTGGCTCACTAGCACACTGTACCGAATTTTGATTCGCTCGGCCTTTGTTAAGATGCTTAATACCGTGAAGCTGGTAAGGGCATCTTGACTGAGTTGGGTCGTGTTAGTTTGTTTTATAGTAGTGGGCCGCTCCGTGCGCCAGCAGGTGTAAATAGGTGTAACGCGCTTACCAATGAGGCGACGGAAAGGTACTCGGCCAGGGAAGTATTCAAGATTCGAGCGAAAACCAGCATTGAACTCCCACGTTTCAACAAATTGCCAGCGGTAAAAACGTGACTGCTGGGCATCATCGCGAGCATTTACTTGGATGTCAACTCGGTCGCCGGCGAGCTGCCAGACAAGCTTATCAATGGCGGGCGTGACCTTAAGGGGTACTAGTGCCGACTCATAGGTAACGCCGCCGCTAGTAGTAATGCGTAGTTGGTACTGGCGGCCAGCGGGTAGCAGCAGGCTATCGGACTGGTAGGCGCCAGCGGTTTTCTCACTTAGAGTATAACGTACCCCCAGATTATCAACTAGAAAGAGCTTAGCGCTTTTTTCTATGATCGGCGTAGCAGTAGCCGCTAAGTCAGCCGTGCGAGAAAGCTTGATGCGGGTACGCCCGTTGCCATTGATAAAGCCATCGACTACAAGCAGGCTGGTGGGTGCATCAAGCACGGCGGGCATATAGGGCTCTACGCACCCACCCAAACTGATGAGGGCCAGCCCGGAAAATAAAAGAAATGCTTTTTGCCGCATAATGCAACGTGTAAGTAAAGTGGGTAATAGACAGTGGTTTAGTATAAAGTAGCTGCCCGTTACCAAAATTTAGGCTTCGTAGTGGTGCCTCGCGTGCGGCAGTCGGCACAGTCGGCAGAAGCCGCACTGTAGCCAAGTCCGTAATTAGGGTCATTTATTCCATCGAGCGGTATATTAGTTGCAGTGGCAAACAGTTTGATTACCGACTCTGCGTCACAAGAGCCCTGACTAACACAGAAGTAAACATTACTCGCGATACAGCTTTTATAAGGTGTATCATACTGGTAGTCGGCCAGATAGGGCAGCTGGGTGTGGTCGATGAAAAGGCGTTGCTGTTGCAGGGTGTGGGCACTTACAAAGCCTAGTACGGGCTCGGCCGCATTATCCGTGCGGCGCACGTTGCCAGTGAGTTGGGTGGGCAGCGGGTCATTGACAGTGCCCACGGCCTCTGTGTTTTTGCGCAGCTGCTCGTAGTAGGCAAATTCTTCGGCCGTTTCAGCTACTTGGCTCACCAGTACGCTGTAGCGAATTTTGAGCCGCTCGGCCCGGGTAGCGATGTCGAAGAGGTTGAAGTCGGTGAGCGCGTTCTGGCTGAGCTGCGCCGTGCTGGTCTGCTTGATGTTAGTGGGCCGTTCGGTGCGCCAGCACGTATAGATAGGCGTAACGCGCTTGTCTATCCGCCCTGGCCCTGATGTAGTAGGAAAATACTCTACTTCAGAGCGGAAGCCAGCGTTGAACTCCCAGGTTTCGACGAAGCTCCAACGGTAAAAGCGTGCTTGTGCGCTGGCATCATGTGTATTAAGAAGGACGGCCACCTTGTCGCCATTTAGTTGCCAGGTAAGCTTATCTATAATGGGAGTAGTCAGCAGCGGGACCAGGGCCGACTCGTAGGTAGCGTTGGTAGCCGTGGTGATGCGCAACTGGTACTGGCGGCCGATAGGTAGCAGCAGGCTATCGGAGCGGTAGAAGCCCGGCGTTTTCTCACTGAGCGCGTAGCGCCCACCCATGTTGTCGATGATAAAGAGCCTAGCTCCTTTTTCGGCGGGTGGCGTGGTGGTGGCCGTAACGTTGGTTGTGCGCGAGAGCTTAATGCGCGTTGCCCCATTGCCATTAATGAAGCCATCCACTACTAAAAAGCTAGTGGGCGCATTCAGCACGGCCGGCACGTAGGGCTCCACGCATCCCCCTAAAGTGAGTAGTGAGCACAAAATGCTTGTTATAAATAGCTTGGCTTTCATGTCTTAAAAGCGAAAATTGTACGTGACCGTCGGAATAGGCTCGCCAAAAATCGATAGCTTATAGCCCTTCAGCTGGCCATTAACCGTTTGAAAATAAACTGAGTACGGGTTGCGACGGCCCGTTACGTTGTAGATGCTAATTGTCCAGGAGCTGTGGGCCAGCTTCTTGATTTTGTGGCTGCCCTCGATGTTGAGGGCAAAATCCATGCGGTAGTAGTCGGGCACGCGGTAGGCGTTGCGGTCCGAGTAGTACACGCGCAACGCATTGTCGATGTAGTACTTAGCCAGCGGCAGCGTGATGGGGCGGCCGGTGCTGTAGTTCATGTTGAGCGAGGCGCTGAAGCGCTGGCTGAAGCGGTAGTTGCCCACCAGCGTCACGTCGTGGGGCTTGTCGTAGTTGCTGGCGTACCAGGCGCCACCGTTTACCACGTCGGTGGCGGTGTTTACCTGCACCAGCGAGCGAGCGTAGGTATAGCTGAGCCAGCCGTTGATTTTGCCGGTGTTTTTGCGCAGCAGCACTTCCACGCCGTAGGCCTTGCCCTCGGCATTCACGAGGTCGGTTTCGAGGCGGGGGTTTAGCAGCAGCACGGCCCCACTCTTGTAGTCCAGAAAATCGTGGATTTTCTTGTAGTAAGTCTCCACCGAAAACTCGATGGTATTGTGCTTGAAATTGTGGTAGTAGCCCAGCGAAACCTGGTCACCCACCTGCGGCCGGATGTAACCGTCGCTCAGCTTCCAAGTGTCGGTGGGCGATACTACCGTGGTGTTGGAAAGCTGGTGGATGTACTGCCGCATCCGGTTGTAGCTGGCCTTTACCGAAGAGTTATCGGTAAGCTCAAACTTGCCCGATAGCCGCCACTCGGGCCCGTTGTAGTGAGCAAATACCTGGTTTTTGCCATAGGTGGTGGTACCCGTAATGGTGCTCTCGCTGCGCGAAATACCTGGGATGTATTCCGACACCGCGCGCGGCCCCAGCGCTTGGTAAAACGAGTAGCGCAGGCCTGCCTGTACCGAAAACCGGGGGCTCACGTCGAAGCGCTCCGAGGCATACACGGCGCTTTCCAGGGCCCGCTCGTGCTGGATGTTAGTGGGCAGCAGCAACGACTTTTCGCCCGAAGGCAGTTGGTCGCCGGGGGCCGTGTTGTAGAGCAGCGAGCTAGCCCCAAAGTCCAAGGTGTGCTTGGGGTGCACCTGGTAGGAGAGGTCGGCCTGCACCGACGACTGGTTGAGGCTATAGGCAAAGGTGCTGGCGGAAAACTCGTTGCGCGTGGTGGCCAGGTTGAAATCGTAGTGGCTGGTGGTGCCTAGTAGCGTGCCGTAGAACTTGTCATTGAAGTCGTGCTTCCACTTCAGGCTGGCGGCCACGTTGCGGTACTCGTACACGGTGTCGCTGGCCAGCCGGAAGCGGTCGTGGCTGAGGTAGCCGGTGGCCGACAACGAGTTGTGGGGGTTGAAATCGTAGGTGAGGTAGGCGCTCAGGTCATAAAAGGAGGCCGCGCTGTTCTTGAGCGTGGGGCTCGGCACCTTCTTCAATAACCAGTCGGAATACGATGTGCGCCCGCTCACCAAAAAGGAGCCTTTGCCATTGGCCAGCGGTCCTTCCAGCGCCAAACGGCTGGTTAGCAACCCAATACCGCCCGAGGCCCCGAATTTTTTGCGGCTACCCTCGCGGCCCACAATGTCGAGCACCGAGGCTAGCCGCCCCCCGTAGCGCGCCGGAATGGCGCTTTTATACAGTTCCACCGACTGCACCATGTCGGGGTTGAAGGCCGAGAAAAAGCCGAATAAGTGGGCCGGGTTATAAATGGTAGCCCCGTTGAACAGCACTAGGTTTTGGTCGGTGCCGCCGCCGCGCACGCTAAAGCCCGTGCTGCCCTCGCCAATGGTTTTCACGCCCGGCAGGGCCGTTACCACCCGCAGCAGGTCCGACTCGCCAAACACGGTCGGAATTTGCTTTATCTGCTTGATATCCAGCTTCTGCACGCCCATTTGCATGCCGCGCACGTTGCGGTCCTTCTGGCCCTGCACCACTACTTCCGTCAGCGAGGTCGCATCGGTCAGCACTTCCAAGTCGAGGCGGCCGTCGCCGTGCACCCAAATTTGGCGACGCGTGCTCCGAATGCCCAGGCCCCGAATATTGAGGTTGTGCCGGCCCACCGGAATCATGAGCGAGTAGTTGCCCAGCTTATCGGTGGCCGTGCCAATATTGGGCGAGTCGATAAATACGGCGGCCCCCAGCACGGGCGCGCTACCCACGCCGCCCGTGCGCACCGTGCCCGTGAGCGTGGCGCGGCCCCCGGTCGGCGTGGCCTGGCGCGGCCCAATCTCATACACCCGAAACTCCGACGTGCCCGTGGCCGGCGGCCCGCTGGGCCGCGCGGGTGCATTGGCCAGGTCGGGCGCGGGCGCGGTACCGGGTGGTAGGGTCTGAAAAATACCTTTGGGCACCTGCGTTTGCAATGGCCGCTCGGGCGTCACAAATACCCGGTTAGTAGCCTCATCGATAGCGAATTGCAGCGTAGTGTGCGCAAACACCTGCGAGAGCAAGGCCAGCAGCCGCACGTTATCGGCCTGCACGTGCACCGTTACGGTGTCGAGGGTAGCTGCCTTGAAATAGAAGCGGTAGGGCGTCTGGGCCTCCACGCGCCGCGCAAATTCTTCGAAGCGTAGCCCCCGAAAATCACCGCTGATGGTGGGGTTAGCTTGCTGGGCCTGAATAGGTTGCGCGCTACTAGTCAGCAGCCCGGCCACTAAAAAAACAACGAAGTAGAAACGGGTCATAGAATGCACATGGAAAAGGAAAGGAGCCGCCCGCGGCGGCAGTCGCGCCAGCTACTGCGGCAGCGTGTAGTAGTAGCGCAGCGCCTCCAGCGCCGAGGCCTCTTGCTGCGCCGCGCCGAAACCCAACTTGTGCTGGCGGGCGTAGCGCTGCACCTCGTCCTGATGGGCGGGCAGCACCGCTAGCAGGGCTTTGAGGCTGCTGACCTCGGCCGTAGTGCGGGCCGTGCGTACGTAGAGCTTGTCGGTCTGCCGGTATTCCAGGCGCAGCACCTGCTGCACGTAGGCTTGATTTATTTTTTTGGAGTGGCTGGCCAGCAGGCTTACCGGGCCGCCCAGCAGCAGGTCGTAGTAGCCGGTGGGCAGCGCCTGGCCAGCCGAGTCGGCTGCCAGCCGCACAAACCGGTGCCCGCCCAGCGTGAAGGAACTGACCTCGCCCGGCACCAGCGTAAAGGCCGCCGCCAGGCCCGGGTAGCTTGCCACCACCTGGCCCAGCGCCAGGTCATAGCGCAACGGCACCGCCCCAAAGGCGGCCCCACGGTAGACTACCGTGCCCAGCTGCGGCGCAGCATCCAGAAAGAAGGGGTGGCTGATTGTGCTAGGCTTCACGTAGTCCACGTATTCGGGCCCGTTGAAGAGCAGTGATTCGGGCCGCACGGTGCGGGTGTACACTTGGCCCGCCGCCGCCACGGCGGCCGTCAGGGCGCTGGAGTCGGCCGGGGTTTGCGCGGCGGCGTAGCCTGCGCTGGCCAGCGCCAGTACCAACCCATAGCCCACCCGATAGCGTAATTTTGTCATCAACCTCACGTCGTTAAAAAGCCCTTACCCAACCAGTTTGCATAGCCATGTCTGGTAGCAAGTTGCAATGATAACGCCGCGGCCGACAACTAAGTATTGCGTTGCTGCCTACGTGAGGTAGTTACATGAAGCTGGTTTCCATACTACTTCAATTTAGTGAAAGGAAAATATTACGAATGAAAAAAATATTTTCCCGATTATTCACCCGCCTGCGTCGCCGCGCGCCGCGCGCCGCGGTCACCTTCCGGCTCACGGCGCTGCCGGCCAACACGCCGGCCGGGGCCACCATTTACCTGGCTGGCTCGTGCAACGGCTGGACCACCGACGACCCGGCCTACGCCTTTTCTTTCGACCCCGCCGCCGGCAATTATTACCTCACCCTGCCGCCCGGCCGGGGCACGCTCGACTATAAGTTTTGCCGCGGCAGCTGGGTCACCATCGAAACTGATGCCGACAACCGCGCCATTCCCAACCGGCGCTATATCTTTGGTCAGCAGCAACAAGTAATTGAGCAGCAAGTAGTTAATTGGGAGGACCAGGGCGGTAGTATTCCGCCGCGCCAGCATTCGGCTTCGCCCAATGTGCACATCTTAGCTCCCGCCTTTGCCATGCCGCAGCTGCGGCGCACGCGCCGGGTGTGGGTGTACCTGCCGCCCGGCTACGAGGGGGGCACCCAGCGCTACCCGGTGCTGTACCTGCAAGACGGCCAGAACGTCTTCGACCAGTACACCTCCTTCGCCGGCGAGTGGGGCGTGGATGAAACCCTGGATGCCCTCGCCGCCAGTGGCCTCGACCCGCGCGGCTGCGTGGTGGTGGCCGTGGACAACGGCGGCCGGCACCGCCTCGACGAGTACTCGCCCTGGCGCAACAAGCGCGTCAAGCGCGGTGGCGAAGGCGCGCAATACGTTGATTTTTTGGTCGATACGCTTAAGCCATACATCGACCACCACTACCGCACCCAGCCCGCGCGCGACAGTACGGGCGTGGCCGGCTCCAGCATGGGCGGGCTGCTGGCCACCTACGCGGCCCTGCGCTACCCGGCCGTGTTCGGACGGGTGGGCGTGCTGTCGCCGGCCTACTGGTTTGCCACGCCGGCCCTGCTGAGCTACGTGGCGCAGCAAGCGCCCCGGTCCGATACACGCTGGTACTTCGTGTGCGGCGCTCAGGAAAGCCCCACCATGGCGCCGCTTATGGCCACCGTGCGCGACGCGCTGCAAGCGGCCGGTGTACCTGACAACAACTTAAATTACAAGGTGTTAGTAGATGGCGTGCACGCCGAATGGTTTTGGCGGCGCGAGTTTGGGGAGGCCTACCGCTGGCTTTTTGCCGAGGCGGCGGGCTTGCCGACCGCGGCGGCCCCCAGCACTTCCTTGGCGTAGTAGGCGCAAAAATCGGTGAGCGGGCACACGCTGCACTTAGGTGAGCGGGCCACACAGATGTAGCGCCCGTGCAAAATCAGCCAGTGGTGGGACTTCGGAATCACGGCCTGCGGAATGTACTTTACCAGGCCTTTTTCTACGGCCAGCGGCGTGGTGGCGGTTTTGGGTACCAGCCCCAGCCGGTGCGACACCCGAAAAACGTGCGTATCCACGGCCATCGCGGGCTGGTTGTAAATCACCGACACCACCACATTGGCCGTTTTGCGGCCCACGCCGGGCAGGCGCTGCAATTCCTCAATGGTGCTGGGCACTTCGCCGCCAAACTCCGCCATGAGCAAGTGCCCGAGGCCGGCCAGATGCTTGGCCTTGTTATTGGGGTACGACACGCTGCGGATGAATGGAAAAATATCCTCGGCCGAAGCCGCGCCCAGCTCGGCGGCTGTCGGAAACTGCGCTAGCAGGGCGGGCATCACCAGGTTCACGCGCTTGTCGGTGCACTGGGCACTTAGCACCACGGCCACAATCAGCTCGTAGGGGTTACGGTAGGCTAACTCCGTTTTGGGCTCCGGAAAGTTGGTGGTGAAGTAGTCGATAAAGCGGCGAAACCGTTCGGGGCGCGTCATGGCAAAAAGGTAGCAAAACTGGGCTTTAAGCCAAAGCTACCGCCAAAAGCGAGCAAAAGGAAAAGCAGAAAAGAACGTCAGAAACTAGAATAGAACGTCATGCTGAACGCAGTGAAGCATCTCGCTCGCGCCGTTGGGTTAATAACCTGATGGCACAAGCGAGATGCTTCACTGCGTTCAGCATGACGTTCCTTTTTTAATTATTCCTAACTACAAAAAGCTCAGCCCCTAGCGCATAAACGTGCGCGAGTACTGCAAAATGGCCGCCGTGGTAGCTGGGCGCGGGGCGCGGGCGAGGCGGTCGAGGGTGCGCTGGGCCAGCAGCAGGTCGGCGCAGGCGCTGGCTAGGGCAGGGTCGTGCAGTAGGGCTTCTTCGAAGTCGTGCTGCTCGTCAGCCGGCAATTCGTTGTACACGTAGCGAAGCAACGTCGGGTGGGGTAAGGTTTGAATCATATAGGAGCGAATGCGCGGCCATTTTTTTCCGCAGGTTGATAAGCGCGTAACGCATACGACCGAGCGCAGTATTGATGCTGACGCCGGTTGCGTCGGCTATTTCCTGAAAGCTCATGTCGCCGTAGTGACGCATTAGGAGTACTTCTTTTTGGGCAGTGGGCAGTTCCTGAATCAGCTGGCGCAGGTGCGCGTGGCTTTCCTCGCGGCCTAGTACGTCGTCAGCTGACTCTTCGGACAACTGTAACGAGTTGGCGAGCCCCATATTGTCATCGAGGCTGGTTTGGGGCGCGCGCTTGGCCCGGCGAAACGCGTCGATGGCCAAGTTGTGCGCAATGCGGCACAGCCACGAGCCGAACTTGCCCTCGTCCTGGTAACGCCCGCTTTTGAGGGTGTGGATGGCCTTGATGAAGGTGTCCTGGGTGAGGTCGTCGGCCATGTCTTCGTCGCGCACTACCAAGTGAATGGTGGTGTAGACGCGCGCCTGGTGGCGCTGGAGCAGCTGGGCAAATGCCGCTTCACGGCCGGCCAGGTAAAGGTCGATGAGCGCAGAATCGCTCGGCTGCAAGGGTTCCATAAAGGGCTACGGGTTATTGGGGAACGTAGAGCTTCTGGTCGATAGGGCAGCCGTTAAAAATTTACTGGGTGAGCGGAAAGTGAAGCCGCTATAATCAAGCCAAATGTAACAGGTGGGCCGCGAGTTGTGCAAATAAGCACTGGCGAAGGCGCAACTTTATTTTGTGTTTTCAGTAGCGCCCGCCCCGGCGCAGGTACCGAAGGCCGGAGCGCCCCGCCGACATGGGCAGGCAGTGCAGTTCCCTGCCTCAACCTAACTATCGATAGGCCGTTGTAGAGGCAGGGCGGCCCATTTTCCGCTGCAACACTATGCGAATAATTGCTCCTTTTGCCGGGTTACTACTCGTTGGTTTGATAGGGGGTGGGTGCGGCAGCCCCTCCGAAACTGCCAAAGACGGGGCGGTGACCCTAAAATTCAATTTTGCGCCGGGCAGCAAGTTCACCTACGCCGTAGAAAGTACGCAGCAAATAGACGCGCCCGGCCAGAAAATCGGCCAGTCGATAACCATGGTGAGCAGCTACGCGGTGCAGGCCGGAGCCGGCACGTCGAAAAACCTGACGGTATCCTACGACCGGGTAGCCATGAAAATGGATGCGATGGGCCAAAAGCTAGCCTACGACAGCAGCAACCCGACCACCAAAAGCAGCCCCCTGGCCTTGATGGGGGGCCTGGTGGGCAAGTCGTTCGAAGCCACGCTCACCGACGAAGGCAAGGTGACCAGCATCAAAGGCGTTGACGCCCTAGTAAATGGCATGGTAGACCCTGCCAACCCCAACGCGGCGGCCGTGCGCGCGCAAATGAGCAAAACAATGAACGACAGCACCTTGCAGAGTGCATTGGAGCAGTCGTTCAACATTTACCCAGACCACGCGGTGAAACCTGGCGATACGTGGTCCAAAACCATTAAGCTGGCAATGGGCCCCTTAAGCATACGGGCGGCCAGCACCTATAAGCTGAATAGTGTGAGCGCAGGCATCGCGCACTTGGGCATTACGAGCAAGCTCGATGGCCAGGGGGCCATGGATATGTCGGGCACCCAAACCGGCACCATGGATGTGGAGGTAGCCACCGGCATGCTTACTGATAGCAAAATCGTGCAGATGTTAACCAGTAAACCCGGCGCGCCCGCCGCAAAAATTACCACCAACATTCATGTCACGGGCACCAAAAAATAAAACACATTAGCCTAGACTATAGCTACTTGCTTATGACTACTTACCTCGCCCTGCACTACTGGGCCGGCTCCGGCCGCGAATTTGAGCCCCTGCTGCCGCTACTGCCGCCCGGCAGCAAGCTGCTGGCCCCCGACCTGCCCGGTTTTGGCAGCCAGGCCGCCCCGGCGGGCTTCGACTACTCGGTGGCCAGCTACGCCGACTGGGTAGCGCAGTATATTGAAGAGAGTCAACTAACTGATTATCAAATAATTGGTCATAGTATGAGCGGTAAGGTAGCCCTGGCCCTGGCGGCGCGCCAGCCGGCCGGGCTGCGCGGACTCATCCTGCTGGCACCCTCGCCGCCCACGCCCGAGCCCATCAGCGACGCCGACCGGGCCGCCAGCCTGGCCGCCTACGGCCAGCGCGCCGAGGCCGAAAGCACCTTCACCAAAATCACCAGCATCCCGCTCTCCGAGGAGCAGCGCGCGCAGGTGATTGCGGACAACCTGCGCACCACCCAGGCCGCCTGGGATGCCTGGCTGCTGCGCGGCTCCCGCGAAGACATCTCGGCCCTGATGCCCCAGGTAAACGTGCCCTGCCGCCTACTGGTGGGCGAAAATGACCGCGCCATTCCGCTGGCCGCCCAGCGCCAGCAAACGCTGCCGCTGCTGCCCGCCGGCTCGGCCCTGGTGGCTGTGCCGGGGGCCGGCCACTTGCTGCCGCTGGAAGCCCCGGAATTTATTTTTAGCGCGTAGGGGAAGCTTTAGCTTGCCGCCGAAAGGCGCAAATTATTGAAGTACAATAACTTAGATAACGACTGGCAAGCTAAAGCCTACCCTACATGGCTACCTACCAAAACCCCGTGCTGGACTGTGATTTCCCGGACCCCAGCGTGCTGCTGACCTCCGATGGTTACTACTACGCCTACGCCACTCAGGCCAAGTATGCGGGGCAAGTGCTCAACTTTCAGGTGGCGCGCTCCCGTGACCTGGTGAGCTGGGAGCACCTGGGCGAGGCGCTGCCCACCAAGCCCAAGTGGGCGGCCACCAGCCAGCGCTTCTGGGCCCCCGATGTGAGCCGGCACACCAATGGCCGCTACCTGCTCTACTACTCGGCGCAGCCCAACGACCCGGCCGCCGGGCTGTGCCTGGGCGTAGCCGTAGCCACGCACCCCGCCGGCCCGTTCGTGGATAGTGGCGCGCCGCTCCTGGCGGGTGGGCCAGGCTTTGAAAACATTGACCCCATGCGTTTTACGGAGCCGGATACTAGACGGCAGCTGCTATTCTGGGGCTCGGGTTTCGGGCCGCTGCGGGTGCGCGAATTGGCCGCCGATGGGCTCAGCTTTGCGCCCGACAGCGTGGCACAGGTGGTGGTGGCGCCCCTGCTCACGGGCGATAAGGCTGCCTATGGCCACCTCATCGAAGGCAGCTGGGTGCACTACCGGGCGGGCTGGTACTACTTGTTTTACTCGGGCGACAATTGCTGCGGCCCCGATGCCCGCTACGCGGTGCTGGCCGCCCGCGCCCGCCAGCCCACCGGCCCCTACCAAACCCTGGCGGCCGCTACTGGTACGGCGGGTACCATTCTCACCGAAAATGCGCGCTGGCAAGCGCCCGGCCACAACTGCCTCCTCACCGACGCGGCGGGGCAGGACTGGCTGCTCTACCACGCCATCGACCGGCAGCAGCCCACCTACGATGCCCTGAACGCCGAGCAAGGCTACTCGCGCCGCGTCATGCTGCTCGATAAAGTTACCTATGATGAAGCGGGCTGGCCGCAGGTGGGCACGCCCTCCATTTTGCCCCAGCCAGGGCCGATAATTAGGTAAGTAAGAGCTTGCTAGTTAGATAATTATATAAAAAAGGAACGTCATGCTGAGCTTGTCGAAGCATCTCTACCTCATCGTTGGATGAAGCGGTAGAGATGCTTCGACAAGCTCAGCATGACGTTCCTTTTATCCCCTTCTTCCTATCCGCCTTAGTCCAGCGAGCGGCCTCGGAACAGGATGTAGCCCAGGTGCGCGTACAGCCCAAAGCGGTTGTTGGGATTCGGGTCGTCGTAGTAGAGCGCGTGCAGCGCCAGCGGCCCCACCGGCGTGGTGAAAATGAAGCCCGTGGAGGCCGTGAGGTAGGGCCGGCTGATGCCGGCGGCGCGGTCGGCTACCTGATTGTTGTCGTTGAGCTGCGCAATGTTGAGGTGCGTAAACAGCTCAGAGCGCCACTCTAGCTTGCCCAGCACCAGCTGCGAGTAGCGCACGCCCACGGCCGCAAAGCGCGGCGAGCGGTAGCGCTCCAAAAACCGGGTGCGCGAGTCGGGCAACGGCGCAAACAGGGGGGCGGTGGTCAGCGAGGAGCGGTAATTGAAGAACTCACCCTGGCCACTTATCGTTATTTCGCCGAAATAGCCCCAGGCCGAGCGGTCCTTTTGCAGCGGGTAGTAGCGCTCGTAGGTGCCCCTAAATTGAATCCACTCATGGTGCCGCGAACGCTCGCCCAGGTCCTGAAAATTGGAGGTAGAGCCGGGGTTGTACACCTCGGTGCCCGTAACGCCCCGCAGGGTGATGATGGCGCGCCGCCCGCCGGTAGCGTACTGCTTGCGGTTAAGGGAGTTGCGCGCAAACCGAATGGCCGCCGTAGCCCCTTTGAAAGAGGTGCGGTCGAGCGTGGCAGAGGACGAAATATCTTGTAGGTTGGAGTAGTTATCAACGTTATAAAAGGCCCCCAGGTCGAGCACCATGCGCGAGCGGTAGCGGGGCGATACCCCAATCTGGGCCCCGATTTTGGTGTCCTTTTGCTGCACCTGGGTGCTGAGGGCATCGCTGCCCAGCAACACGCCCGTCTGCTGAAAATCCCACTGGTTGTAGGTGACGATGGGCGAAATATAGAACGGCAGCTTGCCCGGCGCATTCACCCGGAAAGTGGCCTGGGCTCCGTTGTAGAAGCGCCCCACGCTCACATTGGCCGCCGCCGAGTATAGTAGCCGGCGCAGGTAGCGAAACTCCACGCCCAGGTAGAGGCTTTCGATGGGCCGGGTGCTGAGCGTAAAACCTAGGTCGGCGGCTACGTTATTATTGCGCTGAGCATCAATACTAAATACGTAGCCTTTCAGCTTTTCATCGTAGCGAATGCGGGGGTAGATGTTGCGGAAGTAGTCGTCGGAAGCCAGGCGGTAGTAGCCTTCCTCCAAGTCATCGATGGTATACGTAGAGCCGCTGCGCCGAAAAAAGCTGCGGGCATACTCGTTCTGGTCGGGCCGCAGGCCGTGCACTTCCACCTCCACAAAGCGCGGGGCCGGCACACTCTGCTGAAACAGCGAACGGCGGCGTTGCAGCTCCACCGTATCCACGCGGCGCCCGATGCGCTGCTTTATTTCGGCCAGCTTGAGCTGCGTGGCCGTGTCGCCCTGGGCAATAAGAATGCGTACCTTGTCGAAATCGGCCGCGCCCAGGCTGCCCAGGTTGGGCTGAATATAGATGCCGTTTTTGCCTACGCTATTGGTATCGGCCACGCTGGAACCCAGAAAAACCAGCGTGCTGGTGAGCAGCGCGTCGTCTTTCTTATACGGGTACTTTTTAAGCGACACGTCGCCCACGTTCACCCCAATCATGATGTCGGGCTTAAAGTCCTTACGCATCACGTTGGTAGGAAAGTTGTTCAGCACCGCGCCATCAAATAAATAGCGGCCGTCGAGGTTGCGAATGGGCCGGAACGCCAGCGGGTAGGCCATCGAGTTGCGCACGGCGTCGGAGAGCGAGCCCGATTTCTGCACCACCTCCTGGCGGGTAAACACCTCGGTGGCCAGGGCGCGGTAAGGCACAAACAGGTTGTCGAAGTTGTACTTGGCGGCGGCCCCGGCGGGTGCCAGCAGCCGGGTGAGCGCAAAATTCAGGTTGAGGTCGTTGACAAGATTGGGCGAGATGTTAGCCTTCAGCGTGGAGTCGATGGCCAGCCCCAGGCGCAAGGACGACGGCGAGGGCTCGGCCGTGAGAAAGTTGAACGTTTTGTCGGGTAGCGCCTTGCCATTGGCCCAGTTCTGAAACTCCTCCGACAGCACAATCTGCTCGATGTCGCGCGGTGAGTAGCCGGCCGCGTACATGGCCCCCACCACGGCTCCCATGCTGTTGCCCACAATGTAATCGATGGGGATGCCGTTGGCTTCCAATTGCTTGAGCACGCCCACGTGCGCCAGGCCTTTGGCCCCGCCGCCGCTTAGTACCAGGCCCACGCGCTGCGCGTGCACCGGCACCAGCAGCCCCCACATCAGTACCAAGCACAGTAATTTTTTATACATAAAGAAGAAAAATAGGACTGCAAGTTACGTGTGGTATACGCCTGGGCTTTTGCCGCGCGCTGCCGGGGCCAGCAGCTTGTGCCAAGAGGTGGGCTAATGGGTTATGTTGTTTAACAATCTGATAATGAATGTTAAACAACAAATAAAAAGCTTGCCTTTTCGTGCAACCTCCCCTGTTTTCCGCTGTTATTTTGAACCACTACTTTTCTGGCCCCCTGATGAAAACCCCTGCCCCCGACGCCAACAGCAGTAGCACCCCGGTTCGCAAGCGCACCAAAACCCGCCCCGCCACCCGCCGTCGCACCGACGAGAATACCTACACCGACCCCCACCTGCGCGAACGCTTGCGCACCGAGATTCGCGCCGCAGCCAAGGGCGGCGAGCCCGGCACCTGGAGCGCCCGTAAATCGCAGCTGCTCACGCTGGCATACCAAAAATCGGGCGGCGGCTACCTCCAGCTCCACCCCAATGCCAAGCAAAAAAGCCTGACGAAATGGACTGACCAGCAATGGGAAACCAGCGACGCCAAGCCCGCCCGCCGCGCCGGCGGCACCACCCGCTACCTGCCCGCCAAGGCCTGGGACGCCCTGACCCCCGCTGAGAAGAAGGCGACCAACGAGAAAAAAAAAGCCACGTCCAAGGCCGGCAAGCCGGTCGTGGCCAACACCGCAGCCGCCAAGCAGGCTCGCAAGCGCGCCGAATAGCCTCCTCGCAAGTGGCTCGTCGGCAATAGCCACTCTCCACTGTGCCCCGTACTACTGGGCTCCCGTTAGCCATTAGTATCGTATGAAAGAGTTTTTTGTGGAGCTGCTGGGCTTGGCGGCCAAAGCCGATACCATCACGACGAGCCAGATTTGCTGGCGCACGCTGGTTGTATTTATTATTGCGCTCATCTTATTGCGCGTATCGGGCCGTCACACCTTTGCTAGCAACAGCGGGCAGGAAACCGTGGTAAAGTTTATGTTGGGCGCCCTGCTGAGCCGGGCCATTGCGGGCGATTCGCCGTTTGGCGTTATTCTCGCTGCCTCGGCGGCGTTGGTGCTGCTGCACCGGGCTTTTGCCTATGCTACCTATTTTTTCCCGGCTTTTGGCCGCTTAGTGAAAGGTGAGTCGTCTGTTTTGGCTGCCGATGGTAAAATTGACCACCAGGAGCTGAGGCGGGCTTCTTTTTCGGAAGAAGCCCTGCACGCGGCCCTGCGCGGGGCCGCCAACCTCGACGACCTCACCAAGGTGCAAGAGGTACGCCTGGAGCACGACGGTACCGTAACCGTGGTGAAGAAGGAGAAAGACAGCTAGGGTTGCCTGATTAAGCAACCTGCCTGCCCTACAAACAAGTAGCCCTGCTCAACACCATCTGGGCAGGGCTACTTGTTTGTAAAACACTGAAAACCAGTATCTTGCGTATTAATCCCGCTTGCCCTTCAGCGCTTGCTTGAGCGCCCCTAGCTCGTCGCGCAGCTTGGCCGCCTGCAAAAAGTCCAGCTCTTTGGCCGCGGCTTCCATTTTCTTCTCGGTGGTTTTGATGAGCTTTTCGAGCTCGGCGCGGTTCATCATGGCCACTACGGGCTCGGCGGCCATGGCTAGTGCCGCGCCGCCTTCGGCGTAGGCGCCGGCGGGCGCTTGCGCTTCCACCGTGCGATAGTCGGCCAGGTCGGTCTGACCCAATATCTGCGCATGGCTCTTGCGCACGGTGCGTGGGGTAATGTTATGCTCTTCGTTGTAAGCCTGTTGGGTGGCGCGGCGGCGGTTGGTTTCGTCAATGGCGCGCTGCATCGAGCCGGTCATGCGGTCGGCGTAGAGGATTACCTTGCCGTTCTCGTTCCGCGCCGCCCGGCCCATTGTTTGAATCAGGGAGCGCTGGTCGCGTAGGAAGCCTTCCTTGTCGGCATCCAGAATGGCGACCAGGCTAACTTCTGGTAGGTCAAGACCTTCGCGCAGCAGGTTTACCCCGATGAGCACATCGACTTCGCCCAGCCGCAGGCGGCGCAGTATCTCCACGCGGTCCAGGGTTTTCACGTCCGAGTGAATGTACTCGACCTTGATGCCCAGGCGCTCCATGTACTTGCTCAGCTCCTCGGCCATGCGCTTGGTGAGGGTGGTCACCAGCACGCGGTCGCCGGCCTTCACGCGCTCGTCCACCTCGTCGAGCAGGTCGTCAATCTGGTTGACGCTGGGGCGCAGGTCAATCACGGGGTCGAGCAGGCCGGTGGGGCGGATAATCTGCTCCACCACCACGCCGTTGGCCTGGGTCAGCTCGTAGTCGGCCGGCGTGGCCGATACGTACACAGCCTGCCGGTACATGCCCTCAAATTCGTTGAAAGTCAACGGCCGGTTGTCAAAAGCTGAGGGTAGCCGGAAGCCGTATTCGATGAGGGCCGTTTTGCGGCTACGGTCGCCGCCCCACATGGCCCGAATCTGGGGCATGGTGGCGTGGCTCTCGTCCACTACAAGCAGGTAGTCGTCGGGGAAGTAGTCAAGTAGGCAAAACGGCCGCGAGCCCGGCTCGCGCCGGTCGAAGTAGCGCGAGTAGTTTTCGATGCCTGAGCAGTAGCCCAGCTCGCGTATCATTTCGAGGTCAAACTCGGTGCGCTCCTGAATGCGGCGGGCCTCCACGTCGCGGCCCTCCTTCTCGAAGTACTTGTGCTGCTGCACCATATCATCCTGAATCTCGTGGATGGCGGTGTTCAGCGTTTCCTTGCCGGTCACAAAAAGGTTGGCCGGGTAGAGGGTCATGTTCTTCTCGTCGCTCAGCTTGCGGCCGCTCACGGGGTCGATTTTCTGAATTGCCTCAATCTCGTCGCCGAAGAAGAAAATGCGGTAGGCGTAGTCGGCATAGGCCGGAAACACGTCCACGGTGTCGCCCTTCACCCGAAACGAGCCGCGCTTAAACTCCACCTCGGTGCGCGAGTACAGAATCTGCACAAACTGGTAGAGCAGGTTGTTGCGCGAGTAGCGGTGGCCGGGTGCCAGAAAAATAACATTCTTGCTAAATTCCTCGGGGTTACCAATGCCGTAAATGCATGACACAGAGGCAATTACTACCACATCGCGCCGGCCGCTCAGTAGCGTGCTGGTGCAGTGCAGCCGCAGCTTCTCAATCTCTTCGTTGATGGCCAGGTCCTTCTCAATAAAGACGTCGGAGCTAGCGATGTAGGCCTCGGGCTGGTAGTAGTCGTAGTAGCTGATGTAGTATTCGACGGCATTGTGCGGGAAAAACGCCTTGAACTCGCCGTAGAGCTGGGCGGCCAGCGTTTTGTTATGGCACATCACGAGGGCGGGCTTGCCGGTTTCGGCAATCACGTTGGCCATCGTGAAGGTTTTGCCCGTGCCCGTGGCACCCAGCAGCACTTGGGCCGGCTCGCCGCCGTTCACGCCTTTTACCAGCTCGGCAATGGCGCGGGGCTGGTCGCCGGTGGGTTGGAAGTCAGAAGTAAGCTGATAAGTGGACATGCGCGGGCGATAAGTGACCAGAAAAAGGCCAATCTTCCTAACCCCAAACCAGCCGCCGGGGTTTCTGCACTTCCAAAAAAGCCAGTTCCTTTTGGGTCTTCGCCGGGCGCTACTGCGGCCGCAGGCGCAGGGTAGCCACTGGGGGCGGGGTATTGCTGGGGTTGGCGGGCGCAGGCCGCACGGCCAGTAGGCGCGCCCAGTACGGCTTTTGGTGCAGCGTCACGGCCACCGAGTCGGTGGTGTTGGGCTGGTTGCGTTCATTGCAGCCCAGGCACAGGCGCAGGGAGAGGGGCTGCGCTTTGCCATCGTGCAGACTGATGCCCACGGCCACGTAGCCCGCCGTGATGCACTGCACATCGGCGGGGCAGCGCGAGTCGCTCACTTCCGTGAGGGTAGCCTGCACCGTGAGCCCCGGCGCAAGGGCGATGGTAGTGGGCTGCTTGTAGACCAACTCGGTTGGCGGAGCTGAAGCTGCGCTACGTTGAGCAGGGGTAGTGCCAGGGCTGGTGGTGCTACAGGCTAATAAGCCGCCGCCCAGGAGCAGGAGAAAGAAGTTTTTCATAAGAAGCAGCCCGTTTGCTCAGCGGAAAGGCCGAGTAGCTGTACCCGTAAACTGCGGGCAGCTGGGCCCGGGGCACCGTGGCCTTTGTGGGCCGCAAGCTAACACAATGGCGCGTGGCCAGGCGGGCGCCCATTATCAACGTACCCGCCAACGCAATCAGTAATAAGCGTAAGAGTATGGGCATAAGCTTGTTAACAGAGAGGGTGAGGTAGTGCGGCAAAGGTGGTTAGCGCCTTTACTGAATCTTGAAGCCCCGGCCAAGCTCTACGCCAGCTTCCAGGCCAAAGCTATAGGGGCGCTGCTGCTGCAGGAAATCCTGGCTGGGATTGGCATTGAGGCTGAGCACGCCCAGCTCGGCCACCGGCCCCAGGTTGAGGGCCCATTGGTGCCCGGCGGGCCGGTACTGCACGCCGCCCCCGCCCCGCAAACCCACCGACAGGTGGCGGTAGGGCGAGCTAACCGAGGCGGGCGTGTAGGTGCGGGCGGCTTCGGGGTTGCCCTCTACTTCGCTGCGCACGTTGAGCAGCGCCGTAACGAAAGCGCCCATGCGCCCATAAAACGAAAAGCCGCTTTTGGTGGGGTTGGAGTAGCGGGCCTCCACCGGCACGCTCACCGAGCGGTAGCGGTACGTGGTGCTTTGCAAGCGGGCGGCGGGCTTGGGCGCAAACACAGCTTGTGAGTAGGATAGGTCGGCCACCTGCTCACCCACAAAGGCCACGGAGCTGGCCGAGCTGGCCGTGTTCTGCGTGAGCTCCAGGCCGGTGCGCAGGCCCCAGCGGCTGGCCCCCAGCCGACGCGTGGCCCACACACTCAGGCGCTGGCCCAGGCCGGCGCGCAGGTTGTTGCGGTATTCCGCCGCTGCCGAGCGCGTAATAATGGGGGAGTTCAGACCAAACGCGGTGTTATACGAGTCGGCTGCTTTAGAAAAATCAATGTTAGGCTGAAACGCGCTGGCTGCATAGGATGCCCCGTATTGCCAGTTGCGCGCGAGCTCCAGCGGTGGGCCCGCCGCTACGGCTACGGGGGCCAAGTTGACGGGCAGGCCTGCCGGGGGCACGGCTGCCAAGCTAGCCCAGCGCGTGGCCAGGCTGCCTTCGCTAGCTGATGTTGCGCTGGCTAGCGCGGAAGCCGGTAGGGCGCCTGCCGTCACTTCATCAGTTGGTACCTGGCGGGTAATCGCTGCGCCTTTACCCGCACTAGGCTGCCCCGGCGTGATATTGGCTAAGTCACTGGTTGATAAGGCTAACGCAGTAGACGTTTCCGGCGTCCGGCCCGTAGCTGATTCTTCCGTAATGAACCGGGCGGCTATTTGATTACGCGTAGCAAACGTGCGGTTGCGGCTGCTAGCTGCCACTAGTTCGCCAGCAGTGCGGGCCGTAGTAGGCTGCGCTTGCGCTGTCCGCAAATGACTCACAGCCTGGGTGTAGGCTGCCGCAGTTGTGGGCTGGATGGGGCGCGAGGCCGAAAGCGTAGCAGTTTGGTCGATAGGGGAGGAGGGAGAGAGCGTGGAGGAAACGGCTGCTACGGTAGCTTGGTTGGCCGAGCCGAGCGGGGCCGTGGTGGCCAGCGGAGTGGCGGTGGCGGCGCGGCGCGCCGTAGCCAGTCCCGGCCGGTCGGCCGCCGCAGAGGTGGCGCGGGCCAGCGTGGCTGTAGTAGGAGAGTCCTGCTGCTGGCTGTGCCACCAGCCACCGCCCGCCAGCGAAGCCAACAGCAAGCTGGCCGCCACTGCCCACCGGTAGGCGGCCAGGCGATGGCGGTACTTCTCGTTTTGGGCCAGCAGCAAGCGGTTGTCTATATGCTCCCACACTTGGGGGCGGGGGGGCACGGCCGCCGCCTCACTCTCCAGCAGGTGGTGGCGAAATAGGTCTTCGAGGCTACCCTTGGGCGGGGTGGATGGGTTCATAACGGGCTAACAATAACTTACTTAGTAGGGGGTTGGAGGCGGGCGAGCTTGTTTTGCAACACTACGCGGGCCCGCGAATACTGCGACTTGCTGGTGCCCTCCGAAATTTCGAGCATCTCGCCGATTTCGCGGTGCGTGTAGCCCTCAATGGCATATAGGTTGAATACCAGGCGGTAGCGCGGGGCCAATTCTTGTACCACGGCCAGCAGCTCGCTGTAGGCATAGCTGCTGAACGTAAACTCGTCGCTGGCCAGCGTTTCGGGGTAGTCGCCGTCGCTCACGGCCACCAGGGGGGCGTTGCGGCGGTGCTGGCGCAGGGCGGCGTTCACCATGATGCGCCGAATCCAGAACTCCAGCGGGCACTCGCGCCGAAAGCCGGCCAGCGTCCGAAACACCGTCACGAAGCCCTCCTGCAACACGTCTTCGGCCTCAAACGTGGTTTGGGCGTAGCGTAGGCACACGGCCATCATGCGGGCGGCGTAGCGCTCGTACAGCTGCTTTTGCGCCAGCTGGCGGCCTTGCAGGCAGCCATCGATGAGGTCTTCTTCGCTGAGCACCGCGCTGGGGGTGGGGCGACTTGCGGTGAGGGGGCCAGTAGCTGGGGGCACAGGGTCGTTGGCCAGCGCGGGCCAGGCAGCAGCACTCATGAGCAAAGCCGGGCCGGGCCGGGGTAGAAAGCTTTCAACATATGCGCTGCTAACTGCGAATGAAAGATACGTCTTTGCACGAAACCAGGCATAAGTGCCTGCCCCGCACCCTTAAGAAGCGCAAGCCGCGCCAAGCGTTGCAACGGGCGGATAAATAACCCGCTTGCCGGAGCTAATAATTTGTTAAATAATGAGTTATGTTTAAGCTGGCAAAGCCCTTATTGGCTATTGATATAGCCAATGCGCATGCAAAGGCCAACGGTTTGGCCTGGTTTGCCGTTTCTCACTAGCCACAGGCAATTCACTATTTTTCCTTTTCCCCGATGAAGACCCTCATCTTGTTTTACTCCACCTATGGGCACGTTTGGAAGCTCGCCGAAGCTATTGCCGAAGGTGCCCGCGAAGTGGCTGGCAACGAAGTAGTTGTAAAGCGTATTCCCGAAACGCTGCCCAAAGAAGTGCTCGACAAAACCGGGGCTACCGGTGCTCAGCAGGCTTTCGCCCACTTGCCCGTAGTTACCGCCGATGAGTTGGTAGAATACGACGCCATCATCTTTGGCACGCCCACGCGCTACGGCAACCTCTGCGGCCAGATGCAGAGCTTTATGGACAGCACCGGCGGCCTCTGGGCCAAGGGCGCGCTGGTGGGCAAGGTAGGCGGCGCGTTTGTGAGCACCGCCACCCAGCACGGCGGCCAGGAAGAAACCATCCGTAATTTCCACACCGAGTTGCTGCACCATGGCTTCGTTATCGTGGGCCTGCCCTACGCCTGGCAGGGTCAGATGGGCCACACTGAAGTAACCGGCGGCACACCCTACGGCGCCAGCACCGTGGCCGGCGGCCAGGGCGAGCGCCAGCCCAGCGCCAACGAGCTGGAGGGTGCCCGTTTCCAGGGCCGCCACACGGCCGAAATAGCTAGCAAGCTAGCTAAGTAATTGATAGATAAGGCCTAAAAAAGCAGGGGCGGCTTACCAACTGGTCGGCCGCCCCTGCTTCTTTAGGCTTGGTTCCAAATGGCCCAGGCGGCTTCGGCTTGCAGCTCCAGCATTTCAAAGCCGTTGTTAATGTGCGCCCCCGCCGCCTGGCCCCGCTGCAAAAACAGCGTTTCGCGCGGGTTATAAATGAGGTCGAACAGGTAGTGCGCCGGCGTGAGGGCCGCGTAGGGGAGGGGCGGGCACTCGCCCACGGCTGGGTAGGTACCCAGCGGCGTGGTATTGATGATGAGCGAGTGGGCAGCCAGCACATCGGGCGTGAGCTCGTCGTAGGTGAGGTGGGCACTCAGGGGGTCGCGCGATACGAGCCAGTGGGCAATGCCCAACTCACGCAGCGCCACGCCCACGGCTTTGGCCGCGCCACCGGTGCCCAGCACCAGCGCCCGGCCCATGGCGTGCAGCGGCTCCGGGTAAAACCGGCGTAGCGACTCGCGAAAGCCCACGTAATCAGTGTTATGCCCCACCAGACTGCCATCGGCCGCAAACTCAATGACATTAACCGCCCCCACCAGCGCGGCCGATGGGGCCACGCGGGTGAGGTAGGGCCAGATTTGCTCCTTATAAGGTATAGTTACGTTCAGCCCCGCCAGCTCGGGGTGGCGGGCCAACAGGGGTACCAGGTCGCCGGCTTCGGCCAGCTCAAACAGCTCGTAATGACAGTCCGTGAGCCCCAGGCGGTCAAATTTCTGACTGAAATAAGTCTGGGAAAATGAGTGGGCCAGCGAGCGGCCCAGTAGCCCAAAAGTGCGCATGCTTGACTACGTGAATAAGAAATGGATAAACATAACTATTTGCTAAGCAAGTAGTTATGTTTGATACAGGAATTGGCTTCAGCTACGCGGCGCGGGCCTGTAGCTTTTTGCGTACAAACTGCCAGGCCGCCGGGGCTATCGATAACAGCACAATGGCAATAACGACCAGCTCAAACTTCTGCTGCACAATAGGAATGTTGCCAAACAAGTAGCCCAGCACGCTCATCGAAGTCACCCACAGCACGGCGCCCACTAGGCAGTAGGTGGCAAAAGTGCGGTAGCTCATGGTGCCCACACCCGCCACAAAGGGCGCAAACGTGCGCACAATCGGTACGAAGCGCGCCAAGATGAGCGTTTTGCCGCCGTGCTTGGCGTAGAAAGCCTGCGTTTGCTCTAAGTAGCTGCGCTTCAAGAGCTTGAAATCACCCCGGAAAGCCCGCGGCCCTATCTTATCCCCGATGAAATAGTTGAGGTTGTCGCCCAAAAAAGCCGCCACCACCAGCAGCGGAATAAGGATGCTCAGGCTGAGGCCGCCCCGCGCCGCCAGCGCCCCGGCAATGAACAGGAGCGAGTCGCCGGGCAGGAAAGGGAAGATAACCACCCCGGTTTCGACGAAGACGATGATGAAGAAAAGCAGGTAGAGAAGGTTGCCATATTCCTGCACGAGCTTATCTAAATTAAAGTGCACCAATAGGTCAAAGAAATGCTTGAGTGGTTCCATAAAAGGCGAGGTATTGAGCCCGCAAAGAACGCAAGGCTGGTACGAACATTGCCAAGCGCCGCCCCAACGCCAGCTAGCCGGCTGGTAGTAGAGGCACTATAAAAAAAATGCGCGCATGATTGTGTACAAGGGGGGAGACTGGTGGCAGGCGCTCCGGCATTTCCACACCTCCGCCGTTATTCGCCAGTTGTTGGTGCGCGTTAGCCTGGTGGGGGTGTATGGCATTGCTATTGCCATGTGGGGTATCAATTATCACCACAGTATGCTGAGCATCAGTCGGGAGTATTTTTCCTTCTTGGGTATTCTGCTGAGCTTGCTCCTGGTTTTTCGCACCAACACGGCCTACGACCGATACTATGAAGGCCGGCGGGTGTGGGGCGAGCTGGTGTCGCAGTGCCGTGGCCTGGCCATTGAGCTTAATGCGGTGCTACCCCGCGATGCGGCGGCCAGCCGGCGCTACTTCGCCGCGCTCATCTCCAATTTCCCTTTTGCCCTGAAAGGCTCCCTGCGCAACCAAATGAAGTTTGAGCAGATGGAAGCTACGCCTGACATCCTGGAGCGTTTGCGAGCGGCTGAAAACGTGGCTGTTACGTTATTAGCCGTATTGCAGGAAAGCCTGGAGCAGCTGCGGCAAGTTGAAATAATCCGGGACTTTCACCTGCTCAATTTCAAGACGCACTTTCTGAGCATGATGTCGGTGAACGGCACGTGTGAGCGCATCAAGGCCACACCCATCCCCTTCTCCTACACCTTCTTCATCAAGGCTTATATCCTGACTTTTATTGGGGTTATGCCTTTCGTCTTGCTCTCTACGTCGGGGTATTTCATGGTACCCATCACCATGTTTGGGGCCTATGCCCTACTCGGCTTGGAAATGATTGGGGAGGAGATTGAGAACCCGTTCGGCATGGACTCCAATGATTTGCCGCTCACGCAGTTATCAAATCGCATTCGGGTGAGTGTGCACGATATCCTGCGAGTAGAGCTGTCGGAGCAAAAAAAGGCCCTGGCCGCTGTGCCCTACAGTGTTGTGCACTAAACCAAGGATTGTATCGAATGAATGGTTTTTTGAACAATGGGCACAGTTGTTGTAAAGCCACTACCGCCCTTTTTAATTGCACAATTCTGGGCAAAAATATTAATCTAATTTTTAGGTGTTTTTTTGAAAAATTAATAGCCGCAAAATAGATACTTGCGTACAAGGCGACACTTGCGAAAGCAGGTAATCCCTACAAGACCTCATAACTCCCTCATTTTCAACATGCAAACACGTACTCTTACGTCAAAAGCTAGCCTCGGCTGGCTTTCTTGGCGGACCTTCCTCCCTCTCTTTGCCCTACTAGCTGGGTTAAGTGCCTCACAGTCGGCGCGAGCGCAGACCGTATCCTCGACTTACTATAACGATGGTATTGTGCTAACGCGCCAAGTTGTTGGAAGTGCCACTCAGGACGCTAACCACAATTATGCTGGTCTTGCTACTGAGTCGCCATATATCGCATACGATAAGCTAGGTAAGTCTACCCCTTCGCTAAACTTAGGCATTTATGACCTGAGTGGAACAAGCAAATTGGTATTGAATGGTGGCTCGATTGAGGCTGACCCACCTGCGGCAAATAAGACAGCTAGTTACACCATTACTACTACCCGCCTGCAGTATCGGGTATACGCACAAGGCGCAGCTACGCAGCCGGCGTATATGTCAGTGGTTCTACCACGTAATGGCTCACTCAATGGTAGTCAGTTTTACTCTAACACTACAGATGCTAACGTCAATCTTCTAAGTGGTCTCTCTGTTGGAGGCACATACATTCTAGAGGTCGTATTTCAAACTGACACGCAAGGCTCGAATGGCTCTACCAATACTGACCAAGACCCTGTAACGACTACGTACCAAGCACAGTTTGTGCTTAATGCGCCTACACCTCCCTCTTTTGTTGCGGCCAGTCCTAACACTATTCTGATAAACCCAAATAATGGTGGTGATGTATCCTACACAACTACCGTCTTTAACGGGGCTAATCTTGGTGCCTTCGATGTGAATACTGGCAAACTGTTGTTAAATGGTGGTACATCTACTACTATAGAAAATGGCAACAATAATATCACTGACGTTTCCCTCTATTACCGTGTGCACAGCTCTGCTACAGCTGGTGGTGGCTTTAGCTTTGTGTCACTTGCTCAAACTCAAGTAGTAACGAACGCAGACGGAACAAGGACTCGTAGTTTCTCTTTGAATAGTGCTGCGCAAAATTTATTAAATAATATTAATATTGCCAGTGGTTATAATGTAGATGCCTACTTTGTAGCTAGCTACACTAATGGCAGTAATAACTTCACTGTTCGTGATGATAATGGGGGGAATTACTATGTAGCTAATTTTTCAGTAACGGGCACGGCTATCGTCACGGTAGTTTGGACTGGTGGGATTGACGATAACTGGTTTAACCCCAATAACTGGAATCCCAAACAGATTCCTACGGCTACTACTAACGCCCGCATACCAGATTTCCCGAGCGGTTCTAACATCACCTATCCCAACATCTATAGCAACGTAGTAAAGCAGCCAGTAGGTGAGATGACCACTACTAACCCCGATGGTACGAAAAATACTATCCCGGCTACACCTGGCTACGACAACACAAATAGTGGCAATGCGATGGTTCGTGACCTCACCATGAGCGGCACATCCCCAACGCAACGAAGCATTTTGCGTCTGATTGTTGGTCGCCTCGACGTTTTTGGAGACTTTAACAATACGCAACAGAGCTTTATCCAACGGGCTGGCACTACTATTAGCTTCAAAAGCCAAGGCAACCAGACTATCAGTGGTAACACGAACGGTTTTACCAACGTTGAAATTGACGGTGCTGCCGGTAGCATTAAGACCCTTTCTAGTGCCTTCAGCATTAAAGCTGGGGGTTCACTAAAGTTTATCAACGGTATTCTGCAGACTGATATATCGCAAACTGATACTAATTATATCAGCTTTGATGCAGCTACTACAGAAGCCGGCACCGGCATTGTAACACCAGCCGGCCGCCTGCTTAATGAAACTAATGATTCCTTTTTCCGGGGATATCTAATTACTACGCAAACCTCCGCACCGGGCACTACGCAAGACTTCAGCAACATTGGCCTTACCACTACTTTCACTGGCCTTGACCCTGGTCCCGTATTCGTTAGCCGTAACACGGCTGGCAACTACGCCCCCACTGCTTTCGGCGGTGCGAACCCAAAGCCTGGCATCCGGCGCGTGTTTGGTGTGCAACCCAATAATCCGGGTACGAATACTGCCGGCCTCAATGCAGTAGTGCAGTTTGCCTACCTCGACAATGAGCTTGTTAACCTGCGGGTTAACACAACTAACCCTCCTGATTACAGTGGCAGTGTAGATAAAACAAAGCTCGCGCTGTACGTTTCTACTACCGGTGGCAACACGTTCAGTCAACTAGGTCGTGACTCGAACGATAATAACGTACTCATAAAGTCAGGCGTAACTACTTTCGCCACGTTCACGCTCAGCGAGCAGCAGACGCCACTGCCTGTCAAGCTCATCTCGTTTGATGCTAAGCGCACCAGTGCTAATGCACTTATCACTTGGGCCACCGCTGTAGAAATTAGCAATTCGGGTTTTGAAGTGCAGGTCTCTACTGATGGCACTACGTTTCGCAAGCTTGCTTTCTTGGCCAGCCAAGCTATCAACAGCACATCGGTGTTGAAGTATAGCTTCCTCGATGATGAAGCCAACAAGACAGGCACGCGTTACTACCGCCTCCGCCAGATTGATGAAGATGGTAAGGACGACTTCTCGCCAGTACGCGTAGTAAGCTTCTCTACCGCGAGCGCCAACCAGGCTACTACGCTCACTTCGTACCCTAACCCATTCACTACTAGTGACTTGCCGGTTATCCTGGTGCAGTCTGCTACCGCTGGTGATGCCACCTTGCAGGTAGTCGATATGATGGGCCGGGTGGTTGCCCGTCAAGCATTCACTACCGTTGCTGGTATTCAAGAGGTTAGCCTCCCGCAAGCTAACTTGAGCACCGGTGTTTATGTAGCAAAAGTTACCTTGGCCACTGGCGAAGTAAAAACCATTCGTATCCAGAAACGATAGTCAATAGGCTGTTATTCCTGCAACCTAATTAAAAAGGTCCGGCTCTCTTAGGAGGGTCGGACCTTTTTTATGCATAGGGATTTTGAGTCACGAAATTGCAGTATTTCTTCTTTTAATGTTACGTATTCAAGGTAGTAGATAGATGATGAATAAAATTTTGTGGCATGCTTCTTGAAAAGATATGCTGCTTTTGGCTAACAGCATTACCTTTAGGATTGCTTTGCGCTCATTGAGTGCTTATAGCGCTTTTTCAAGCCAAAACTGAGTGTAATAACCTGCGTACAAGGCCGCAATTCCTTGCCATGCATCTACGTTAAGCCGTCTTAATACCTTATTTTTTACCCCATGCATACACTTACCCATCCACAAAAAACCCATACAAGCAGGTTTTGCTGGCATAAAATTCTGTCGATACTTTTGCTGGTTGCAGGATTAGGAACTGTGCACTCTGCTTCAGCACAGCGCTTTACATCCGATTCGCTGACTATTGCTTACTCAACGACTGGTGCTACCACTACAACTCAGCTTTATTATGGTAAAGGGGGAACGCCTGTCTTAGGTGGCGCTTCAGGCGGGGGGCTTATAGCTTCAGGAATTGACCCTTTCAATTCTGCAGGCACACTTAATATTACTTCGGTCGGTGACAGACTGAATCCATCAGGTACTACTGCAATTAATTCGTCCTTCTATTATCGGGTCTACTTGCAAGGTACTTCCGTGGCCAACATGCCGACCTATACCAAGGTTACATTGAATGGCTCAGTAAATAATAATACATCGAAATCCATATACGGTAGTTCGCAGAATATTGACCTACTAACAACTCCCCGTAATACTGGTGGCGGTACCTACGTACTTGACGTATACTATGACTTCAACTGGCAAGATGGTGGAGACGCGGGTACAGTTAATGATAAGGCAAGTGGGCCATCAACTCCCTATTCCGCTACTTTCATGGTAGCATCTCCCATTAATACCCCAACCGGCAGTGTCACCACTTGGCAGAGCACAACTAGTACCGCTTGGTTCTTAGCTAGCAACTGGAGCAATGGTGTACCTACGGCTACTTCAGATGCGATTATTCCGGAGAACACACAGGGCACAAATATTATTTTTCCTGTATTGAATAGCTTGGCTCGTCCCTATCGGGTGCGCAACCTGACATTGAACGGCACTACAAACTCTGGTCGTGCTCAGATTACCATTCAGCAAGCTGTTTTGCGGGTTTACGGTAATATTCAGCAGTTGAGCGGTGGTTTGGTAGGTACTAATACTGGCAACGTTGGAGTACTCGATTCAACTCAGAATTCCAGACTGATACTGCTTGGCAGCAACCAATTTATAACGGGTCGTTTGTCAGTACCTGATGTAATTATATCTGGAACTGATATTAAGTCAATAGCAAATGAACTGAGACCAACCAATATATTGGCATTTGTTCCGACTACAAGTTCTGGCGTAATTGTTCAGTCAGCCAGTTCAAAGCAGAATGCAGATGGTACCACCTCTTATGTCTTTGATACCACTGGCAATTCGCTTATAAATCTTGGTAGTACAGGTTCGATTTCTAATGAGGTAATTGGTCGCGAAACAAATGTCTCGTACATTAAAGGCATTGCTTCGGCTTCCCGACCCTTGCAGTTAGATAATAACGGAGTAGGTATACAGGAGACCTTCGGTAATATTGGGCTAGATTTTACGCCTAACCACACTGCTACGCTGGTAACGGTGCAGCGAATCATTGGTGACCCGTTACTAGGCCCTACTACACCTTCACCCAGAGTTACACCAGTTCCTATTAAGCGTCAGTATTCTATTTCAGGCGATGATAATAGTGGCAGCGTTGCAACGGCTGGATCTAATAATAACGTAGTATTTCATTACTTGGATTCTGAATACGAGTTGAATACTATCATGGAGCCTAACCTAACTATGTTCCGCACCAACACTGGCGCGGCTCCTTACACCCCGCTCGGTGGCAACCTTGACCAAACGGCTAACACAGTATCGTTGGTAGCGCAACCATCGCTCCCAAACTACTTTCTCACGCTTGGTGACCGTACTAATCCCCTACCCGTTAGCCTTTCAGCTTTCACGGCCGTTCGCAACAACGCTGACGTCGTACTAGGTTGGACTACGGCTTCTGAAAAGAACAACACCGGTTTCGAAGTGCAGGTATCGACTGACGGCGTTACGTTCCGTAAGCTGGCTTTCGTAGCTACCCAAAACGGCAACAGCAATCAGAAACTCGTGTATACTTATACTGATACAGAAATTGGTAAAAGCGGCGTGCGCTATTACCGTCTGCGCCAGATTGATACTGACGAGAAGGAAGCCTTCTCACCCGTGCGCGCAGTGAGCTTCAGCGGTGCTGCCTCGGCTGCAACAGCCTTGGCTGGCTACCCCAACCCTTTCACCAATAAGCTCGACTTTAACCTTGATGCTACGGTGGTAGGCAACGGTGTTGCGCACGTTCAGTTAGTAGACATGACCGGCCGTATCGTGCTGGAGCAAGACCTGAAGGTGGCCAATGCTAGCCTCACCCTCACTAACCTCGATGGTCTGCGTAGCGGCCTCTACCTGGCTAAGGTTACCCTGCCAGATGGCACCACCCAGAAGGTGCGTGTGCAGAAGCAATAGACTACCAGCAGACGTAAAAAAGGCGGGCTCCCACATGGGAGCCCGCCTTTTTTACGTCTGCTGATTTTCTGTAAAGCAAGGTGCTAGCCACGCGGCATAGAAGTGCCCGGTTTGCCAGTCTTGGCAGCGGGCTGAAACATGGGGTCTACCGCATCCATATCCAGAAAGTGCGAGAACGTATCGCCCCGTAGGCCCAGGCGGATGGTTTCGAGGCTCACAATCTCATTAGGGGCAATGTTGCCCAGATTTACGTTGGCTCCCAATAGCTTAATGAACCATACTTGCTGCGCCTTTTGAGGAGCTTCCCAAAGGATGCGCTCGGAGGGAATCTTAGTCAAAATCTCCTCTACTAGCCCCGAGCGAACTTCGCCTGTGCTGCGGAAAAGGCCCACGTTGCCACCCTCACGGGCTTCGCCGATTACCTTGATGGCCCCGGCGTCAAGCTCGGCCTGCATCTGCGAAATCCACTTGTAGGGCGGGATAATTTTCTCGGCGTCTTTAGAACCTACTTCGCTCAGCACCTTCACCGACTTACTCAGCTCGCGGATAAACTCGCATTTGCGGCCATGGTCGAGGTCAATGCTGCCATCCGAAACCTCAGCGTATTCCAGGCCGAAGCTATCGAGCAAGCGGCGGTAGTCATCAAACTGATTACGGATGATGAAGGCTTCAAATAGCGTCCCGCCCAAGTATACCGGAATGCCGGCCTCCTTGTAGATTTCCAACTTACGCTTGAGGTTGGGCACTACGTAGGATGTGGCCCAGCCCAACTTAACGATATCTGTATAAGGGGCGGCTACTTCCAGAAAATCTTCGACCTCACGTAAGCTCAGGCCTTTGTCCATCATCATGGTAAAGCCTTGCTCACGAGGCTTTTCAGTACGTTCGGGAAGCTGCGAAAGAGAATAATTCATGCGTAGTGAAGCGGGCGCGGGCCCGGCAAAAGAATAAGTAAAAAGCCTGCCCACCAAGTAGGTGGGCAGGCACAAAATTAGCTCAGAAAGGCACAGGCATTTTTGGGTGCTGGGGCGGGCACCTCACTACTTGCGAAACTGGTCAATGAGTCGTTGCAGCGCTGGTTGCTTTTGCAACTCGGGGAAATAGTCGAATAGGAGCGAATGCTGCTCGTAATTGAGCGTGAGCGCGGTTTCCAGCTCCTGGTAGGCTTCACGCAGGCGGCCGGCGGCCAGCAAGTAGGCGCATACCATGTAGTGAAAGTGCGCTTCGTGCGGGTGTAGCTCCACAGCGTGCTGCAGCAGGTCCACGGCCTCCTCGTAGTGGCCTTGCTCGTATAAAATGGCGCTCCAGCTCACCCAGCCAGTAGCCTCCTCGGGGGCCACTTCAGTGGCTTTTTCGTAAGCCTCCAGCGCGCTGACAATGTTGCCAACCTGGTTTTCGGCTGCCCCGAGGGCTGCCCAATACTCACCACTTTCGCCATAGAGTTCCACTGCCTTGCGAAAGAAATGCAACGCCTCGTAGGGCCGCTCCTGCTCTTGCAACAGCACACCCTGGCCAAACCAGGCCTCATCCATGTTGGGGTTTAGCTCCAGAGCCTGGCGATAATACTGCCGCGCCTGCTCCCAGGAGCGTAGCTTTTCGTAGCACTCGCCAATATTGCACAGGGCTTCATCGGTGGGCTCACCGGCCGGGTAGCTTAGCTCAAACTCGGTAATGGCCCGCTGATACTCCTGCTGGCACACATAGGTGTCAGCTAGCCAGTGGTGGGCATCATAAAAATCTGATTCAATGACGATTGCATAATCAAAGGCCGCCGCCGCCTGCTCGTATTTCTCCAGCCGGTAGTAGTACTGGCCCAAGTTATACCACGCCACGGCCGAGTAAGGGTCGTCGTCGGTGAAGCGCTGAAAGAACTCCTCATGCTCCGCCATTCGGTCGCTAACCTCCAAGCAGTTAAGTAGTTCCTGTACGGTCGTTTCGTTGTCGGGGTGCAGGCGCAGGCTGTGCTTGTAGTGCCGGGCGGCGCTCTTGTATTTCTGCCAGCTTTGGTAAGCCAAGCCCAGGTTAAAATGAATGTCCTCGCGGTCGGGGTTATTGGCCAGCGCCGCCTGAAAGAAGCGCACCGCTTCCTCAAAATCGCCCCGTTGGGTCGAAATTATCCCACGCGTCACGGCCACATCGGCATTGTCGGGGTCAAGGCTGGCTACGCTGGCAATCTGGCGCTCGGCTTCGGCATAGTCGCCTCGCATGGCAGCAATTTGCGCCCGGTCAATCAGGAGCTCAGTCGAAAATGGGTATTGGCTCAGCGCCGCCTCGCAGGCTTGCTGGGCCTTATCGAAAGCGGCACTCGTTACGTAGTGGTCAATAATTAATTCAAACTCCTCTAAGTCAAAGAATATGGCCTCATCGTGGGCCAGCATTCGCTCATAGCGGCGCACCATGTCTTGGGCGGCTCGCGGGTCATCAAATGGTTCGTTCATGCGCATAATTGTCACGAAGTATAACGGGTAGCTCTTCTTCGCTCAGTGTACTAATTTGGGGCCAAGGCTAAGCGCCAGCCAAGGGCTTGCCAACCACACCGCGTACCCCTGCTAATAGAGAAAATGGGGCTGCCTGCTACTCGCTAAGATACAACCGTGGGGAGAGTTGTCCGGTTCGTTTTAGTAGCCTGGGCCAGCCAGGCGATGGTTTCGGCTAAGGGGCGGAAGGCAAGACCCGTAGTGCGGGTGGCCTTGCTGGCGTCGTAGTAAACTGGCCGCCGGCCGGCGCGGGCCGTGTCACGGGTGATGAGTGGGCGCGCGCCGGTAAGGAGAGCCCGGCCGTGCTCCAGGCGCCAAATGATTTCGGCCGCCCAGTTGGGTACGGCGGTGGTGGGTGGCCGCCGCCCAAAGGCAGTAGCCATTTGCCCTAAGAAATCGCCCAGTGGGTGCAGGCCCTCGCTAAGAATGTAGCGGGCCGAAGGGAGGGTTGGTAGGTCAAGGGTGAGGCGCAATAGCTGGCTCACCACATCGCGCACGTCCACAAAGTTTACCTGGCCCTGGGTGTAGAAATGGTGCTCCTCGTAGGCGTAGCGCAGTAGGCGCGTGCTGCTGCGATGCCAGTCACCAGGGCCTAGTACTACCGACGGATTCACGATAACGGCCGCCAAGCCCTCGGCCACGCCGCGCCATACTTCCAGCTCGGCCAGGTACTTGCTGGTGGCATAGGTTGGGTGGCTACCTCCCAGGTCCCAGGTGGCGGTTTCGTCCAGGCGGCGCGGCGCGGCGGTGGGTTCGAGCGCTGGGTCGGCGGCGGGCTGGCCCAGTGCTGCTACCGAGGAAACATAGCCCAACCGGATGGCCGGCCGGCGCAGACAGGCATCGACGATGGCGGCCGTGCCCTCCACGTTCACGCGGAGCAGCTCGTCCTCATCCTGTGGGGCGTAGGAAACCAGGCCGGCGCAGTGCAGCACATGCGTGATTTCCGGCGTTAGTATACTCTCCAGCAGGGTTACGTCCAACAGGTCGCCCTGTACCCACTCGACACCTACCAGCTGGGCTGGGGGCGTAGCTCCTCGGTAAAGAGCCCGAATGGTAAGCCCTCGGCCAACCAACGCTTGCAGCACAAAAGAGCCGATAAGGCCTGTGCCACCGGTTACAAAAATCATAGCACCAAAAATAATTCCCTGCGCAACTAAGGCCTCGGCGCAGGCTTTACAGAGTATTGTTGAGCAGGGGCAGAGCCATCAACTTGTGAAAATAGGCTGATTTCAACACCTTGGTACCCAAGGCGGCCGTGTGGCGCAGGTGGTGCGTATCGGTGCCAACAAAATCCACCAGCCGGGCATCAATTAGCTTTTCAGCCACGTGGCGGGCCG
The DNA here is from genome assembly GCF_054779975.1 of Hymenobacter arcticus. Lineage (NCBI taxonomy): Bacteria > Pseudomonadati > Bacteroidota > Cytophagia > Cytophagales > Hymenobacteraceae > Hymenobacter > Hymenobacter arcticus. The sequence continues at coordinate 227,515 of NZ_BAAGXF010000009.1, forward strand.
CTGGCGAGTAGTAGCCCGCTAGCGAGTTGAGGTTCAGCTGAAGCAACACGCCCTGCTCCTGGCGCAGCTTTTCTATCTCTGCGAAACGCCCATAAAAATAGACATATCGCTCGGGGTGGGCCAACACTGGGCGATAACCCGCGGCTTGTAAGTCGAAGATGGTCCCTTGTAGGTTGAGCGGTTCGTTGAGGTAAGAAGTTTCAATGAGTAGGTAGCGCCGCTCACCGCCAAACGTCAGCAGTTCTGTACCATCTGCTAGCTTACGGCCCAGCCATTCGTCGAGGTAATACTCGGCCGCACACTCTAGCACCACATCAGCCAAGCCAGCTTCGGCCGCCGCTGTGCGTAGCAGCCCAAGGGCAGTTCGGATACCTTCGGGCGTATTCTTATAAAAGTCGCCCATAATGTGGGGCGTCATAATGAGCTTGCCAAAACCCAATGCCCGCAGCTCACGCAGTAGGTCGAGGCTATGCGCCAGCGTTTCGGCCCCGTCGTCCAGGCCAGGCAGCAAGTGGGAATGCATATCCACCGCCAGATTGGCTAGGGGAGACACCACTGAATGCTTGTTATCCGGTACTGGCTTACGGGTGAATAATTTTTGCCAAAATGCTGACATAAAGGTGTTTAGCTAAATAGCCCTTTTATGCGCTGGCTTAGCGTAGGCTTCTTTACTGGCTCTTCGTAATACCCCATCCCAGTGGAGCCGTAGCCATAGCCATAGCCGTAGCCATAGCCGTAGCCATAGCCATAAGAGCCCTGCGCTTTAGCATCATTCAGGATGGTTGACATCCGCGTAAACTGGTTATTACGCATCATCCGGTTCATGTTTTTGAGGAAAGTTTTGCGCGAATAGTTGGCGCGCACTATATAAATGGGCACATCAGCTTTTCGCATGATAAGAATGCCGTCTGTTACTAACCCCACAGGCGGAGTATCAATTAGAATCACGTCGTACGTTTTATACAGTTCCTCCAGCATCTTATCGAAGCGCGGGTTCAGTATTAGTTCCGATGGATTAGGCGGCGTAGGTCCCGCCGAAATAAAGTCCAGAGACTCAATACTGGTGTGCTGCACACATTCGGCTACCGAATGCCGGTCAATTAGAATAGTGCTGATACCACGTACGTTTTCGGCATCAAAAGCCAGGTTGACCTTAGGTTTACGCATATCAAGGTCGAGGATAACCACGCGTTGACCAGACAAGGCAATGATGCCTCCTAAGTTAACCGTAACGAATGTTTTGCCCTCACCCGAGATGGTAGAGGTGACCGAAATAAGGCGCTTCTTATTAGATGGACTAATAAAATCCAAATTAGTCCGGATTGATCGAATGGCCTCCGATACGGAGGATTTCGGATTTTTATCCACCACCAAACGCGATACATTCAGCTTCTCCTTGTCGTAGGTTGGAATCACACCCAGCACCGATGCCTTTGTATTACGCTCCAGCTCACTCACGCTGGTGATGGTGTTGTGCATCAGGTAGCGCGCGGCTATCAGCCCCAGGCTTAATACTAAGCCACCGGCCAGGCCAATAGCATACACCAAGAACTTAACCGGCGAAATGGGCGCATCGGGCGCATAAGCCGGCGAGAGAATTTGGAAGTCGGCCGTAGTACCCGCGTTCTGAATATTGTACTCCACCTTCTTCTCTAGCAGCATCTGGTAGGTGTTGCTGTATAGCTCCAGAGGGCGCTTTAGGCGGGCCAGCTCAGTTTCCTTGCCGGGTAGCGATTGCAGCGTGCTGTTCAGCTTATTCTGCTGCTCATCCAGCAGGCCCAGCTGGTTGCGCAGCTGCAGCTGCGACTGCCGCAGTTGCCGCTGCAGGGCCGCGCGGGCAAATTTTACCTGCGCTCGCTTCTGACTAAGTGCCTCCGTTTTATCAGTGTAAGACCGCTCGACGCGCCGTATGGTTTGTTGTAGTTCATTCAACTCGCTGAGCTGCTGCGTAATAGGGCCATCGTTGAGCATTGCCAGCCCCGGGGCCGCCTCCGCCAGCGTGCCGTTTTCACTCATGGTGATTTGCTCCTGTGAGGCCAGGCGACCTACTTCATTGAGCAACGTAAGCTTTTGTTCCAGCTCCAGGCGGTCTTTCTGAATCTCGGTTAGCTTCTCGCCGATGCCTTCCAGCTGACCCTTGGCGTCGTAGGTACCATTTTGCTCTACAAAAACCTTCAGGTTGTCTTCTGCCTTGGCCAGATTCGTGCCGTTGGCTGCAAGCTGCTGGTCAAGATAAGCTAAAGCTTTTTCCGTAGACTCTTGCTTACGAGCCACCTTCGCATCGCGATAAACACTATCCAGGGCATTGACAATCCGCTGCGCTTTCAGACGATTATTATCCTGAAAGGAAATTTGAATCGTATTAGCACTCGGATTGAGTATTTCAGCTGTAAGGTTTCGTTCGAGGTAAGCGGTAATAGTGTTGTCTTCTAATAAGACAAAATGATAAAGGGTTTCCGAAAAAGCATTGTTTTTAGTTTCAGTAGTTGGTAACAAACTGAATGATATACCTGGCAGTTTTACCAACTGCCCCAATGCATAATTCCCTGTCAACGTTTCCCCTGCTATGTCAACTGACAGCCGGTAAGTTTTAGTATCAAGGTATTCTATATTAAACTTGCGATTATAATAAGCTGGGTCACTAATGGTGTAAGTTACGCTAAATGGGCAGCTACCAAAAAGTTCAGTTTCTAGTACAGTACCCTGCGTGTAATAATTAACATCCAACGGAATAACCTGCTTGATTCTCTTGTAGGTGAGATTTGACTTAATTAATTCTACTTCGCCGGACAGTTGCGAGGAACTGTTTTCTCCGCCGCTACCAGCTAATGCTCCCAATCCTAAGTCACTGGCATTACTTCGCTCATCTATTTTGAGTACAGAAGAGGCTTTGTAAATTGGCTTGGTGTAACGTAAATAAAGCCAGGAGCTTGTCAGGCCAAGCATAACTAGCAGTACCGCCCAAGGCAAGCTGCGACGCACTGCCAAAACTAACGTGCTGATGTCGAAGCTGCTTTCCGCTTCCTCCTCATCAACTGCTAGTGTATTGATTGGCTGAGCGTTATCGGCTCCAGTTGTGGTGCGTCTAATTAGCTCCTCAAGCTCTGCATTTTCGCTCATTGCCATAGTATTCAGCCTAGTCAAGTTGTTGTAAGTTCTGCTATAAAATACGTTTAGTTATTATTTATTATAAAAATAGAATAAATAATACTTATAGTGCTTAGCAGTGTAGTGCTTAGGGCTATTATTGGGCCAGCATCAACTAAGGAATCCAATAGTGGTCGGCGTAAAGGCTGAATGTAAATAATATCGTTCGGCTCAACCTGTAAGTTACCCCGGCGCATTCCCTCCAACGTGTTCAAGTTGATAAATTGCACTTGCGGGTTCTTTAAGTCGCCCCGAATGATGCGGATATTATCGATGCGCCCGCCATTACGCGCAACCCCTGTGCCACCACCTGCTCCTCCTCCATCGGGGCCACCAGCTAGCGCTAGTACTTCCAGCAAATTCATATTATCATTAGCCAGCGACACAACCAGTCCGCCAGGTGCCCCGAGAATGATAACCCGGTTGTTAGTGACGGCCGTCTTGATAAACGGCTCCTTGTAATATTCACTGTAGCGTATTTTGAGAACGCTGTCGGCCTGAATTAGACTCAGGCCTTGCACCACCACGCGGTCAACCAGCGGTAGCCGGACAGTACCATCTGCTTGCACCACAAACTGGGTGGCACCAGGGGAAGAAGTGCCTCCTTGACCACCACCGCGTTGCCCGGTGCCAGTGGCAGCCACTGGTGTAGCCGTTCCAACGGCGCCGCCACCAGAACTGCCAAAACGCAATTCTCCGTTCGGGTCAATGAGCTTTTCACCTTTGTTGGTATAAACCTGCACGCTCAGCAAGTCATTAGGGTGGATAGCATAGTTTCGGGCCGTGCGGTTAACGGCACGCCGTAGCTTAGCTGTATCGACTACGCCATCCGCCCCCTTGGTGAGTTGAAACATCGTGCGCTGATTGTAATAGCGGCTGGTAGCGCACGAGGAAAGTAAACAGAGCGCTGGCAAGGCCAGGAGCAAAAACCGTTGGAACGGCCGGAGCAAGGGCATGAACGAAAGAGCCAAAGGAGGGTTTGTGCAAGAAGTAGCGGACCTCTGTAAAGCGCGGGCCGCCAACCTCGAAGGATAAAAAATGCCTCAAAAGTAACTCCTTTACAGTGGGCTTTCAAAAAGCTGGCCAGTTGCTGCATAATGGCCGGTAGTATTTAACAGCCTCAAAATCGTATTTTTGCGTATGTGGTCAACTCGGCCGCGTTATCTCTCCCCCTACCCCCACCCGTTTTTTACTTATGGAAGCTACCGTAGCGACCGAAAACCAGGCAATGATTGCGCAGATGGTGCGCGACTTTGGTCTGCAGCAGATTAAGCCCAACATGATGCGTTGGGATGATACGCAGGAATTTCCGCGCGATTTATTTCGGCAGCTTGGTGAATTGGGCCTCATGGGTGTGCTCGTGCCAACGCAGTACGGCGGCTCGGGCTTCGGTTACCAGGAATATGTGACGGCGATAGTTGAGCTGTCTAAAATTGATGGTAGCATCGGCCTGAGCATGGCCGCTCACAACTCACTGTGCACTGGCCATATCCTTCAGCACGCTTCGGAGGCGCAGAAGCAGCAGTACCTACCACGCTTGGCTTCGGGCGAGTGGCTAGGGGCCTGGGGCCTCACCGAGCCCAATACTGGCTCTGATGCGGGTAACATGCGCACCACGGCTGTGCTCGATGCCAGCGGTGAATACTACGTGCTCAATGGGGCCAAAAACTTCATCACCCATGGCAAAAGCGGCGATATGGCCGTGGTGATTGCCCGCACCGGCGAGGTCGGCGACTCGCACGGCATGACGGCCTTTATCGTGGAGCGGGGTACGCCAGGTTTTGCCGGCGGCCGCAAGGAAGACAAGCTGGGTATGCGTGCTTCCGAAACTACCGAAATGATTTTCACCGATTGCAAAGTGCCCGTTGAGAACGTTATCGGCAAAGTGGGCGATGGCTTTGTGCAAAGCCTGAAGGTGCTCGATGGCGGCCGCATTAGCATCGCGGCGCTCAGCCTCGGTATCGCGCAGGGGGCCTACGAGGCCGCTTTGCAGTACAGCAAGGAGCGCCAGCAGTTCAATCAGCCCATCAGCAACTTCCAGGGCATTGCCTTTAAGCTGGCTGATATGGCTACCGAGATTGAGGCGGCCAGCCTGCTAACCTACCGCGCCGCTGAGATGAAGGACCGCGGTGAGAATGTGAACCTGGAGTCGGCCATGGCCAAGCTTTATGCTTCGGAGGTAGCCGTGCGCACGGCCAACGAGGGCGTGCAAATATTTGGAGGCTACGGCTACACCAAAGACTATCCGGCCGAGAAGTATTACCGTGATGCCAAGCTCTGCACTATCGGTGAGGGTACCAGCGAAATTCAGAAGCTGGTTATTGCCCGCGCCTTGCTTAAGTAGGTGGATTAGGGTACTGAAAGCAAAAAAAGCCGCCCGATAAGCTACTGCTTGTCGGGCGGCTTTTTTTGCTTTAGCAGGGATACTTAGCCCACGGGCAGGCCCGAATGGCGGTCCACGACCTGGCCCGAGGCCGTGGTGGGGCCGTCGTAGCGGCCGCAGCTGCCAGCAAGCAGGGCTAGCAGCCCGTAGAGTATGTGGGTTCTCATGCTAGAAATGGATGGTGACCGTCACCGTATCGAAGTTGGCTGCTATGTAAGGCTGGGTGCCTTTAGTAATCTTGCCTTGGCTATCAGATAATTCCCAAATAAAATCCCGTTGTAAATTGGATATTGTAGGCCGCACGAAGGAAAAATTGCCAGGCCCAATGGTTTGGTTATCTCCAGAGTTGACCTCCTCCCAGTAAACTAGGCCAATCTAAAGTAGAGAAATCAGGCACTTGTCGTACCTTAAAACCCCAGA
>NZ_BAAGXF010000010.1:0-179858 GCF_054779975.1 Hymenobacter arcticus
GATCAAACTCTCCATTGTAAAATATTCCTGCACCATGGCGAACCATGGCTGATGTCGAGATGCGCTCCTTGCTCGTATTAACGAGTTCAGTTTAACTTTACATTTCTGCTTACTTACGTAAGCATACTTACCATTTGTCTTTTCCAGTCATTCAAAGAACGTTTGTTGCTTCCAATTGAGGCAACTTAGTGAGCTTGTTTAGCGGCTCGTTTTCTTGTCGGTTACAACACCCTTTTGTAATTGGGAGTGCAAAGGTAAGAAGATTTTCCTTCTTTCCAAACTTAAAAGCGAAAATTTTTATTTTTTCGTTTTAGTTTTTTAGCTTTCGCTTCTGGTTGAAGCGTGCTGCAAAAGTAAGAAGAATTTTTAACTTTCAAAACTTAATGTGAAAATTTTTGAAGATTTTCAGTGGGCTTTTCAAGTTCTACCCCCTCCTATTGAGCGGGTTTTTAGAGGTAAGTAGCTAAAAGTTAAGCGGCTACTTTTGGTGTTTCACTGTCTCTTATCCTGTTTAGGAGTGCAAAGGTAGTGGTTTTTTCTGACTTTCCAAATTTGAAGCGAAAAAATTTTAGCTTTCTAGCTTCTCTCTCGGCGTGTCCGATGGGCCGTGGTTTAAACGGGGTGCAAAGGTACAACCGGAATTTTTGAATTGGCAAAAGAGTTTGAGGTTTTATTTTCAAAGCCTTTTGGTCGTTGCCCTTGTCCGTTCGATTTGGGAGTGCAAAAGTACGCTGGGAAGCGGTGGTTTGGAACGGATGCTGCCGGATTTTCTGGGCTGGGCTGGGGTGTGGGGGGGTAGGCGGCGGCGGGCGGGTGGTGCAGGTCAGGCAGTTAGCCGGCCTTATACGGGGGAAGATATTTTAGGGTTGGGGGTCGGGCTGGAAGAAAAGGGTGAGGTTGGGGGCGAATGGGCGGGGGCGCTGGGCTTCGTAGCGGTAGAAAAGCTGGCCTAGCTGGGCCAGGAAGGGCAGGCCGATGGTGTCGTACTCGTAGGCGGCGTCGTTGATGATGCCGTCTTGGTTGACGTAGAGGACGGCGCTGAGCAGGAACTCGGACTGGTGGAGGGAGTCGGCGAAGTAGGCGACATCGGCGAGATAGCCGTGCGACATGCCCACAATGTTGAAAATGCGCAGGCCGGGCTGGGGCTGGGCTTCGGGGCGGCGGCCGTAGTAGAGGTACTTTTTGTAGGCGTCGAAGTACTTAGGGGCGGCGTAGGGGGTGAAATGGCTAGCGTGGGGTGTAGAGCGGAGGTACTGGCGGAGGAAGGCGTGGTCGGCGGGGGTAAGGTGGGGGCGCTGGGCGGCGGGGATAGACTCGGGGAAAAGGGCAGTTTGGAGAAGAGCTGTGATATCGGGCAGGGGCAGGTTGTTGGCGGTGGTGAACTCGTAGGGCTGGTGGATGATGCGGCTACCGGCCTGGTAGGCGCGGCCGGCGAACACGGGGCCGAGGGGCGGCGCGGGGGTGCGGGGGTTAGTTTGGGCGGGCTGCTTATATAACGTATCGCCGGCGGGGGTGTGGAAGGCGATGGGGTTGGTGTGGCGGTTGGCGGCGGTGTCGCAGGGGGCGAAGCGGCGTACGATGCGGCTACCGGGGTAGCCGAGCTGCTGAAGGCGGGTATTTAGCTGGTTTTGGCCGAGGAATTCGTAGAGGCGGTTGTAGGCGAGGTTGTCGCTAACTAGGAGCATCCGCTTGATGTAGTTGCCGACGGTAGCGGTGCGGTCGGAATCGGCGGGGGCGGCGAAGGGGATGGGGGTTTGGCAACGCCAGTCGGTGCCGGTGGACATGATGGTACTCCTATTAATAGAAGCAGGCAGGTTATGGAGCTTTTCGAGCGCTAGCAGGGCGACGGGGAGCTTGACGAGGCTGGCGGGGTTGAAGTATTGGCGGGGGTTGAGGTGGTAGGTGTGCTGGGTGAAGTGCGGGACGTTGTGGACGTCGCGGTTTATTTGGGTATAGATAATCTGGAGCTGGTAGGTGGCAGGGTGGCTGAGGACCTGGGTCAGGGCGGGACTGGTGTGGAGAAGGCTATCGAGGAGAGAAGAATCGGGGGTGGTTTGGGCTTGGGCTGTTGTTACTATCAGGAATAGGGCTAGGAGGCATGGAATAGGCTTCCTGAATGGGGACATTTTCATACTCTGTATAATAAGGAAGGCCGTGATAGTTTTTATCACGGCCTTTACGGGGAACCTCATTCCCTGGCACCCTCTCCAAAAAGAGGGGAGCCGGACGGTAGAGGGCATTTGGGGTTGGATAATTGTTGCTTCGCTCCTACCCTGCTATCTTGTTGGGCGGGTTTACAAATAATAGCTGATGGGTGATAACGCAAGATGCTCGCTGCGCTCGCACTCGGACTACAAAGGCCAAGCTATTTGCTGATAGGCGGGCGGCGTTTTGCTAGTAACAAGTTGCTATCGGTTTGACGCCAGTTGTAGCCGGTTCCGAATGGGAGCGGGCGGGCGCGGCGCAGGGTATCGTGGTAGGCAGTGGTGAGTTCGGGCTGGTATTGCTTGGCGAAGAGGTTGATGGGGCGGTGGTAGGTGCCATAGTAGGTGAATTGCCACGCGCTTTTGGGGAAATACTTCATGGCGATGCCGCTATCGTCTTGCAGCAGGTAGTTGCTACGCTCCAAAACCAGGTTGCGGATTTTGGAGAAGTAACTTTTATGCATGAGGTAAGTGGCCGATTTCACGTAAGTTGTGAGAGGACCGAGGCTACGCACATAGGCTAGCGGGGCGCTTTTAGTAGTGAGCTTCCAGTCGCTGAGGTCGGCAGAGAAGTAGTAGATGATTTTCTCAGTACCGTCGGCGGCTTGCAGCTTTAGTTCGGCACCGGGAATGGTTTTGGCTAGCGCCGCCCCTTTGCTGGCGCGGGTGGTGTCGGTTACCTCTTGGAACTGGCCTTGAGCGTCGAGCTGCACGGGGCGCACCGACTGGAGGTGATTGCCGGTGCGGGCGGCGAAGAGCATGATGAGCGGCACGGCCCCGTCGAGATTCACGGATTTGAGGTCGATGGCCATGTCGTTGGTGCGGAAGAAGCTGAAATTCAGCACCGACCAGAGCGACTTCTTAACGGCCTTGAGCAAGATGGGATTGGCTAGGTTGGCGGGTGTGGGAATGCTGCCCACTGGCTCCAGGCCAATCATAACGTAGGTGCGGCTGGCGGGAAACAGCGTGAAAGCGTTGAGAAAATCGGGACCGCTGAAAGGGTAGAAAAGCGTGGGGCTGGCTTGGCGCACCGAATCGAGCTCGGTGGCGGCCCAACGCTGCATGGGGTCGGTGTGGGTGGTGCGATACTTAGCCCAGCTTTTATCTTGGTCCTTGGTGAAGGCTTGCCAGGCCGGCTGCGCGGCCAGGGTGGCAAGCGGGGTACCGGCCTGGGGCGGCAGGCCCGCAAGGTAGTTGGCTACGTTTTGGACGCCGGTGGTATCGGGAGCTAGTACCTTGGCAACCTGCGCAGTAGGCTGTTTGGCAGCGCTATCGGGACGGGCGGCGGCGGGCGAAACTTTGCTGGCCGTGTCGGCCATGGTTTCGGTTTTAGTAGTGGTTTTCTGCTCGGTGGTAGTGTCGGAGCAAGCGGCCAGCAGCCCGAGGGCTGGCACTAGAGAAAGCAGGGAAAGGCGCATTAAGAAAGAGTAGCGGCGCGCGGCTAGGCGCAGTTAGCAGAGTAGGTGAGTGGTAAAGAAGGATACTTAGGCGCGCCGGGGAGTGGGGCTAACCTTTTGGGCAACAAAGTAAACCAGCAACCCACTTGCCACCGTGGCTAGGCCGTAGAGCGACTCGGCAGGCTTGTCCTTGATGATGAAAACGAGCGTCCAGGCGCTGAGGGCCAGGAACAGCAGCGGCGTGACTGGGTAACCCCAGGCGCGGTACGGGCGCGGGAGCTCGGGCTGCCGCCAGCGCAGCACGAACACGCCCAACACCGTGAGAAACGTGAAGAGATTGAGCACAAAGCCCGCGTAAACCAGCACGGCCTTAAAATCGGGCTTCAGGATAAACAGCAGGGTAATAGCTACTTGCAAAATCAGAGCCCGCACCGGAATACCGGCGGTGCTGCGCACGGCCAGCCAGCGCAGGGCGGGCAGGTCCTCGCCCATCACTTGCACAATGCGGGGGCCGGCAAAAACCATGGCGCTGATGGTGGACACGAGCAGTGCCGCGATAACGGCCCCGGTGAGGCGGCCCGCCACGGGGCCAAACAGCCAGCTGGCCGCCAGGTAGCCCACCTCCACCTGGCCCTTGAGCACGCCCAGCGGCGTGGCGCGCAAAAACACGTAGTTCAGCCCCACATATAACAGGAGTACCACGGCCGTGCCGGTGAGCAGGATGCGCGAGAGGTTACGCTGCGGGTTTTCGATTTCGCCGGTGAGGTACACGGCGGCGTTCCAGCCCGAGTAGGCGTAGCTGACATACACCAGCGACACGGCAAACACGGGGCTGAGCAAGGCGCGCCAGTCGGCGGCCGCGGGGGCGAAGTGTAGTGGCTGCGGCTGGCCCATGAATAAGCCCACTGCGATAAACGCCACTAGCACAAGCACTTTGATAGCCGTGATAACTACCTGCAAGCGGCTGCCGGCGCGGGTGCTGCGGCCGTGCACCAAAGCTAGCGCCAGCACCACGCCCACCGCCAGCACGGTGCCGCCCGTGAAGGCCGTGCCCGCCAGCAGCGGGGTGGTGAGGGCGGGCCACACGCTTTGGGCGTACTGGGCCAGGGCCAGCGCAGCCAAAGCGGTGGGCGCGGCAAAGCCTACCGTAGCCGACACCCAACCCGAAAGAAAGCCCAACGCCGGGTGATATATCTGACTGAGGTAGTGGTACTCGCCGCCCGAGCGCGGCATGGCGGCAGCCAGCTCGCCGTAGCTCACGGCCCCGCACAGGGCAATGAGGCCGCCCACTACCCAGAGCATCAGCAACGCAAAGCCGCTTTGGATACCCAGGATTTGGAAACCGAGGCTGGTAAAAACGCCGGTACCGACCATGTTAGCAATAACGATGGCCGCGCCGGTGCGAAAATTTATCTGGTAAGGTTGAGTTGGCACGCCGGCAAAGGTCGGACTGGCGGGCTTATTCGCAGCGTACTCCCAAAAAACGCCCGGCCCACCACCCAAGTGGGTAGTGAGCCGGGCGCTGATGCAACGTAGCGGCGAGCTTATTCGGCGGCTACGGCGGCTTTGGGCTTTTTGTAGAGGGGCACGGTGCTGCACGGCTCGCCATACATGACGCTGGCGGCCACGGGCAGCAGGCGCTGCATAATGGCCACGTAGGCGAAGGTAGGCACCGGCTTATCGCCGCAGCCTTTGATAACCAGCTTGGCGTCCTGGTAGTCGGCGGGGTCGATGCCGGCGATGGCTTCTTCGAAGAGCGACTGCTCCAGGGCTTCCTCGTTGCCGAACACGTAGCGGTGGGCGTGCCCCTGCAACTTACTGGCCAGCAGCATATAAGCCCAGGTGGGCACAATGGCATCGGCCGAGCAGATGATGGCCACGTTTTGGCCGTCGTACTGGGCCCAGTCGTGGGTTTTGACGAACTCGCGGAAGTCCTTTTCGCGCAGCATCAAGCCGTGGAAGAGATTGTCTTTGATGTCGTACACCACGCGGTCGCCGGGGTGAAGGTATTCTTCCAGATTAAGCGTGACGAGGCCGGAAGCGGCGACGCGATTGACGAAGAGGGGCTCCATGTCCATAAAAATTAGTAGCAGAATGAGTTAGAACAGTACTGCGCAGGCAACAGTTACAGCAGCAGTAAAATAGGCCAGCAACCATGAAAACCAAGCTTTGCGCCCACTGTCAGCAGGAGGCTACCACGCTCTACCGCATTCAAACAATGGCTGGGGGCAAGAGCTGGATTTTTGTCTGCGAGAGTTGCTGTATCAAAGCGAAACCCCAGCCGGGCTACCGCTACGGCGGCACTTGGCAGGGCTACCGGCACTAATCCGAATTGCTCACAACGGCTGTTTTTTAGCCGTAGTAGTGTAAACTTCTTTTAAGTAAAATGGCTCGTAGTACGCTACATCCTGAAACTGCTGGCGGTGGTAGGCGGCCAGCGCCAACTCGCCGAGGCTGATGGCGGAGGGCTGCACGTCGGCCAGGAAAACGGCGTTTGGGTTATCGTTGACTAAAGCCTGAAACTTTGCTGCGCCTGAACCAAAGAATAACACGGAGTGGTGGGCTAAATGTTCGGCCAGCGTAGCGGCGTCGAGCACTAAGTTGTTGGGAGCCAGCACTTCGGTTTCATCGGCGCGGTAGAGGGCGGCGTACACTTCCTGGCGGCGGGCGTCGAGCATGGGGCAATACAGATACTCGGCGGCGCGGGGCGTGCGGGCGGCTACCTGGTGGGCCAGCGCGGGCAGCGTGCCCACGGCCAGCAGTGGCACATCGAGGGCAAAGCACAGGCCCTTGGCGGCGGCCGCCCCAATGCGCAGGCCGGTGTAGGAGCCGGGGCCATCGCTGAGGGCCACGGCGGCGAGGTCGGCCAGCGTGTGGCCGGTGTTGGCCACCAGCTGCTCGATGAGCACGGTGAGGTGGGTAGAGTGCGACTTTTCGAGGCGCAATTCAGCCTGGCCGAGCAGGTGGCCGTCGGCCAGGTGGTGCAAAGCCACGGCGCAAATGGGCGACGAGGTTTCGAGCGAAAGCAGGAGCTTGGACATAAGTAAGGGGCAAGTTCCGGCTGGTTGGGAGTTATTTGCAAACCTACCCGCGGCGCGGCCGTAAGTCCGAAGCCATTTTACTTTCCATTCATGTCCACGTTTGCGCCTGTTCCCTACGTTATTACCATCGTGGGCGGCGGCTTTGCGGGAACGGCGCTGGCGCGGCACTTGGCGCGGCAAGCCGGGCAGTTGCCCATAGAAATAGCGCTGGTAGAGCCGCGCGCCGCGCTTGGCCCCGGCCTCGCCTACTCGGCCCCCTGGCCCGAGCTGCTGCTGAATGTGCGGCCCGGCAACCTCAGCGCCTGGGCCGACGACCCGGGCCACTTTGCCGCCTGGCTAGCCCGGCAGCCCGAGGCCACCGCCGGCGGGCCCGAGTTTGCACCCCGCGCCACGTATGGCCGTTACCTGGCACAGGAGCTGGCCGCGGCGGCTACATTAGGAGGTAGTAAACTAACAATCAAGCACTACTCTACCGAAGCGCTGGCCGCGCCGCTGCTGCCCGACGGCCGCCGCGCCGTGCAGCTGGCTGATGGCCGCACGCTGCTGAGCCAAGTGGTGGTGCTGGCGCTGGGCAACTTTCCGCCGCCCCCGCCCACCGGGCCCGATTACCGTTACCTGCACCACCCCGGCTACCACGCCGACCCCTGGGCGGCGGGCGCGCTCGCCCGCATCGGGCCCGAGGAGGTGGTGGTGCTCATTGGCGCGGGCCTCACCGCCGTGGATATGCTGCTGGCTTTACGCGCGCAGGGCCACCGTGGCTTGGTGCAGGTGGTGGCGCGGCGCGGGCGCTGGCCCGCCGCCCACGGCCCGGCGGGCGCGCCGGCTTACCCCAGTTTTTATGCGGAGCTGGCGCCCGAAACTAACGTGGTGGGCGGGCTGCGTTGTGTGCGCCGCCACCTAGCACAAGCCGCGGCGCAAGGCATTAATTGGCGGGCAGTTATTGATGCTTTGCGGCCCGACCTGGGCCGCATTTGGGCCGCGTGGCCGCTAGCCGAGCAGGCGCGGTTTCTGCGGCATCTGGCGGGGCGGTGGTCGCAGGCGCGGCACCGCATTGCGCCCAGCGGCGCGGCGCTGCTGGCCGAGCTGACCGCCAGTGGCCAGCTACAAACGCTTGCGGGCCGCGCGGTGGAAATAGTACCCGCTGAGGCTAGCCTGCGCGTGGGCGTGGCGCAAACTGGTGCAGTAACTACTTACCTAACAGCCAACCACGTTATCTGCTGCACCGGGCCGCTAGCCGACTACAGCCGGCTGCAAGTGCCGCTGGTGCAGCAGTTGCGTGCGGCCGGCTGCCTCACCCCCGACCCCTTGCGGCTAGGCATAGTCACTGATGCCACGGGCGCGCTGCTCGGCCCCGATGGGCAGCCCAGCGCCGGGGGGCTGTTCACGCTCGGGGCCAGCCGACGGCCGGAGTCTTTTGAATCGACGGCCGTGCCGGAACTGCGCCAACAGGCGGCAACGCTGGCGGCCGTGCTAATTCAGCGCTACCAGGCCACATAGCCTTGGTATTCTGACAAGTAAAGAGCCGCCCCGGGCTAACCCAGGGCGGCTCATTCGCACTTAAAATTGACTGACGGCCCTAGGCAGCCAGGGGCAAGCCAGCGGGGTAAAGCGGCAGCACGCGCGTCGCATCGGAGTTGGTTGAAATGACGGCTAGGGGCGCAGCGTCGGCTAGCTCGTCGTGATGGCGGCGCAGGGCGCGCATCAGCAAATATTTATACTTCTCGGCATCAGCCAGGGCTTGCTCAATGGCCTGCACCGCGTCGGTGTACGCTACTACGGGCTGCAATTCGCGGCGGGGGCGGCGGGCTTCAAACACGCGGCTGGACAGGTAATCAGCAGGATTTTTCATAAGTGCGGTAGGGCAGGTTATCGTCTGCTTAAGTAACGCTACCGAGTTGGTTTTGATTCATTTATCATCTTTTGTAACCCATTAAACCATAATACGTTAAGGAACATTAAAATCAGCAAAAAGAAGCCGTTTTTTTGGCAAGGTTTTGGCAATATATCATCCAGTAGCGTTGGTTGATGCCTGAGTTAGTTCAGCCGATAAGTACTGCGGAAATTAAACCTCCCGCGGTGCGTGTTGTCCAACCAAACGTTGTTTTCAACAACTCTAACCGGGGGCTTCGGCTCCTGCCCTGCTATGCGTCGCAATTTGTTTTTTTCCTTGTTTCTGATTTTAGGCCTGGGCTTAGGCCTGAGCAGCTGTGCCCCCGGCGTATACGCTGGTGCCAGCGTGGGCGCTCCCTATCCGTACTATGGTCCTAGCTACTACGGGCCGCGCTACTACGCACCCCGGCCGGTCATTATTACCCCAGCGCGGCCGTATTACGGTGGTGGCTACCGCGGGGGCGGCGACCGGGGCTACCGCGGTGGTGGCGGCCGGGGCGGCTACGGCGGTGGGCACTACGGCGGCCGTCGCGGTCGTTAGGCCTCCGTCAAGTTATCCACTAAGCTTACCTAACACAACCTCCTTCCTTTTCTCACCCTTTTAACCGCGTGCTTCGGCACGAACAAGCCATGCGTTTCCGCCCCTTGTTATTTGCCTTACTACTGAGCTTGCTCAGCGTAGGTGCCGCTTCGGCCCAGGTTGTTATCAACGCCCGAATTGGTCAGCCCTATTACGGGCGCGGCTACTACCCACCCGTGGCGCCCGTAGTGATAGCGCCGCCGCCCCCCGTGTATTATGCACCGGCCCCTGTGTACTATGCCCCGCGCCCGGTTTATTACGCCCCGCGCCCCGTGTACTACGCCCCCCGCCCCTACTATGGCCGGGGTGGCTACGGCCGTGGCCGCGGATATGGCCGCCGCTGGTAAGCTTTAGTAGCTAAGAATATTTCACTAAAAAGCCCCTGATAGCACTGTTTATCAGGGGCTTTTTAGTGATTAACTACTGATGGGCAAATGGTTACCCATACTTCTAGCATACCACACCGGGCTACTACACAAGCCAGCTTACAACGCGTCAGAGTTGTGAATTCGCACGCCACCGCCGTCATCCTGGGCGGCGCGCAACATGGCCTGGGCCACGGTGGCGGCAGCCACGGGACGGTACTTGCGCCAGCCGCCGCGCAGCAGCGGGCGCACCAGCGCCAGCACGGCCGCCCCCAGGCGCTCACCGAGGCGGGGCTGGGCCCGGTCGCCCAGCAGCAAGGAGGGCCGGAAAATATGGATGGCCCGGAAGGGAGTTTGCCGCACGGCCTCCTCCATTTCGCCCTTCACGCGGCTGTAATAAACGCGCGAGCTGGCATCGGCCCCGAGTGAGGATACCACCAGGAACTGCGCCGCAAAATTAGCCGCCGTGAGTGCCGCTAGCTGCACAACGTACAAAAAATCAACTTTATAAAAAGCCTCGCGCGAGCCGGCTTGCTTAATGGTAGTGCCCAGGCAGCAGAACACATCGTCGGCGATGAGGCGCAGGCGCTCGGCTTCCAGCGCGCCCAGCTCTACCACCACTTGCGTGAGCTTGGGGTGTTGGGTGGCTACCGGGCGGCGGCCCACCACAATCACCTTGGCGTAGCGGTCGGAAGCCAGCAGCAGCGGCAGTAAGGCGCTACCAATGAGGCCGGTAGCGCCGGCGAGGAGCGCAGTTTTTTTCATGGCACTTGGTTTCTGGTCTGTAGATTCTGGCTTATAAGGGTTTTATTCGGCTATTGGCGCAGGTGTGTTTTAGCCCGCAAAGGGCGCAGAGGCTTGCGCAGAAGACGCAGAAGCAGGAGGCCATTACAAAGCTGCATTCGGGCCCGTGGAACCAGGAACTACGAACCAATGCTTCACTTGCCTAGCGCTTCGGCGCGGGCGCGGGCGGCCTCGGCTCCGGCCATAAGGCCCTCGCGCACAGCGCCGCTGCCAAAGGCTTTCATAGCGGCCTCGGTGGTGCCACCTTTGGAGGATACGCGGGCAATCCAGTCCTGGCAGCTGAGGCCGGCCTGACTGTAGAGCTCCACCGCGCCCCGGAAGGTTTGGCTGACCAGCAGCTCGGCTTCGGCGGGGGCGAAGCCCATTTGGGCGGCGGCGGCCATCAGGGCTTCCATGCAGTAGTACACGTAGGCGGGGCCGCTGCCCGAGATGGCGGTGCTGGCGTCGATGGCGCTTTCTTCCTCCACGTACACCGTTTTGCCGGTGGTGCTGAGCAGGTTTTGCACCTGCACCAACTCGGCGCGCGTCACCTCATCGGTACTGGTAAAGGCCGTCATGCCCATGCCGATTTGGGCGGGCAGGTTGGGCATGGCCCGAATAATTTTGGGTGTACCCAGCGCCTCGCGCAGGGTGGCAATGCGCACACCCGCCATAATGCTGAGCACCACTTGCTGGGGCTGCACCAGGCCGCGCAGCGTCTCAAACAGCGCCCCCGAATCCTGCGGCTTCACGGCCAGAATGATGATATCGGCCCCCGGCACGCAGTCTTGCGGCTGGCCCCACACGGTACCGATTTCGTGCGCGGCCAGCGCGGACACGCGCTCGGGCGAGCGGGCCAGCAGGCGCAGGTCGAGCCGTGAGGTGATGTGGGCGCGCACGAAGCTGCGGGCATAAGTCAGGCCCATGTTGCCGCCGCCGATGATGAGAATTTTCATACCCTAAGTAAGCTGGCGTAGCGGCGAAGCGCTTACTAGGAGCTTGCCGCTTACGCCATTTAAGTATTGATTAACAGATAATTATAAATTATGCATCTTTGTTGCAAATTCAGCTAAACGCACGATGCAACTACGCTGCAAATGGAACGTTTTATACTTTCCAGACCCAGTTTTGGCGGCGCAGCCAGCTGAGTACAGCCAGCCAGATAAGCAAACATACTACCGCGCCAGCCAGCGATGCATTGCGCGGGTCGCTGAAAAACGGGGCAATACCGCCTTCGTAGAGCCATTCCTTGAAGCCCAACGGCTGGCCAGCCGGGCCCGGTAGCCGCATCAAACCGAAGGTGCGCGAGAGGATGGCCGAGAAGAAAAATACCGCTATCGCGTTGACCCCAAACGCCAGCACTGGCTCCAGCCCGCGCCGGTAGCCGCGCACGTCGCAGAGCCAGTAGAGCAGCGCCAGCAGCCCCAGCGCCAGCCCACCCGCGAAGAGCACGTAGGAGCTTGTCCACAACGCTTTGTTGATGGGGAACCACTGGCCCCAGACCAGGCCCGCCACCACGGCGAGGCCGCCGGCCAGCGCAAGGCCCAGCGGCTTGGCCACGGGCGCGGGGCCGGACCAGCGCAGCCACTGGCCGGCTAGCAAACCCAGCAAGCCGGTACCCAGGGCGGGCAGGGTGCCGAGCAGGCCTTCGGGGTCCCAGGTGCGGGAGGTTTTCCAGAGGTGGGCTTCGGTGAGCACGGTACGGTCGAGCCAGGCCCCGATGTTGGTGGTGGGCGCCAAATTGGCGGGGCCGAAACCGGGTACGGGGATTAGCTGCATCAGCACGGCATAAGTTATCAACACGGTTATCAACAAGATAACCTGCGTGCGCCAGCCCGTGAGCAGGTAGATGCAGCTGGTGCCGAAGTACACCAGCGCGATGCGCTGCAACACGCCCATGATGCGCACGGTGGCAAAATCGAAGTGCGGGTAGAGCGAGGTGAGCACGCCCAGCCCAAACAGCACGGCCGCCCGGCGCGCCACCCGCGCCAGCACTGGCCCCGCGGGCGCGCCGCTGCGCCGGGCCCCGGCCAGGGCGTAGGCCAGGCTCACGCCCACAATGAAGAGGAAAAAGGGGAACACGAGGTCGGTGGGCGTGCAGCCGTTCCACTCGGCGTGCTCCAGGGGCGGGTAGATGTGGCCCCAGTCGCCGGGGTTGTTTACGACCACCATCAGCATCACGGTGAGGCCCCGAAATACATCGAGCGAAACCAGGCGGGTAGGCAGGGTAGAGGTGGCGGGGTGCATAGGCAAGGGAGAAGAGTAGAAAGGCAAAGTAACTGAGTGCGCAGCGGCAGCGCTGGTAGTGAGCGAGCTACCTTCTAATTTTTTCCTATCTTTTGGCTTCCTTTCCCACCTAGCCACCCGCTCATGAGCAAACTTCCCGAAAACACGGATACCTCCCGCCGTCATTTTATCAAGCAAGGCACGGCGGCCACGGCCGGCATTCTCATTTTGCCACGCTTCGTGCTGGGGGGCAAGGGCTACACCGCCCCCAGCGACCAGCTGGTGGTTGCCTGCGTGGGCGTGGGCGGCAAGGGCGAAAGCGACATCGCTGCGTTTGCCAAAACCGGCAAGGCCCGCATTGCCTACCTCTGCGACGTGGACGACCGCCGGGCGGCTAAATCGCGCCAGGCGTTTCCGCAGGCGAGCTACCACAAGGACTGGCGCAAGCTGTTTGACAAGGAACACAAGCACTTCGATGCGGTATCGGTATCGACGCCCGACCACAACCACGCCATTACTACGCTGGCCGCCATGCAGCTGGGCAAGCACGTGTACGTGCAGAAGCCGCTGACCCACGATATTTATGAGGCGCGCACGCTTACCGAGGCGGCCAAGCGCTACAAAGTGGTGACCCAGATGGGCAACCAGGGCGGCTCGAACGATGGCGTGCGGCAGCTGCAAGAGTGGTACGACGCCGGCACCATCGGCGACGTGCACACCGTGTATTGCTGGACCGACCGCCCGGTGTGGCCCCAGGGCATTGCCTGGCCCACCACCAAAATGACGCCGCCCAGTGAGCTGGATTGGGACCTGTGGCTAGGCACCGCGCCCCAGCGCGACTACGTGGACCACCTCATCCCCTTCAACTGGCGCGGCTGGTGGGAATACGGTACCGGCGCGCTCGGCGACATGGGCTGCCACCTCATGGAAGCGCCCTTTAAAGTCCTCAACTTACAGTATGCCAACGCGGTGCAGGCCAGCGTGGGCAGCGTGTACGTGGACGAGTTTAAGCGCGGCTACTTCCCCGAAAGCTGCCCGCCGAGCAGCCACGTCACGCTCACGTTTCCGAAAACCAACAAAACCAAGCAGGACGTAACTGTGCACTGGATGGACGGCGGCATTCAGCCCGAGCGACCCGACGAGCTGGGGGCCAACGAGCTGTTTGGCGACGGTGGCAACGGCACGCTCTTCATCGGCACGAAGGGCAAGATGATGGCCAGCACCTACGGCGCCGACCCGCGCCTGCTGCCCCTCTCACGCAACCAGGAAGTGCACGTGCCCCAAACCCTGGCCCGCGTGCCCGGCCAGGCCAACGGCCACTATGGCCAGTGGGTAGAAGCCTGCCTGGCCGGCTACGGCAAGAAGCAGGTCAGCTCGCCCTTCGAAACAGCCGGCCCCCTCACCGAAGCCCTGCTGATGGCCAACTTGGCCGTGCGCGGCTACGACTTGCAGCGCCCCAAGGCCGCGGGCCAGGGCTTCGACTACCCCGGCCGCGGCCTCAAGCTGCTCTGGGATAATCAGCAAATGCGCATCACCAACCTGGACGAAGTCAACCGCTTTGTGAAACGCGACTACCGGGCGGGGTGGAAGCTGGCGTAATTGATTTGCTGCATCTATAAGAGGCTGCTCTAAACAACGCTGCCCGGCTGCTCTTATGAAAAGCAGCCGGGCAGCGTTGTTTTAGTCTCAAGAAAAACGACCTTCGCTAAATAGCCGCAGTTACCGGTGCGGGCTTGCGCAAATTGAAGCGGTAGCGTGCGCCCAGGCTGATGCTACGCGTGAGGCCCAGCTTATTTCCCGTAGCCTGCTGATGTATGTCACCCGACACACCTTCTAGATTACGGTTAACTGTGTAATCAGCTAGCGCTTCAAAATGACGGTTGAACACCCACCGGCCGCTCAAGCCCACCGTAGCACACAACTGCTCGCCTTGCCCATTAACACTAGTGTGGCTGCCTTCCACTGTTACCCCATCGATTTCAGTATGCGCATCGTTGTCAAATGACGAATGCACATAGGCTAACCCAAGCAAAAAGTCGGCTCGCAGATGGGAGCGCCGCTTGGTTAACGTATACCGGAGTGTAATCGGCACTACGTAGTCGGCCGTGGCATTTCGAAAAAAACCAGTTTTCAATTGCCCAGAGGATAATCGCTGAACGCCCCCCACACCGTCGACATAACTTGAATTCCGGCCATATCCCGCCTGAATAGCTAGTCGATTGCTGAGATAGAAACCAACTCCAAAATTCGAGGCCACCTGTGCCACAGTGGGCGTGAGCACATTCTTATAATGCAGTTCATACTCTCCCTGCGCTAATTGCAGTCCTACATAGAACCGCCGCTGGTCGGGCGCTGTAGTGGAGGCAGCTTGCTGAGCGTGAACTAGCTGTGCACTAAAACAGCCTACCAGTGAGATACCAAGAAGCACTTTCATGGTGGCGGAGGCTTAAGGAAGGTAGCAGAAGTAAATGAAGTCACCGCCAGCGTCTTCATTCAAGTCATAAGGCCACTTCACCCATCCGTATGGTGGTAGAATAGACTCACTATTACCAGATAATATCCCTACTTCTTGGAAGGTCACGGCGTTGACTGACCGTGAATCTTTTGACTGAAACGAATAAACATATGCCCCACCAGCCCCGGCATTTAAGTCTTGTGTATTCCAATAAACATTTGGATTATTATTAGCATTCCAAACCACTGAATAATATACTGGTGTTCTAGGCTGACTATGCCAAGTACCCGTGCCAGAATAAAAAGACATAATAGGGTCCGAAGGAGAGAAGGTATAATTCGAACTACTTTACTCCAGCCCTTTCAACACGCTCGCACCATCGCGAGTGAACTGGAAATATATTTCCCGGCCGCCAGCTCCTTTATTCAAATCAGAATTCAAGACAGTATAACCGTTAAAAATCGGCTTATCCAGCGCAACTCTTAAGTCTACAATTGGCCCACTACCCCCACCCTGCCCCGCGCTGGTAACGAACGTGCTCGTAATCACCGGTACGCCTACGCAGCCGCCGGGCGGGCATTCCTGCGGCGGGTTGTCAATGGGGTCCGTCAGATTGGTAGTGTTGCCCGGGCTTTGGACAGTCTGGCTTTTGGGTAGTAGTACTACCGTCCCGTCGGGGGCCAGCTGAAATGGGTATTTGTCCCGGGCCGCGTCTAGCCTGAGCCGCTTCAAGCGGGTGCTGGCGGTGGGCAGCATAGTACCGTCTTTCACGTACTGGCCGGTGGGGTCCAGCTGCTCGCCGCGCCGCACCTTATCCACGAAGTTCAGCCAGGCTTGCTGCGCGGCGGTGTAGGTTGCGGGCAACGCTTCGCTGGTGGGCGCGAGCGCAACCTTGGGTGCGATGCTGGCCGACGGCAGTTTCTCGCAGCCGCAGAGTGCAACGCCCCCCCCGAATATTGCTAATACAAGGGGTAATGAGTTGATTTTGAACATGCAGTTCGTGGGAAAAGGTGAATAAAGTGGTACGTAAACCAAACTTACTCAAATCCCTTAACAAACCAATATGCTATCTGCAAATATTTGATATTTGTTGAAAGTATTCACGTAAGCTCAGTCTAAGTCAGTTGGCTCCGCTACCTGCCCCCAAATAGCCGCGCAAAGAAGCCGCGGCGCTTGGGCTTCTCTTTTTCTTTGACTTTAACCTTGGTCACCTCCGGCGCACCTGGCACGGTGGGGCGGGCCTGCGGGCGCGGCGCGGCGGCCACGGGCGGCTTCGGACGGGGGGTGGGGCGCGTGGCAGCTACCGGCGGAGCCGGGGTGGTCGGCGCGGCGGCCAGCGTTTCGACGGGCACTTTGCCTTCGGTGAAGATGCGGACGGGCGGGCTCTCGTTGTGCAGACGGTCCACGGCGGTGAGGTAGTAGGCGTAGGCCACGCCGGGCTGGGCGGTGGTGTCGGCAAAGGCGGCGGGCTGGGCCAGCGCGCCGGGCCGGATGATGGTGAGGATGCGGCGCGGGTCGTTGGGCCCCATCACCTGGCCGCGCTCGAAGCGGTAGAGCACGTAGTACGCCGCGAGGTCGCCGTCGGCGGCGGGCACGAGGTCGGGCTGCCAGGTGAGGGTGGCGGTATGGCCCAGGCGGTTGAGCACCAGCTCGCGCACCGGGCGCGGGGCCAGGCTATCGAGCCAGGGCATCACGGGTACCAGGGCCGGGGCGCGGTAGGCATCCTGGCGTAGCGAGTCACTAGTATGCAACGGATTGGTAGCCACTGACTTAGCGGAGAAGAACACACTACCCTGCACGTCGCCGGGGTAGTCGCGGTTGAGGCGCACCTGGCGCAGCAGCTCGCGCGGGTTGCGCCAGGCGGTGTCGGAGCGGGTGCTTTCGAGCATCCGGTAGGTGCCGTGGCCGATGTAGAGGTGGCGGTCGAAGTGGTTGCGCGTCCACCACTCCAGCAGCGTGGCGTAGGGCACGAGCCGAAATTTGGTGCTCCAGTACAGCTGCGGCAGGATGTAATCGACCCAGCCTTTTTGGAGCCACAGGCGCGAGTCGGCATACAGGTTGGAATAGCTGGGCTGGCCGGCACGGGTGTCGGAGCCGTTGGGGTCGGCGCTCTTGTTCATCCACACGCCGAAGGGCGAAATGCCGAATTTCACCCACCGCTTGGCCGACTGAATGCTGTCGTGCAGGTCGCGCACGAGGATGTTCACGTTCTGCCGCCGCCAGTCGGCCAGGCCCAGGTTGTCGGGGTTTTGGCTCTGGAACGCCTGCTCGTCGTGAAACACCACGCCCACCTCCGGGTACGGATAGAAGTAGTCGTCAAAGTGCACGCCATCAATATCATAACGCCGCACCACGTCCATGATAACGCGCGTGATGTGGTTGCGCACGGCCGGCAGGCCGGGGTTGTATAGATACTGGGTACTATACTTGATAAACCACTCAGGATGACGCTTATACGGGTGCAGCGGCGCCAGCGAGCGCGTTACCGTGTCCATGGTAGCCCGGTAGGGGTTGAACCAGGCGTGGAACTCCATATTGTGGCGGTGCGCCTCGGCAATGAGGAAGAGGAGCGGGTCGTCGCCTTCGCCGGGGGCCTTGCCCTGGCGGCCGGTGAGGTACTTGCTCCAGGGCTCTAAATCAGACTTATAGAAGGCATCGGAGGCCGGCCTGATTTGCACAAACACGGCGTTGAGGCCGGCGCGCTGGCCGGCGTCGAGCAGGCGGCGGTACTCACGGCGGTAGTGCTCGGGGGCCTCGCCGCGCTGATTGGGCCAGTCGATGTTGGCCACCGTGGCCACCCAAAAGCCGCGCAATTCGCGCTTAGGCGGGGCGGGGCGCAGGTCCTCCTCACCGGCAATGGCCCCGAGGCTGGGTGGGGCCTGGGCGTGCAAGGCCAGCGGCAGCAGGCACAGGAGATAACAGAAGAAGCGGCGGGGGCAGGAAAACCAAGTACTCAACACAAGCGCAAAGAACGGGTAGGGAAAAGAGTTAAAAGTGAAAAGTGACGGGTTAAAAAGCCTGTTCCCACGTGAGGGCGCTTTTTAACTCGTCACTTTTCACCTTTAACTCTTCGCTTTTACACGGCCTCCTGCGGGGCGTTGGTGGGGTTGTGGTCGGCGCGGTCGGGGCCAGCATCGGTAGCCGAGTCAGCACCACCTTCGAGGCCGTTGGTCTGCTCAGCGTCGCCGTAGTCGCCGCGGATGCCCGCGCCGTCGCTGCGCGACAGGTCTTCCTGGGTCACGGTTTCGGGGTTGCCGCTGGCGTACTGGTCACCGTCGGCATCGGGGTTGGTGATGGGGCCGGCGGTGCTGGGCTGCGCGCCTTCCTCAATCTCGGAGGGGCGGCTGGAATCGGGCGAAATGTTGGGGGTTACCATGATGTTGCTAGTTGGGAATTAAAGATTTACCTCGCCGATGCTACCCCCGCTCACGCTGGTGCCCCTGTAATGGCGCTAGCGGCCGGGGCTGTTGGCCGAGCAGGCGTTTGGAAAAAGGATGTACCTAACTGTACGCAGCCGGGCGCGGCTGGTTTGGCCGCGGTATCTGAAGATTTACCCGCATCTTAACGGCGCCAAATGCGGCGTGGCCCTTTTTCGCCCCTTTTTATGACCTTTACTACCGATGTGGTACGCACTAAAACCGACGCGGAGCTGCAATTATTTGTTGACAACCCCAGCCACCACCATCCTGACCTAATAGCAGCGGCCCGGCGGGAGCTACACCGCCGGGAGGTACCCCTCATTGGCCCAGGCAGTGTATCGGATGAAGACTCTACCAGTAAACGCCCGCTGGTGCTGGCGGCCATGGTGCTAGGCCTGGGCTTGGTGGGCGCGGGCTTCTGGTGGAATGCCCGCCCCCCGGCCCCCGCCCCGCCCAAAGTCAACAACTTATCGGCAGCGGCCCTGAAGCTGGAAGCGGTGGAAACCCAGCAGCTGCCCACCTTCGACACCGACGCGCTGGTAGCCGACCAGCTGGCCCGCATTCCAGCCGCCGAAAAGCAGGATGCGCAGGCGCTGCGGCAGTTTCGGGAGCTGGGCCGGCGCTTCTGGACAGCCGAAACCCAAACCGAATACCTGACCAACCAAGCCGATAAAGGCAAAGCCAGCCCCCTCTTTGCCGACCAGGCGGTGCTGGTGCGCGAAACCTGGCGCGCCTGGAATAAGGCCGCCGTGTACGGCTTCCGCTTCGGCCCCAAAATGCAGGGCCAGTTCGACCTGATGGGCCAAGTAGCTAGCAGCCAGCAGCATGTGTTAGCCAACCTGCCGGCCTTGCTGCCCAACCGGGCATTCACCACCGACAAGGAGCTGGTGGCCCGCGGGGCCGACGTGCAGGACTGGCTAGCGGGCATCCGGCAGGTGTCGCCCGTCACGGGCAGGGCATATAAGGCTACTGTACTGGAAATCAAGCTGTAGCTGCTAGCGCGGAGCGGCCCCACACACCGGGCCAAAATCCAACCAGCCTACTCGGCGGTTAAGCATGCAATGGACGTTTCCACCCCCGCGGCGGCCGCCGCGCACTTTGCCCAGCGCCCCGAAGCCGAGCTGCTTTACCTGGCCCGCCACGCCAGCCGCTACCCGCCCGCCGTGGGGGCTGCCGCTGTGGCCGAGCTGCAACGCCGCGGCCTGGTGCCGGAGGTAGCAGTCGCTCCTCCCCTGCCCCCCGCCGCGGCCCCCGCGCCCGCGCCCGAAGAAACCTGGGCTCAACTGCTGCTGCCCATGCTACGCAGCCTGTTTTGGCCCACCCGCCAAAGCTGGGCCGTACCGTTGTTACTCAATATCAACCTGTTGGTGTGGCTGGCCATGACGCTGAGCGGTGTGTCGGCCACTGCGCCCACGGGCCACGCGCTGGTGCGCTGGGGCTCCAACGTATCGACGCTCACCTGGCCTGGCCAGCCCTGGCGGCTGGTCACCAGTTTGTTTGTGCACGGCGGCATCACGCATTTGCTGCTCAACATGGCCAGCCTGTGGCTGCTGGGCGTGCTGCTGGAGGCCCGCACCGGCGGCGCGCGCCTGCTGGCCGCCTACCTGGCCAGCGGCGTGGCGGCCTCGGCGGCAACCCTCTGGTACCACAGCGGCGGCATCAACTCAACAGGGGCCAGTGGGGCCATTTTTGGGCTGTATGGCTTGCTGCTGGTACTCCTGGTCAGGAAGAAAATCGTGCTCAACAAATGGGACCGCCGGGGCATGCTGGGACTAGTGTTGTACCTGGTGTTCAGCAACTTGATTTCCGGCCTTACGGGTAATATCGACAATATTGCCCACCTCGGCGGCCTGCTCATGGGCCTGCTGGTGGCGGGCCCGCTAGTAGCGGCCTCGCTGAAGGATGCTGAGCATGTAACTGATTGATTAACTGATAAAATAAAAAATCTGTCATTGCGAGCGCAACGCAGTGGAGCGCGGCAATCGCCCCAGCACGATTGACGAACGACTGGCGTGGGTGTCGTTCGGGGGCGATTGCCGCGCTCCACTGCGTTGCGCTCGCAATGACAGCCGTCCTACATAAGCCCTATTTTATTTACTTTGCTGACCCACCACCATTCTCTTCCAACATAAATGCTTGCCCTCCAACTAGATGCCCCGCACCAGCCCGCCATTGCGCGGGAAACTCCTACGCCGCAGCCCGCCGCTGGCGAAGTGCTAGTTAAGCTGCGCGCCGCCGCCCTCAACCACCGCGATGTCTGGATTCAAAAAGGCCAGTACGCCGGCATCAAGTTGCCGTGCACGCTGGGGGCCGATGGCAGCGGCGAAATTGCGGCGCTCGGCGAGGGCGTGACGGACTGGGCTGTGGGCGCGCCCGTTATTGTGTACCCCGGCGTGGAGTGGGGCGACGCCCAGCGCGCCCAGGGCCGCGACTTTCGGGTGCTGGGCATGCCCGACCCCGGCACCTTTGCCGAATACACAGTGACGCCCGCCGCCTACCTGCGGCCCTGCCCGGCCCACCTGAGCTGGGAGCAGGCCGCCGCGCTGCCGCTGGCGGGTCTCACCGCCTACCGCGCCGCCTTCAAGCGGGCGCAGGTGCAGCCCGGCGAGCGCGTGCTGGTAACGGGCGTGGGCGGCGGCGTGGCCCAGGTGGCGGCGCAATTCTGCGCGGCCGCGGGGGCGGAGGTCTGGGTAACGTCGGGCGACGATGAGAAGCTGGCCCGCGCCCTGGCCCTGCCAATGGGCCTGCGCGGCGGCATCAACTACCACACCGAGGGCTGGGGCCGCACGCTCACCAAGCAGGCCGGCGGGAGCTTCGACGTTATCATCGATAGCGCGGGCGGCGCGGCCTTCGGCACCTTGCTCGACGTGGCCGCGCCGGGCGGGCGCATCGTGTTTTTCGGGGCCACGCTGGGCAACATGCCTGACCTGCCGCTGGCCAAGGTTTTCTGGAAGCAGCTCAGTATTTTGGGCTCTTCCATGGGCTCGGAGCAGGATTTTGACGACATGCTGGCCTTCGTTAATGAAAAGCAGCTGGTGCCCGTGGTCGATAGAGTGTTTGCGCTGACTGAGGGTGAAGCGGCTCTGCGCTACCTGGAGGCCGGCCAGCAGCTCGGCAAAGTGGTGCTGACTTGCTAACGCTTCCGCTTCGTGCGCGAGCGCAGCGAGCAGGCGGGGCCGGGCGGCGCGAACGATGATGCTCGCTGCGCTCGCGCACGAAGCGGAAGCTTCGCGCTACTCCCGGATTCGCGCTACACCAAACCAAAAGGGGCTTTGCTGATTATCAGCAAAGCCCCTTTTGGTTAATAATCAGCTAATTACTTCTTGCGGTACTCGCCGTTCAGGTACGCCAATACGGGGGTGGTGATGTCCAGGCCTTTTTCGCCGTAGGCGATGGTGCCGCTGGGCGAGGCGATGAGTATCATCTTGTAGCCGTGTAGCTTACCGTAGGCTTCCACTTTTTTGTTCACGCTTTCGAGCACGGTTTGGGTCAGCTTGCCTTCGGCCTCCTGGGCCTGGGCCTGAATCTTTTGCTGCTCCACGGCACCCTGCTGCTGCTTTTGCTGAAGCTGCTGCTCGGCGGCGGCGCGCTGGTCGGGGGTGAGCGTGGGGGCCGACTTCTGGTACGACTCCACGGCCGTGCGGAAGCTGCTCACGAGGGCCTGGTTCTGGCGCTCCCAGCCCTTGGCCTTCACTTCAAACGCGCGGCGCGCATCCTTCATGCCCTGATAGCCATCAAGCAATTTGGCCGACTCGACGTACACAATGGCGCCGGCGGCGGGGGCCGGGCCGGCGGGTGCAGCCGCTAAGGCAGCCGGCGTAGCCATGGCTTCGGGCGCGGCGGCCGGCGTGGTAGCGGCCGTAGTATCGGCGGCTGGGGCAGCCTCTTCGGTAGTGGCTACCGGGGCCGCGGCTACCGCGGCGGCGGGGCGCTGGTTGAAATGCAGAAAGTACAGCACGGCCACCGCTACGAGCAGCACGGCATTAAAAGCTAGTTGGGCAGTATTTTTCATATTCGCAAAGGTAGCGGCTTAATGAATTTGGAATTTAGAATGAGGAGTGAAGAATTGGCAGCTCAGTATGCTAAATTCTTCACTCCTCATTCTAAATTCCAAATTCACTACACCGGCACGGCCAAATGCAGCAGCGCATCACCCTGGTTGACGACGGGCATGTGGTTGAGGCCGATAACGTAGCCGCTGAGCGTGGACTCCAGGCGCACGGCCTGCTCGCCGTAGGGGTCGGCGATGGAGCCGTAAATCTGGCCCTCCTCCACGTAGTCGCCCAGCGCCACATGCGCCCGAAACAGGCCCGCGTAGCGCGCCCGCAGCCAGCGATGGCGGCGGCACACCACGTTGGGCCGGGCGGGCAGCGGGCCCTCGGCCCCCATGCCCAGGTGGTGCAGCACCCGCAGCGTGCCCGCAATGGCCTCCTCAATGCCCGGCTCGTCGAAGCGCAGGCTCTCGCCGGTTTCGTACACGATAATGGGCTTGCCCAGGGCGTGGGCGGTGGCGCGCAGCGAGCCGGTGCGCAGGCGCGAATGCAGCGTAAACGGCGCGGCAAAGGCCGCCGCCAGCTCGTCAATTACTGGCTCCTCGCCCAGCAGGCAGCGCAGCTGCGGGTGGTTGGCGCGGGCCTTGCCGCCGGTGTGAAAATCAATGCCGTAGTCCACGAGCGGCATAATTTCGCGCATGAAGCGGTGGGCCACCCGGCTGGCCAGCGAGCCGCGCGGGTGCCCCGGAAACAGGCGGTTAACATCTTTGCCATCAGGCACTTCCCGGCTAAAGTTGAGAAAGCCGTAGATGTTGAGAATCGGGATGGCGATGACCGTGCCGCGCGTGGGATTCAGCAAATTGCGCCGGATGAGCCGCCGGATGGTTTCGACGCCGTTTACCTCGTCGCCGTGCATGCCGGCCATCAGCAGCAGCACCGGGCCGGGCTCGGTGGAGCGGATAACGTGCACCGGCACATCAATGATAGTGCCCGAGGGCAGCCGCGAAATAACCAGCCGCGTGAGTACCCGTTCGCCGGGCTTAATATGCAACCCATTCAGGGTCAAACAATTATCAATTGCCATTGCAAAAGTCAGCCGCGCACCGCCCGCAGCCAGCCATAAGTACGAGAAAGAAAGCGGAGCGCAGGTCAAGAATCCGGCCAAGCCAGTTGGCCGGGAGTATTGCGGAGCTTTATTCGTCGGCGGCCGGGTCGGGGGTTGCCTTTTCGCGCTTGGGTTTCGGCTTGGCCTTGCCACCGCGCTTGCGCAGGGTAAGCGCCTCGGTGTAGTCGATGATGCGGCCGGCAATGTCGAGGCCGGTGGCTTTTTCAATGCCTTCGAGGCCGGGCGAGGAGTTTACTTCCAGCACCAGCGGGCCGCGCTTGCTTTGCAGCATGTCTACGCCGGCCACGCCCAGGCCCAACGCCTTGGTAGCCAGCAGGGCCGCGGCTTTTTCGGCCCGACTCAGCTTCACGAGCGTGCCGGTGCCGCCGCGGTGCAGGTTGGAGCGAAACTCGCCCTCCTTGCCCTGACGGCGCATGGCCCCCACCACCTCGCCATCGACCACGAAGGCGCGCACGTCGGCCCCCTTGGCCTCGCCAATAAACTCCTGCACCAGAATGCGGGCCTTGAGGTTGTGGAAGGCCTCAATCACGGACTGGGCAGCCTTGGCACTTTCGGCCAGTACCACGCCCAGGCCCTGGGTGCCTTCTAAGAGCTTGATAATCACGGGGGCACCGCCCACGTGCTCGATGAGCGCGGGCAGCTCGTCGGTGTCGTTGGTGAAGGCCGTTTTGGGCATACCCACGCCGGCGCGGCTGAGGATTTGCATCGAGCGCAGCTTGTCGCGCGAGCGCACAATGGCCTGGCTGTCCACGGCGGTGCGCACTTTCATCATCTCAAACTGCCGCACCACGGCCGTGCCGTAGAACGTGACGGAGGCCCCGATGCGGGGAATAATGGCGTCGGGCCGGGCCAGGGGCTGGCCGCGGTACAGGATGCTGGGCTGGCCTTTTTCGAGCACCAGGTTGCAGCGCAGGTGGTCCACTACCTGGGCTTCGTGGCCGCGCTCAATGGCCGCCGCCACCAGTCGCTTGGTGGAGTACGACTGGGGTTCGCGCGAGAGAATGGCCAATTTCATAACGTAAGGATAGGCTGGGAAGGCGGCGTAGAAAGCAAGATAGCACGAATAATTCGCTGAAATCAAGCTCGACCGTACAGAGCAGTGGTCCCTATTTTCAGGGGTTGTCCGAACTGAATTTCGCTACCAAACTACGCCTGAACCGGCCCACCGGGCGCGGCCTGGGTTAGCCGCAATTTCTCAGCGGCCCGGCACTCAGCCTTATACGAGAGTTCGCGGCGCGCCACATCGACCACGAAGCGGCCCTGCCGCAGCAGCGCCCGGCCCAGCAGCACGGGGTGGCGCAGGTCGGAGCGGTCGGCCAGCGAAAACTCCGTTTCGTAGAGCTTGCCGTAGAGCCGCACCACCGTGCGAATGACGTAGCGCGCCTGCACCTCGCCGTTGGAGGAGCGAATATCGCGCCGCCCAAACTCGTGGAATACCAGCGCCCGGCCGTCGGTGGCGGGGTGCTCGGGGTCGAGTAGGCGCACATGCAGCACGGGCTGGCCGGTGGCGGGGTCGGTGGCCAGGTGCACATCGGTACAGTGAATGGCGCTGGTGTAGGCCCCGGTATCCACCTTGGCCACCACGCCGAGCAAACCCAGGTCGGGCAGGGCAATCAGCTCGCGGCGGCCGAGTAGGCGTTTGGCGGGGCGCTTTTTCATGTGGCTTGAATAACAGAAAATCGTTTGTCCTTGCGAGCGCAACGAAGTGGAGCGCGGCAATCTTTCCTTCACGTCAGGGTTAGTAACCTAACAGCAAAGGAAGGATTGCCGCGCTCCACTTCGTTGCGCTCGCAAGGACAATTGCCTATGATTTTCTAGTTATCCCCAGCCAGCAGGCGCTCGTACTCGCGCTGGGTGCGCTCGCCGGCGTTGAGGCTGCCGTAGGCAGCCAAACCTTGCCCCACTACGCCCACGCCCCAAAACACCGTAGACCAGATGGGCCAGGGCAGGAAATCGTGGTGCCGGGGCCCGAAGCCTTGGGTGGTGAAAGCCCACAGCAGCCACAGCCCGGCATTAACGAGCAGGTACGTTACCAGGTGGCCCTGAAACTTGGTGCGGGCGCGGGCAATCTGCCACAGGCGCTGTTCGCGGATGGTAGCGGGGGCGGAGGCGGGGCTAAGGGGCTGCATGGCAGGCGGGGGTTAGGGATGATTGGAAGTGATGGTCAAATGTAGATTTTGCCCTTCCTTTCGGCAAGTTGCTCTTCCCCAAGCGGTATTTTTCCGACTTCAAACGGTAAAAACAGGGCCCCGGGCGTTGCCCAGTACGCCGCAGATTCCCTACTTTTTCTTTATGGCACCCCTTCCTGTTGCTACCCGCCTGCGCGTTGTGCAGGGCGACATTACCAAGCTCGCCGTCACAGCCATCGTCAATGCTGCCAACTCGTCGCTGCTCGGCGGCGGGGGCGTCGATGGGGCCATTCACCGGGCTGGAGGACCTAAAATTTTGGAGGAATGCAAATGGCTACGTGAACGGCGCTTCCCATCCGGGCTTAGAGCGGGTCAGGCAGTAGCTACTACTGGTGGAAATCTACCCGCGAAATATGTTATCCATACAGCCGGTCCAGTTTGGCATGGCGGCAGTTTGCACGAAGCGGAAGACTTGATAGCTTGCTATCAGAGCTGCTTGACTATTGCAACGGCACGCCAGTTCGAATCCATTGCCTTCCCGGGCATCAGCACCGGCATCTACGGCTACCCTAAGCCGGAAGCCGCCGCCCTGGCCGTGCGCGAGGTGCGGCAGTGGCTGGCGGCCCACGAGTGGCCCCGCGAAGTAATTCTGGTAGCGTTTGATGCCGAAAGCAAGCGGCTGTACGAGCAGGAAATAGCCACGATGTCGGCTACTTAATCTGCTAATAATCAGCGGATAACCAATTAGCTACGCTGCTGCCATCCCAATGCCCTCGGCGCGGTCGGCCACCTGGCGCATCAGCCAGAGCGGCGTGCTGGTAGCCCCGCAGATACCTACCAAAGTAGCGCCCTCAAACCAAGATTCGTCTATTTCCTGCTCATTCTCAATGAAGTAGCTGCGCGCGTTCACCGCATTCACCACCGAAAACAGCGCCTTGCCGTTGGAGCTTTTGCGGCCGCTCACGAACAGAATAACGTCGTGCTCGCGGGCAAAATTGGCCAGCTGGGGCTCGCGGTTGCTCACCTGCCGGCAAATACTGTCGTTGGCATCGAAGCTTTCCAGCACGCCGCCGGCCGCCGCAATGCGGGCCTCGATGAGCGCCTTCATTTTGTAGAAGCCGGCCGTGCTCTTGGTGGTTTGGCTGAACAGCGTAACGGGCCGCGTAAAGTCAATCTGGTCCAGGTCAGCCTCGTGCATCACAATAAGGGCCTGGTTGCGGGTTTGGCCGGTGAGGCCGATAACCTCGGCGTGGCCGGGCTGGCCGTATATCACCACCTGGCCGTTTTCGCGGGTGGTGGCGTCGAAGGCGTGCTTCACCCGGTTTTGGAGCTTGAGCACCACCGGGCAGCTGGCGTCGATGAGCTCCAGGTTGTTTTGCAGGGCCAGCTGGTAGGTTTCGGGCGGCTCGCCGTGGGCCCGGATGAGCACCTTGCAATCGTGCAGGGTGCCGAGCTGCTCGCGGTCAATCACGCGCAGACCGCGCTGGTGCAGGCGTTCCACCTCCATGCGGTTGTGCACGATATCGCCAAGGCAATACAGCATGGAATTTTCGCCGTGATTCAGCTCATCCTCTGCCATTTGAATGGCAAATTCCACCCCGAAACAATAGCCGGAGTTTTTGTCGATGGTTACCTGCATAGTAGCTACCAAACCCCCTAGTAGGCCCGGGGGTTCGCCGCCCGCAAAGGTACGCAACCCATAAGTGGTAGCGAGCGGGCATTGCGAAGCCGTAGGGCGGCGCTTTAGCTAAATAGTGAGCGCCCGCATGGGGCTTTGGGCCGAACTTTACCGCCCCACTCCCAACCCATGCTGTTTAACTCGCTGCACTTTCTCGTTTTTTTCCCGGTAGTTATCGGGCTGTATTTTGGCCTGCCGGCGCGCTGGCGCGCGCCGCTGCTGCTGGCCACGAGCTACTACTTCTACCTCAGCTGGAAGCCCGCCTACGGGCTGCTGCTGGCGGGCACCACGCTGCTCGACTACTTCAGCGGGGTGCGCATGAGCCGGCTGGCTACCCCGGCGCAGCGCAGGCCCTGGCTGTACCTGAGCCTGGCCAGCAACCTGGGTACGCTGTTCATTTTCAAGTACTTCAACTTCTTCGTATCGGCAGGCCATGAGCTGGCTACGCTGCTGCACGCGCCCTTTGCGGCCCCCACGCTGGCGCTGGCGCTGCCGGTGGGCGTGTCGTTCTATACGTTTCAGTCGGTGGCCTACATCGTGGATGTGTACCAGGGCAAGCTGCCCGCCGAGCAGAATCTGGGGCGGTTTGCGCTGTTTGTGGCCTTCTGGCCGCAGTTGGTGGCGGGCCCCATTGAGCGGGGCGCCCAAATGCTGCCGCAGCTGCGCGCGCGCCACGACTTCGACTACGGCCGGGTGGCCAGCGGCCTGCGCCTCATGGCGTGGGGCATGTTCAAGAAAGTAGTGATTGCCGACCGCCTGGCCCTGCTCGCCAACCCCGTGTTCGACCACCCGCACCGCTTCGCGGGGCTGCCGCTGCTGCTGGCCGTGGCCGCCTTCACCGGGCAGATTTACGCCGACTTTTCGGGCTACACCGACCTGGCCCGCGGCGCGGCGCGGGTGCTGGGCTACCACCTGGTGCTCAACTTTCGGCAGCCCTACCTGGCTACTTCGATAGGTGATTTTTGGCGGCGCTGGCACATGTCGCTGTCGGGCTGGTTTCGCGATTACGTCTACATTCCGCTGGGCGGCAGCCGGGCCGGGCGCACGCGCACGCAGTTCAACGTATTCCTTGTCTTTCTATTAAGTGGCCTCTGGCACGGGGCCAGCTGGACGTTCGTGCTCTGGGGAGCTTTGCACGGCCTTTACCTGGTGCTGGAAAGCCTCACGGCCCCCGCCCGCACGGCCCTGGGCCAGCAACTGGGCCTGCCGGCCCGCCCCCGCCTCCAGCGGGCGCTGGGCACCGGCTGCACGCTGGCGCTGGTAGCCTTCGCCTGGATTTTCTTCCGGGCCAACTCGCTACCCGACGCCTTTTACATCGCTACGCACCTGTTCCAGGGCTGGGGCCAACTGCCTACGGCCCAGCTGCCAAGCGCATTGGCGGGGCTGGGCCGGCACTTTGTGGCCGAGCTACTGGTAGCGGCCGGGGCAGTTTTAGCTCTGATAATCAGCGACTACTGCGCCGAGCAAGGCTCAGTGGCCGCGTGGCTGGCGAGTTGGCCCGCGGCGGGGCGCTGGGTGGGCTACGCGGGCCTGCTGCTGGCCACGCTGTACTTCGGCATCTTCGGCAGCAGCCAGTTTATTTACTTTCAATTTTAACAAGGGGTCGCTATGCTCAAGCTATTGCTTCGCCTGGGATTGCTGCTGGGAGCCGTGGGGCTGCTGGGCGGGCTGGGCCTGGTGGCCGGGCTGCGGCGCAGCTACATCGATGCGTTTTACGCCCGGTTTGCCGCGCTGCCAGCGGGCTCGCTGGTGCTGGGCACCTCGCGGGCGGCGCAGGCCATTAAGCCCAGCGCGCTGGCGGCGCGGCTAGGTACACGCTACGAAGGGCCGTGGCTCAATTACGCCTTCACCCTGGCCGAGTCGCCGTATGGGCCGGGCTACCTGAGTAGTATTCAGCGCAAGTTGGCACCGGGCACGCGGCACGGGTTATTTGTGCTGGCCGTGGACCCGTGGTCGCTGTCGCTGCCCAACAACGTGCAGTACCGCGACGCGGAAGTCAAACGCCTCCGTTTCAAAGTAGCCGTTTTTCCTGAAGAAAAGTCAATGGTCAGCCAGGTAGCCAGCGTCAGCCAAAGCCCCAACCTCGACTACCTAGCGCACTACCTACACCAGCCCTTCTACCAGCTGCTGCTCAATACCGACACCGCCCGCGTAATAGAGCGCCTGCACCCCGATGGCTGGCTGGAAATAGCCCTGCCGCCTCCCACCGCCAACCTGCCGCTGCTACGCCGCCGCACCGCCGAAAAGCTGGCCACCTACCGCGCCCTGGCCGTCGGCAGCCGGCTGGCCGCCAGCCGCTTGTATTACCTACGCAAAACGATTGAGTACCTCCAGCCGCACGGCCGCGTGGTGCTAGTGCGGCTACCCACCGGCTCCGAAATGGCGGCTATCGAAGCGCAGTATCAGCCTGATTTCGACCAGGCTATGAGTCGTTTAGCGCACGATTTAAGCGTACCCTACCTCAACTACCTCGCCCTGCCCTACCCCACCAACGACGGCAACCACCTCACCCGCGGGGCGGCCGAGCAACTAAGCCAGCGCCTGGCCGATGATATTGCCCGGCTGCCGGCGCAGCCCTAAGTCAGACTTAAACTAGGCTTGGTTGACTTTGTGGGCGTAGGCCGTGAACAGCGCAGAAGACACGCTATCGAGCACAAAATCAACCTGTTCGGTAATGGTAATGTGCGTGGTATCGAGCAGCACGGCGTCGGTGGCGCGGCGCAGCGGGCTTTCGGCGCGGGTCGAGTCGATGTGGTCGCGCTTGCGCAGGTTCTCGATAATCTCGTCCAGCGACACGTGCTCGCCCTTGGCGGCCAGCTCCTCCTGTCGGCGCTGGGCCCGGATGGTAACGTCGGCGGTCATAAAAATCTTGACCTCGGCATCGGGAAACACGGTAGTGCCGATGTCGCGGCCATCCATCACCACGCCGCGCTTGCGGCCCATGCGCTGCTGCTGGGCCACCATGGCGTGGCGCACCTGCGCTATCACCGACACCTCGCTCACGGAATTGGAAATCCGCATCTGGCGAATGTCGTCTTCCCTGATTTTATCGTTCAGGCACAGCTCATTGCGGCCCGTACGGCGGTTGCGCTTGAAGCTGATGTGGATATCATCGCGCAGCGCCTGCTCTACCCGCGCCATATCGTCGAAGGCAATGTCGTTTTCGAGCAAAAACAAGGTTACGCCCCGGTACATGGCCCCAGTGTCGAGGTAGGCGTAGTGTAGCGTGGCGGCAACCGCCTTAGCAGTAGTGCTTTTGCCACATGATGAGTAGCCATCAATGGCGATAACGAGGTTTTTCATAAACGCGCGGAAACGGCCATAGGCCCCGCAAGATTACGAAATCCAGCGCTTTCGCGCCCCGCTGGCCGCCACCAGCCGCTGCGGCACCGACCGGAAAAAAACCGCTACCGAGGCTGCCTCCCCGTTATTTAGCTGCTGATTGACCAAATAAAACGGGTTAAAAAAAAGTTGGTTGGCCAGGCCCACGCCCGTGCTGCCGTCGGTACCGGCGGCCCACTCGGCCCGGTAGGCGCTCACCAGGCACTGCCCCAAAAAGCAGCCCAGCGCCGTTACCACTCCCGCCCGGTCGGGCGAGCCGGGGGCCAGCTCGGTGCGCTGCACTTCAATGAAGTGGTCGAGCTCCAGCACGGCGGCTGCATCGTAGGCGGCCAGGCCCAGCTGCTGGCGCACCTGCTCGGCGGCGGCCAGTAGCGCGGCGGTTTCGGGTGAGTTTTCGGGCATAAAATAACTTTTGAGATTAACTTATTGATTAACAATATTTTATATTATTTCTTGCCACCAGCATTTTTCCAGCTTCCGTAAGCGGTTAGCAGTTGCGGTAACTGCTCGGGCAGGATATTGGGGTCCAGCTCCAGCTGATGCGATAGCGTGGGGTAGTCGCTCAGGGCCTTGGACAAGGCCAGCCGAAACTGGAGCTTATTGGGCGGCAGCACGGCCTTTAGCTTACCGGCCTGCGTGAGCAAGGTATACACCACGGGCGGCTCGGACGCTGGCATAACAGCTACGTATTCAGCTACTTGAAAGCCTGCCTGCCAATAGAGGTGCCGCACAATCAGGCTGGGATAGTGCTGGGTAGGCCGCGGAATATCGACCTCCCGCACCACCGAAAACGTGTCGCGGCTGATGACAAACGCCCGCACGCTGTCGGTGGGGTATACCAGGGGGTACTGCGTGGTGTGGTCGGCGTTGCTCACGCTCAGGCTGTGCGCGTCGTAGAGCAGCTTGGCGCGCTGCCAGGCGCGGCTGCTTTTGAGCTGGTAGCTACCCGATTTGAAGCTAGTGGGCGGCAGGCGCACGGCCGGCGGCCGCGGGGCCGGGGGTGGCGCGGTTTCTTGCGCAGCCACGGGGGCGGCGAGCAGCGTAAGCAATCCAAGCTGGTAACTAAATGACATAGGTCAATTGGCCGCATAAGGTAAATCAGCGGCTAACATACTGCCTAAATTCACAAAACCAAGCTAGTGGCCGCAGGGGCAAGGCACTGATTTACCGCCGCTATGGTGCTTATACCAACGAGTTTTTTGCTGAAGCGAGCCGTGCCCGGCGCAGCCGCTAGTGGCCAGCAGCGCCCCCAGGGCCAGCAGCAGCGCTGGCCAGGCCAGCGAATGAATAGTTAGCGGTAGCTTCACGGCGCGTTTTTTTATTGCAAATTTACCCGTTGCAGCCCCAACCTGTTTCGCAAGGGGGTGCAACTTTTTCTGTGAACGACATGGCTGCTGATTTCGTGCTTTCGGTTAATCTGGTTGATATTATGGCCCGCACGGTGTGCCCGGCCGAACTGCGTATTGTAGGCGGCCGCGTGGCGGCCATCGCGCCCGTGGCGGGGGCCAGCGGCCCCGACCTGGCGCTGCCCTACGCGCTGCCCGGCTTCGTCGATGCACACGTGCACGTAGAGAGTTCACTGCTGGTACCCAGCGAGTTTGCGCGGCTGGCGCTCAGCCACGGCACGGTGGCTACCGTGAGCGACCCCCACGAAATCGGCAACGTGCTGGGCGTAGCCGGCGTGCAGTACATGCTGGATAATGCGGCGGCCGGGCCGTTCAAGTTTTGCTTTGGCGCGCCGAGCTGCGTGCCGGCCACGCCCTTTGAAACGGCGGGTGCCACCATTACGGCGGCCGACATCGAGCAGCTGTTCCAAAACCCTAAAATCGGCTACCTGGCCGAGATGATGAACTGGCCCGGCGTGCTGAACCGCGACCCCGACGTGCTCGAAAAAATTGCGCTGGCTCACCGCTACGGCCGCCCCGTGGACGGCCACGCCCCCGGCCTGCAAGGAACTGATGCTGAGCAGTATGCCAGCGCCGGCATCAGCACCGACCACGA
Source organism: Hymenobacter arcticus (assembly GCF_054779975.1). Taxonomy (NCBI): domain Bacteria; kingdom Pseudomonadati; phylum Bacteroidota; class Cytophagia; order Cytophagales; family Hymenobacteraceae; genus Hymenobacter; species Hymenobacter arcticus. The sequence continues at coordinate 32,629 of NZ_BAAGXF010000010.1, forward strand.
GTGCTTCACGGCCGCCGAAGCCCGCGACAAGCTGGCGGTCGGCATGAAAATCCTGATTCGGGAGGGCTCGGCGGCGCGCAACTTCGATGCCCTCATCGAGTTGGTGCCGCAGCACTACGAGCAACTCATGTTCTGCTCCGACGACAAGCACCCCAATACGCTGCTGCTGGGCCACATCAACCAGCTCGTGCAGCGCGCCGTGGCCCTGGGCTACTCGGTGTTCGACGTGCTGCAAATGGCCTGCCTCAACCCCGTGGCGCACTACAACCTACCCGTGGGCCAGCTGTGCGTGGGCGACCCCGCCGATTTTATTCTGGTCGATAACCTCACTGATTTTCAAGTACAAAGCACCTACCTCGACGGCGAGCTGGTGGCCCAGGCCGGCGAGTGCCTGCTGCCCACTACGGCCGTGGCGGTGCTCAACAATTTTCACGCCCAGCCAATCATTCCCGGTGCGCTGGCGCTGCCTGCTCCTGCCAAAGCCGGTGCTATGCACCCGGCTTTTCCTTTCCCCGTTATCGAATGCTTTGATGGTCAGCTCATCACGGCTCGTCGCAACTTGTTTCTGCCGGTAGTTGGCGGCTACCTGCTACCCGACCCGGCACAGGATATTCTCAAGCTGGTGGTGCTCAACCGCTACGCGCCCGGCGCGGCCCCGGCCGTGGCCTTTATCAAGGGCTTTGGCTTGAAGCAAGGCGCGCTGGCCAGCAGCGTGGGCCATGACTCGCACAACATCACGGCCGTGGGCTGCGACGATGCCAGCCTGGCCCGCGCCATCAACCTGGTGGTGGCCGCCCAGGGCGGCCTGGCCGCCGTAGATGCGGCCCAGGCCACCCACGTGCTGCCGCTGCCCGTGGCGGGCCTCATGTCCAACCAGCCCGGCCCGGCCGTGGCGGCCGCCTACTCGGCCCTCGACCACTTTGCCAAAGCCCAGCTGGGCTCGGGCCTGCAAGCGCCCTTTATGACGCTCTCGTTTATGGCCTTGCTCGTTATCCCCAGCCTCAAGCTCAGCGATAAAGGCTTGTTCGACGGCGAGCGGTTTGAGTTTGTGTAATGGGGTGAGGTAGTGGGCTTTACCAATTGGAAAGCCGCCGGCCTAGTGGCCGTGGTGCCCTTGGTGCTCGTGCTGCTGACGCAGGCCTTCATGAGCTTGTTCTCGCAGGTGCCTCAGACGAAGTATGACCATCTGCTAGGCGTCGCGCAGGAGGTGGGTCGGGAGCGCGACTACTACCAAGGACAGATTCAGCGGTTCTGGAAGGACATGAGTACCGATAAAGAAGCGCGGAAGACGAACCAATTTTCCTTCCCAGCTTACGTGCCAGCGCCCCCTACAGAAACGAAGTAGTGGGGGGCACAAGAGGAGGAAGGGTGTTGTTAAACAAATAGGGAACACCCAACTACCTAATCATTATAGTGCCAGGAGCACTTCTTTGGGCAGATGATTTAGATTCAACAGTCTGAATATTCACTGTTGTTTCTGGGACTTCGAGCGTTGCTTTCGTAATATGTGGCGTCCCTATTGCTTCAGGTACAATACGCAAGCCAGTTAGTTGTGTAGCGTCCAGTTTATGTCCATTGACTATAAAAGAGAGAGAGCCATGTAAGCCAAGCTGATTCCCTATTTCAGCAAATGATTTGCTGCTGATTTGTCCATCATAAGTTATAGCAATAATCCCTGTCGAACTTAAATTTTTTAGTATGCCTGGACCATCTTGGTTTTTGTAGACGATAACTCCCTTAAAATTAGCAGAATTAAGGGATGATATAATAGAATTTCCAATTATATTACCATTTATTATATATAAAGGTTCTGATGCATTGCTCATCGTCTTGTAACCTGGGCTTTGTCCATAGCTTATGATGAAATAAGCATTTAGAGTAACCACAAACAAAAGGTGGAGTAGGGGGGCGCGTATGATGAATCGTAGTAAAATTATGAAGAATTATTTACAACCTATTATTGGTATTGCATAATGCGAGCCAGAAAATAGATTAGTAGCGTTAGCTGCTTGCGTCATACCTGAACCAGGGTCTAGATAATATACTATTTTTGGATTAGTTGGATCATACCCTGTTATGACGACACTATGATAGACTGCTGTATTAGGTCCATCCATATAAGAAAACATATCAATCATTATAGGATATCCAGCATTTATAGCTCCTTGAAAATTGCCAACTGGGTAGAGTATGGTTGTGTCGAAAAAATGATTTATAAAGTCAGACATACCGGTTAACGGCACCCCATCATTGAAAAAGTTTGGGCCATATTATTGTACTCCATATAAGAACATGTCCCCTTCTATTTGAGATGCATTCTTGCCATTACTGCACAATGCCAGTTTTTTTTGTGCTAAAGAAGCTGGTACACATCCGCCTGCACCAGTTTGTTTGGGCATTGTCAATGGCATGTTAGGTATAGATGATTGGCCCCCTCCGCCTCCCCAGCCGCCGCCATCACCGCCACCGCCGCCGCCATCACCTCCGCCGCCCTCTACACAGTAAACGTCTGTGATACAATTTGACAGATAAGGCCCTACATAACCGCAAGTAGTTACACTGATGCATGTTGGCTGAGCAGTAAGATTTGTCGTATTGGTATCGTCTACTTTGGTATCAAGTGTCTTTTTAGGGACCTTAACAGTCTTTAAACTCACCTGTTGCGGCTCTACTGCACCGTTTTTGTATACCAAACCAGCTTGAAAATGATATGTTGGGGAATATACTATTACCCAACCAGTCAGACCTGCTAGTGGAACAGGCGCTTTCGCCTCCATGATTGGCTGCACAGCAGCTAGCACCATTTGGGCCAATTGCTCGGTTGTCAATGAGTGGGCATCTACTACCAGTTCGACCAGACGACCTGTGCATACCCCACCGGTTAATACTTGCGCTACCAAGAAGCGGGAGCCGTATTTTTGACTTTTTGCGAAAGGATTATTAGTATTCGTAAAAGGGGCGATTACCCAATTGTTCGCAAGGCGAGCTTGTTGCCAGTTGATAGCAACGGGATTTGATTGATAAACTTGCTCAAACCACTTCTGAGTGGTTATGAGCGTCGCTTCATTTCGTATCCCTGTTACTAGGGAAGGACTATTTGGTTCTGGTGTGTCGCGGTTACAGGCTTAAATGCCCATTAGAAAAAGCGCGTATAGTAAGCTTCTTATAATAGTAGATGAAACAGTCATAAGCATTAAGACAGTGAAATTATTTTCTGCTGCTAATTCTACGACATATTTTGAGTTAATTTTAGCAATATTAAAATTTGAAGTAAAAAGTAAGGGGGCAAGGAGGCAATTGTATCCTCCTTGCCCCCTCACTTTTTACCTCCTTACCCCATCACCTCATTTACTGAACGCGAAACGTTTAGTAAGTAGGCGCTGCATTTTTTCTTCGGTAAGAGGCTTGGTGAGGTATTCTACGTTGGGGTATTGGGCCACGCGGGCCGTATCGGCGCCGTGCATGGAGGTGGTGAGCACGGCCACCACGGTGCGCTGCTGGGCCACGGTGGGCAGCTGGCTGTAGCGCTCCAAAAAATCGAAGCCGCTCATGCCGGGCATTTTCAGGTCCACGAATATCAGGTCGGGGGCGGGGGCCGCCTCGGCGGCGGCGGACTCGCCACTCCACAAGAATTTCATGGCCTCCTCAGCTTTCGAGAACGAGCTGACCTGCTTGGCCACGCCTAAACGGCTTAGCAGCCGGTTGTTCAGGAAGCTGGTCGTTTCGTTATCCTCTATCAACACGATATGGTTGAGCGCGTCCGTCATATCCGTCATAATGCAGTAATCGTATTGAGCCAACGAAGATAGCGAAGCCGCGTTATTCTGGCAAGCCCGGCAGTTCGCTTACAACCAGCCCTGCTCGCGCATCCAGTCGTCGTTGTAGATTTTGCCGAGGTAGCGGGTGCCGTGGTCGGGCAGCACGATAACCATGGTATCATCTTCTTTGAGGTGTTCCCGCGCGTATTCCAACGCACCAAACACGGCCGAGCCGCAGCTCCAGCCCACAAACAAGCCTTCCTCCCGGGCCAGGCGGCGCGTCATAAGGGCAGCATCTTTATCGGTCACCTTAATAAACTGGTCGATAACGCTGAAATCGACGTTTTTGGGCAGAATATCCTCACCGATGCCCTCCGTTTTATAGGGGTAAATTTCGTTTTCGTCAAAAATACCCGTTTCCTTGTATTTCTTAAACACCGAGCCGTAGGTATCCAGGCCCAGCGCAAACACGTTGGGGTTCTGCTCTTTCAGGTACTTGCTGCTGCCGCAAATGGTGCCGCCCGTGCCCACGCCGGCCGCCAGGTGCGTGATTTTGCCGTCGGTGCCCGCCCAGATTTCGGGGCCCGTGGATTCGTAGTGCGCCGCCGTGTTCGACATATTGTCGTACTGGTTGGGGTAGAACGAGTTGGGCGTTTCCTGACTGAGGCGGCGGGCCACCGAGTAGTACGAACGCGGGTCGTCGGGGGCCACATCAACGGGGCACACGACCACCTGCGCACCCACGGCCCGCAAGATATCCTGCTTTTCCTTGCTCTGCTTATCGCTCATCACGAAGATGGTTTGGTAGCCTTTGGCAATGGCGGCCAGGGCCAGGCCCATGCCGGTGTTGCCGCTGGTGCCTTCGATAATGGTGCCGCCGGGCTGGATGAGGCCGGCCTTTTCGGCGTCTTCCAGCATGCGCAGGGCCATGCGGTCTTTCACCGAGTTGCCGGGGTTAAAGTACTCAACCTTAGCGAGAATAGTGCCTTTAATGCCGTCGGTAACTTTGTTGAGCTTCACGAGCGGCGTGTTGCCGAGCGTGTCAATAATATGGTTGAAATACATGCGTGCCAGTGGGAGGGGATGAAGGGCAAATGGGACAACAAAGGTACGGAGGCCGCCGGGCGGGGGCCGGCGCGTGCGCATTGCGCCCGGCGGCCCTACTTTTGCCCCAATTCACTCTCCCCAACAAGTTAGCCGCCCATGAGCGTTCTCGTCAACAAAGATTCCAAGGTCATCGTGCAGGGCTTCACCGGCTCCGAAGGCTCGTTCCACGCGCAGCAAATGATGGATTACGGCACCCAAGTAGTGGGCGGCGTCACGCCCGGCAAGGGCGGCACCGAGCACCTCGGCCGGCCCGTGTTCAACACTGTGGCCGATGCCGTAGCCGCTACTCAGGCCGATACCAGCATCATTTTCGTGCCCCCAGCTTTCGCTGCCGACGCCATTTTGGAGGCTGCCCAGGCCGGCATTAAGGTTATCGTGACCATCACGGAAGGCATTCCTACCAAGGACATGATTGCCGTGAAGCACTACCTCAAGGACCGCCCCGACGTCACGATGATTGGGCCGAACTGCCCCGGCGTGATGACGGCCGGCGAGTGCAAAGTGGGCATCATGCCCGGCTTTATCTTCACCAAAGGCCGCGTGGGCATCGTGTCGAAGTCGGGCACCCTGACCTACGAGGCCGTTGACCAGCTCACCAAAGCCGGCCTGGGCCAAACCACGGCCATCGGCATCGGCGGCGACCCCATCATCGGCACCACCACCAAGCAGGCGGTAGAGCTCTTGATGAACGACCCCGAGACGGAAGGCATCGTAATGATTGGCGAAATCGGCGGCGGCATGGAGGCCGAAGCCGCCCGCTGGATTAAGGAAACCGGCAATAAGAAGCCCGTAGTCGGCTTCATTGCTGGCCAAACCGCGCCTCCCGGCCGCCGCATGGGCCACGCCGGTGCCATTGTAGGCGGGGCCGACGACACGGCCGCCGCCAAAATGGCCATCATGCGCGAGTGCGGCATCCACGTAGTGGATTCGCCCGCCGAGATTGGCGATACCATGCTGCGCGTGCTGGGCAGCAAGTAGAAATCAACTGGCTCCGCAGCCAATAAGAAAGTCCTCCTAGCCAAGTTGGCGGGGAGGACTTTCTTATTAATTTACAATTCTTTAATCAAGGTCAAGAAAGTAATCCACAAAGTAGCTGGTTACTACTTCGTTTTCTTCGGCTTCGTACACTTCCTCGAAGGTGCGCCGAGGCTCCCCTAGTTCCAGCCGCATTTGCTGCTCAGTTGCCGCCACCGATTTTTCATTGAGCCAGTACGGCGTGAGGGGGTGGGCATTGTCGGCCAGGTAGAGCACACGGTTGTCCCCAAATGCCTGGGCTACTTGCCGCAGGTAGCGGCGCCAATGGTTGCGCAGCGCCTTAGCATCCGTGCCATCTAGGTAGCGCGCGCCGAACCACCTCTGGTAGCGGTAGGGCGGGTATAGCGATTCTATGCGGTATTTATCAAACAGTAGACTCAGGCCGCCGGGGCCATCGAATTTAATCCATTTTTGCGGGTTATCATCCGTATCAAAGTCAGGTGCGGATAGATAGTCAGCAACGGGGTGCCAGCGGATATCGCCACTCGGTAGCGCTAGCGGCAGCGGCCCACTAGTAGGCTGTTCGCTAAGAGCGCGAGTATGCCGCCCGGCTTATTCAACTCCAGCGCATCTAGCCTGGGCTGGATATCAGCCACAATTTCCGCCGAGCTTCGGCCTTCAAAGGGCAGGCTGTGGTTGAGAATAGGAATCAAATCGGTACCCATTGCGCCAACTGCCAAGTAAAGCAACACCCAAATATATAGAACCCTTTCTAAGCTAGGCTACCCCGCGCTTTTTGGCAGTAGAACGAACTTATTCTACTTTGCCTGCGGCCGCTTAGGTAGTACCGCCTGTGCGCACATGGTTACTCCCGGTGCCCCAGCATATCGGGCCGAAACACGATGCCCACCCCAATCAGCAGCGATACCGGGGCCGTGCGCGGGGCTTGCAACTCGGTGGACTGGCGGCCGGTGGGAGCCGAAATACCCAGCGTGCCTTGCACTTGCACTACATTCGGCTGGGTGCGCAGGAAAAGCGTGGGCTCCAGGAAAAAGCGGGCTGCGGGCGCAATGGGCAGGCCATCGGCTAGCAGGCGAGTGTAGTCGACCCAGGTGCCGCGCACCGACACGCCCCCGCTGATACCCTCCGTTTTGTAGGCCGCGTAGAGCTGGCCGTAGTAGCGCCGGTAGCTGGCCTGGTAGTAGGCACCCTGCACCGGCACGGGCAAAATGTACAACACGCCTACGTCTACGCTGTGCAAGTCCATGCTGGCGAAACCCAGGCCGCCCACGGCGGCTAGGTACAGGGGCAGCCGCGCGGTGGGGGCGCGGTAGGCCCCCACCCCAAACCCCACCTGCCGGTGCGAGTCGTTGTAGGTGGTAGTCACGTTATTAACGGTGGTCGACCGCGAATTGGGCTGCCAGGCAGCTTCAGTGCTGAGCAGCAGGTGCGGCACCGGCGACCAGGCCGCGCCGGCCTCCAGCGAGTTGAGGCCGCGCAGGCCGGCCGTTATTTCCACCTGCCCCGCCTCTACCAGCGGCGTGCTCGGAATGGTGGGCACGTACACGGCGCAGCCGCCGAGCAGCGCAAGGCTGGCGGCCAGGAAATAGCTGGCGTAAAACAGTGTTTTCATACGAATAAACGAGTGGGTTAAAAGCAAGAGCACCAAGGGCAACCAGTAGTTGCGCCCCTCAAGCCGCAGAATCAGTTTGCTTACCCAAACTTGCTACTCCCGCAGGCCAATGCACAAATCGATAAGTGATTTCTTCTGACGCTAGCGAGTTATTTTTTCATCTGGTATTCACTCCCTACATCTTGAAAATCAATTTTATAGCTAATTATTCAGCAAGTGCGCCGGGACTTTAGCTACCCGGCGCTAGCGTTCTGCTTAGCCGATTTAGCCGTTGAAAAGGCCGGTCACCGGTCCAGCTTTCTCGTATTACTGGTAGCTGCCCCTTAGCCGCGGCCTTCCCCTAGTTTATGCCCGATTATTCCTGCGATGCCCTCATTATTGGTTCCGGCCAGGCCGGCAACCCACTGGCCAAAGCCCTGGCCGACGCGGGCCGCACCGTTATCCTGGTCGAAGAAGCCCAGCTTGGCGGCTCTTGCGTCAACTACGGCTGCGTGCCCACCAAAACCATTTTGGCGTCGGCCGAGCGTATGCACCAGATTCGGACGGCCGAGGCGTTTGGTATTAGGCTGGGCGGTGAGGCCCGGGTGGATATGCCCGCCGTGATGGCCCGCAAGGATGCCCTGCTGGCTAAATCGCGCCGCAACCTGGCTAAGTCGTTTGACGAAGACCACGATAATATTACCGTGCTGCGCGGCCACGCCGCCTTCACGGGTCCGCACACGCTGCAGGTGCAGGAAACGCAGGAGCGCGCCAGTACCATCAAGGCCAAGCAGGTATTCATCAATACCGGCACCCGCCCCACGGTGCCCGACGTGCCAGGCCTAGCTGACACTGGGTTTTTAACTACCGACCAACTGCTTGACATTCAAGAACTACCCGAACACCTCCTCATTCTGGGCGGCGGTTATATCGGGCTGGAATTCGGGCAAATGTTCCGGCGCTTTGGCAGCCGCGTGAGTATCATCGAAACCGGCTCGCAACTGTTGGAGCGTGAGGACGACGACGTGTGCGAGTGCCTGCAAGACGCCCTCACCGACGAAGGTATTGAGCTGGTGCTCAATGCCCAAGCCCGGCGCGTATCGCGCAACGACGCGGGCCAATTCACCATCACGCTCGACACGCCCACGGGCGAGCGCCGCCTGCACGGCAGCCACCTGCTGGTAGCTACCGGCCGCCAGCCCAACTCCGACAAGCTGAACCTGGAAGCCGCCGGCGTGAAGGTGGATGAGAAAGGTTTTATTCAGGTAAACAGCAAGTTGCAGACCAATGCAAAGCACATTTTTGCCCTGGGCGATGTGCACGGCGGGCCGCAGTTTACGCACATCAGCTACGACGACTTCCGGGTGGTGCGCGACAACCTGCTGCACCGCGGCCGCCGCTCAGCCAAGCAGCGCCCCCTGCCCTACTGCGTGTTCACCGCCCCCCAACTGGGCCGCATCGGCCTCAGCGAAACCCAGGCCAAGCAGGAAGGCGTGGCCTACCGCATGTCGAAAATACCGGTACGCAACCTGAGTCGCGCCCAGCACACGAGCCAGGAAACCGGCTTCTGGAAGGTGCTCGTGGGTGCCGACGACCGCATTCTCGGGGCGGCCATTCTTGGGCCCGAAGCGGGTGATATCATGACCATTCTGCAAGTAGCCATGGCGGGCCGCCTATGCTACCAGCAGCTTCAGGATATGGTAATTGCCCACCCTGTGTGGGCTGAGGGGTTGAACGTGGTCTGGAAAGAGCTGGATAAGTAGCAGTTAATAAGAGGGTAATAAAAAAGAACGTCATGCTGAGCTTGTCGAAGCATCTCTATCACGCCATTGGATTAATAATCCTAACGGCGTGGTAGAGATGCTTCGACAAGCTCAGCATGACGTTCTTTTTGTCAACAACCTAATCCATAACTACTTACCACCCACCTTCGCCACGCGCACGCCCACGGCCATGATGCCGGGGAGCTGGTTTTGGCGCATGTACTGCTCCAGGGTCAGCTTGTAGGTGCCGGCCTTGGCGAAGTGCTGGCGGGGCAGGGCCAGAAACTGGTGGTCGAAGATGTCGCCCGCGCCCGCGCCGCGGGGCTCGCCGGTTTTGGGGTCCATCAGCACCATCTGGTGTAGCAGGGCGGGGCCGGCAGGCCGGCTATCGGGACCGGTGAGCGTGTGCTTGAGAAAAAGGTTATAAAACCCGTAGCCCGAGGCGTTGCGCACGTTGAAGTACACATCGTAGCGCGCCGCCGTGTCGGCAATGGCGAAGGTGAAGCTGGGGCGCTGCTGCACGTCCCACACGTAGGCATCGCCGGAGGGCGACTTCAGGTCCACGTTGTCCTCATACACGCGGCTGGGGTCGCAGGCACTGAGGCTGGCGGCCCCGGCCAGCGGCAGCAGCGCCCGCCAGCCGCGGCGTGCCAGCGGCCGGGCAAAAGCTAGAAAATCAGGCATATACTAAGAAGCGCTGGGCGGCGTAGTGGGCGCCGAATTGCCTTCGCCACCCCGGCGGCCACTGCCGCCGCGCCGGCCCCGGTTGCGGCCGGTGGTACCATCGGGCCGGGGTTGGTCGCCGCCTTCACGGGGCGGGTTAGGCGCGGAATTGCCGGCCGCTGGCTCGTTGCGGCGCGGCCGGGGCTCCTGGGCGGGGCCGTCGCCGGTGGCGCGAGGGGCGCTGCCGTCGCCAGCGTCGCGGCCGCGGCCGTTGCGGCGGTTGAGGGGCCGGGCGGCCGCCCCGCGCCGGCCGCGCTGCTCGGGCTGGCCTTCGGTGGGCGGCGTGGCGGCATTGGGGGCATCCGTGTCAGGACGGGAATCATTAGACTGATTATCAGCACCTTGCCCAGTAAATCGGGGCGGGCGCGTGCCGGCGTCGGGGCCTTGGCCGGTGGGGCGAGGGGGGCGGCCACCCTCGGGGACCTGGCTGGCGGGGCGCTCAATGCGCTCGCGGCGGCGGGGCTCCCGGGGTTCACGGGGCTCGCGCACTTCGGGGCTGGGGCTGGCCGAGCCGACTGGGCTGCCCTCGGGGCGGTCTTTGCGCTTGCGCTTGCTGCGCTTGCTGCCGCCCTTTATCTGGTCGTCGAGGCGGTCGAGGTCGCCTTCCATGAGGGTCGAAACGGCGGGCACAATTTCCTCTTCCTGGCGGGGGGCCAGCAGGGCGTCGGGCTTTTCGCCTTTCTTGTTCATTTCCAGCACTTCGCGCACGCGCTCGGCGCTCAGCATCACCCAGTTGTTGTCGCCTTTGAAGGCAAACCACATGCGCTTGCGGAAGATGTCCGTTTTTTGCAGAAATGCCTCCCCACCAGCTACTTGCAAGGGGCGTTGCACCTGCGGAATATCCTTGAGGGCGTCGAGGTAGGCATCGAGCTCGTAGTTGAGGCAGCACTTGAGGCGTCCGCACTGGCCAGCCAGCTTTTGGGGGTTGAGGCTCAGGTTTTGGTAGCGAGCGGCGGTGGTGCTCACGGCCTTAAAGTCGGTGAGCCAGGTGGAGCAGCACAGCTCGCGGCCGCACACGCCGATGCCGCCGATGCGGCCGGCTTCCTGGCGCAGCGAAATCTGGCGCATCTCCACGCGCACCCGAAACTCGTCGGCCAGCCGCCGGATGAGCTCCCGAAAATCAACCCGGTCCTCAGCCGAGTAGTAGAAGAGCGCCCGCGTGCGGTCGGCCTGGTACTCCACGTCGGAGAGCTTCATTTTGAGGCGCAGCTCATCGACCACGGCGCGGGCCCGGAACATAGTGCCGTTTTCGAGGTCGCGCACGGCCTGCCAGCGCTCCTCATCGTCGGGGGTGGCCACGCGTAGAATGGGACGAATTTCGCGCGAGTCGGTAGGGACTTTCTTTTTGCGCATTTGCAGGCGCACCAGCTCACCCTTGAGCGAAACGTGGCCCAGGTGCCAGCCCGAGCCGGCGGCCTCCACTACTACGGCATCGCCGGTGACGAGCGGCAGGCGCTGCTCGTTGCGAAAAAACTCTTTGCGGCCGCCTTTGAAGCGAATTTCTACGCAGTCGAACCCGCGAAAGTCGCTGGGCATGTCGACGTCGGCCAGCCAGTCGAACACATTAAGTCGGGTGCAGCCGCCCGAGGAGCAGCCACCCTTGGAGCCGCAGCCGCCTACCTTACTGGTAGAGCAGCCGCCGCCGGACGAACAAGAAGTACAAGCCATGAGGCTGAAAGCTATATAAATGAGGCAGCCGCACAAAAGGGCCGCACGAAAGGGGAACCTAGCAAAGATAACCGATTAGGCAAGGCAAAAGGTAGAGGGCTAAATACCCGCTCGGGCAAGCATTAGTATAGCGTGCGCACTACATCCATCACCTGCGCCACAAAGTCGGCTAGCTCAGCATACATGGCTGGGCGCGCCCGACTCACAGCTTGTAGCAAGGCTTTTAACTCGGGCTGATTTTCGGAATTGCCAGCCTTGCAATAGGCAATAAAATCCCATCGGTCATCAGGCAAGCCGTGGGTTGGTAAGAGCACGTTTGCTGCAGCAGCGGCTTGCCACACCCAGGTATCACAGGCTGGGTTGAGCACAATGAGGTGCTGCGTGGCCCGCACCCGATGGCGGCGAATACTATGCGGGGCATCAGTCGCCAGGCTACCGTACACCAGATGGGTAAACTCGGCTAGGTACGGTATTTCCTCCAAGCGCTTGTCCCGGTCCACAATGCCTACTACCTGGCGCTCAGGTCCAAATAGCCGCCATTGGCGCTCCATCTCATTGGCCACGTGTGAAGCCCCATGTTTGTGGTTAATGAAGTCGTCGAAGTCGCGACGATAAACTACGAGGGCGCGGGTGAGGGCCGTATCAATGTGGCACTCAGGCACGAACAGCGGCGGCTGGGGCATACAACCGACCGTTTAGCGTTGGGGCACGAAGCGCGCCATATTGTAAAATACATCTAGGCCATCGCGCCGAATGTTGCGTACTTCCTCATCGCTCAACTGCCGCACTTTGGTCTGGTAGTCTTCGTAATACGCCACGAATAGCGCCAGCTCAAGCGCCAACTCGTCATTGGTTACCATTTCCTCCAGCACCTCTGTGATGAGGTACGGGCTGTGCGTGACCACAAAAAACTGGTTGTTGCGGCTCGCTACGATGCGCCGCGCCAGCTGTGAGACATACACGGGGTACGAGTGAGCCTCGGGCTCTTCAAATAGCAGCACCGCGTCGTCGTTGCTCTCGATGGCGGCCAGGTAGAAAATGAGACGTTGGAGGGTATCGGCTATCAGCGAGTAGGGAATAGCAGTAGTAAGGCCATCCAAAGTTTTAGTGATTTCCAGTCTCTGCTCCTCGGTGCGCAACGTCAGATTATAGCCATTCTGAGTAAAAAAGGCTCCTACTTCCTTGCGAAAAGCCGAGGTACCCGTCTGAATGACCTCCATCAGGTTATCCCCAAAGGGCGGTCGGAGAAAAAAATTATTATAGGACTTACCATGCGGCGTCTGCTTGTGGAAAGTGTATTTTTTCACTTGCAGGGCAGGTTGTGGGCTACTTAACTCAATATTTAAAAGTTCACCATTTTTCTGCATTAATTCATAAAAATTATTTCTATCTTCAAAATTTACTAGCTTATGTTTATCTTTTTGCTGCTTATTCAGTTCCGCTCTCCGTTGTTCAATCATAGGCTGCCCTATTAAGGGTCCTCCTCCTGACTGTTGCCTTATCTGCCCATCCCCAAACGCCACCTCTATCGCATCCGAATGTTTGCGCAATCGTGTGGCCCCAATACCCTTTCCAGTTACGATAACCTCCTTCGTCCAGTCATTATCATAGAATAAATTACGAATGGCCTCATACCTTATCTGGCCATCCATGAATTTTCCCCCATCAAAAAACATCCCCCCAAGCAAGCTCATCGCCTCCAGAATATTCGACTTGCCCACGTTGGGCTCACCGATAATGATGTTGACCCGGCGCGGGGTCATCGTCACGTCTTTGATGGACTTGAAGTTCTGAATGCGCAGCGTTTTGATGGCGTTTTCCATAAGTCGGGGCTTTTGGTAAAAGTACATGCTGCACAAGTGCAGCCACTTCTGGAAGTAGGGTAACCAACTTGTCTATCGCTACCAGCTGTGTGGAAAGAGACGGTCACAGGACTAGATAAGACTCAAAATAACCACATTTAATATTGCGATAATATCAAGGCAACATAGTTACACAAACGTGTAACATTTAGGCATTTAGCTTACTTCGAATTGCCAGTCAGAAAATCCGCCACACATTTGGGAACAAGTTTCACACACTCTTCACCCTTTTCCAAACCAAACCAATGTTCAAGTTTTCTTCCCTTTTGACCCTCGGGGCCCTCGCCACTATCTCGCTGGCTGGCTGCCAGAAATCGCAGGATTCGGCTACGCAGCCGGCCGCCATTTCGCAAGACGTAACTGCGCAGGTGAAGGCCATGGGCTTTGGCACCAGCGACCTCAAAGCCGTGGACGGTGGCTACGTAGTAGAAGGCGACATTTTTCTCTCGCCGGAGGCATTGGCCAACGCTACCAGCCCCTCCATGCTGCGTGTGGGCAGCGATGAGCAGTACCGCACCACCAACCTGGTAACCCGCCTGCCCCGCACGCTCACCGTAAGCCTGTCGAGCCAGTTTCCGGCCGCTTACGTGACGGCAATCGACGAGGCCATCCGCCGCTACAACGCCGCCAACATCCAACTGAAGTTCACGCGCATCTCGTCAGGCACCGCCGACCTGCCCGTGAAGTACTCGGCTAGCCTCGGTGCTGGCGTGCTCGGCCAGTCAGGCGGTTTCCCCAGCAATGGCAACCCCGCGCCGGGCTTCACGCTGGTACCCAGCGTAATCAACAGCACGAATTCCAACTACATCGCCACCATCATGGCCCACGAGATGGGTCACTGCATCGGCTTCCGCCACACCGACTACTTCAACCGGGCGTATAGCTGCGGCGGTAGCGCCAGCAACGAAGGGGCCAGCAACGTAGGGGCCATCCTCATTCCCGGCACGCCTTCGGGCGGCGACCCCAACTCGTGGATGCTGGCTTGCGTGGGCAACGGCGTAAACCGCCCGTTCAACACCAACGACGTAACGGCCCTCAACTACGTGTACTAACGCACGGAGAGTCAAGCAAAAAGCCCCCGGTCTGCTAAGCAGGCCGGGGGCTTTTTGCTGACTAGTAAGCTACTCTACCAGCACTACGCGGCGGGTGCGGGCGGGGCCGCCCCCGGTGGTGGGGGTGGCGCGCAGCAGGTATACACCCGGCCGCAGGCCACTGGTGCTCACTAGGTTGAGTGCCCCCTCGACCTGCGCCGTGCGCGCGTGGCGGCCCAGGGCGTCGTAGAGGTCTATTTGCAGGATGGCCCCCGGCTCGCCGGCCACCTGCAAGTCCTGGCCCACTACCACGGGCACCGGAAATACCAGTAGCTCGCCCCGGCGCACCAGCTGCACGGCCACCACCTCACTGTAAAAGGTGCGGCCAGCCGCGTCCTGCCCCATAATCCGGTACTGGTTGAGGCCGGTGGTGGCCGTGAGGTCGGTGAATAAAGTAGTCAGCTGGGTAACGGGATTCAGGGTTTGAATGGTTTGAAAGCCAGCCGGCCCGAGGCGTTGCAGCTGCACGGCCTGCAAGCGGTAGAGGGTGCCAAGCGACAAAATCAGGCGCACAGTATCAGCAATGGGCTGCTGGGCTAGTAGCGACCGCACGTAGCAGCCCACCCCCGCCTCGGCCAGGTTGATGGTAGCGCCGCGCTCGGCCAGCTTGCCGCCCAGCACGGGGGCTACGGCGAAGTACTGGCCCGCATTTTGGGCGGGCAGCACGCGCAGCAGCGTATCGGCTACCAGCTGAAAAGGCTCCAGGTAGTTGGCACCCAGGCGATAGAGCTGGTACTGCGTAGCGCCAGGGGTAGCGGGCCAGGTCAGCAGGGTTTCATCGGTACAGACGTAGCCCACGCGCAGTGGCAGTGGCCGGGCTAAGGCAAATGTATCGGATACAAAGACTTGATTATCAACCACCAGGCGCACCTGCGCCAATGTAGTCGTGTCGGGGGCGGCCCAGCTATAGGTGCGTTGCGCCGGGTTGGTAGCAGCCGTAATAGTGCGCCAGGTGGTGCGGCCGATGGGCCGGTACTCAAGGCGGGCGGTAGTAGCTGCCCCGGCGTAGCGCCAGCGTAATAGCGTGGCCTGGCCCGGCCGTACATTGCGCAACGCATTGGGCGACAGCCACTCAAAGCCAGGGACCACTACCTCATAGGCCAGGCTGAACGCCTGCGGGCCACTGGGCACCGCTGTGCCCCGTATCCGCAGCTGGTAGGTGCCGGCGGCGGGCAGGCCGATGGTCACCTGCTCCACATTATTGAGGTGGTCGGCGCGGCGGCGGGCCGGTTGCGCCAGCGAATCGAGGTTGGGGGCAGCACTCAATACCCAGGGCAACCAGCGGGTGCTACCGGGCCCCAGTATTTCCAAGTCGAGGTCGTTGACGAGCGCCTGCGCGGCATTGGCGGCGGCTTCGGGGTCGGTCCAAGTTAGGGTTATTTTTAGCTGCCGGGTGCCGGTGGGCACGGGCAGGCTCACAATTTGCTCCTGTGCCTGCGCCACGGAGCCGGTGCGGAAGCGGCCCTCCAGCACGGTGCGCACCGCGCCCAGGGTATTGAGCTGGCCGAAGCCGCTTACAAAATCGACCTCGGGACGGCCTACGTCGTCGGCACTATTAATAAGGGCGGCTTTCACCAGCGAGGCGGGCGGCAATGCGCCGCCCTGGCTGTCGCGGTAGGCCTGCTGCACCAGTAGCGCCGCGCCCGAGCCCAGCGCCGAGGCATCGGACGAGCCGGCGTCGCCGTAGGCTACCAGCTCGGGCTTCACCCGGCCATCGTAGGCGGGGCCGCGCGAGCTGAGCGCCGCCACCTGGCCGAGCACATCGGTGGCGCCCACGGCCAGCGAGTTTTTCGACATTTTGAACTGGCCGGTGAGGTTGGCCACGTTAGCCAGCCCTTGGTAAGGGCCGCTGGTGCTGGGCGAAGTGCCCGCATTGCCCGACGAAAACACGTGCAGCAAATACGGCAGCTGCCGCGCTTGCTGGTCGTAGCCTTGGGCTTCGAGGCCGTAATAATTCTCAATACCAGTACCGTAGGAATGGTTTTGTACGCTCACACCCAGCCGGGTGAGGTCAGCGTTGGCATCGGGCAGCAGGTTGGCATAAGATGAAGAGGCGATGCCCGCCTGCCGCGCCGCGCCTTCGGCCGCCGGCCCCGAGTTGCCGCCACCCGCAATGAGCGTGGCCATAATGCTGGCGTGTACCGACTCGATAACCGTACCGGCCGGTGTGTTCAGCAGCCGCCCCCGCAAGTCGAGGTCGGCCGCGTCGAGTGGGTTTTCCTTGATGTTCACGGCCAGGCCTTGGCCCATGAGGGCGGGGTAGCGGCGCTGCACCGCGCGCAGGCCATTGGCCGTGAGGTCGGCCCCGCTGAGCAGGCGCTCGTCATGAGCGGGGCGGTTGGGCACATCCACAAACTCCACGAAAGGCAAAGCAGCTAATGCACTCAACTGCTTGCTTGACAGACCTTTAACCAGGACTATATTTGCACTAGCCGCCGAAGTAACTACTTGTAGTACTGGCACTTGCTGGCTGGCCCACTGCCGCAACGCCACCGCATCGCGCACTCGCAGCCGCACTGCCTGGCGGCCGGTGCCGCGCCGCAGCTCCTGCCCTACCCCAGGAGCCCATTTCGAGGCACCCGTTTGCGCCCGTACTGGCCCACCGCCAACTAGCGTCAACCCAATCACCAGCAGCATTTTAGCTTGCACATTCCAGCAGTAATTTTTTAGCATCGACTTCTATAATTTTTACTTGACCCTGTGTACGCACAACTAAAGTAAGCAAGATAGGTAGCCGCTAAAAAAGCCCGGCTGCACGCCCCTTTTCAGGGCCGGCAGCCGGGCTTTCGGGCAGGTAGAGAGGCTATTTATTCGCCAGGGCGCAGCACCACTTTCAAGCAATTATCCTTTTTATGGCGGAAAATATCGTAGCCGTGGGCCGCCTGGCTCAGCGGCAAGCGGTGCGAGATGATGTCATCCAGTACCACTTCGCCCTTAATGATGTGCTGCAACAGCTTGTCGATGTGCTTATGAGCCGGGGCCTGGCCACCCACAAGCTTGATGCCTTTGTCGAAAAACTGGCCCACCGGGAAGTTATCGTTGGTGGTCGCATACACGCCCAGCACCGATACCACGCCACCGCGGCGCACGGCGCTCATACAGGTTTCGATTACTTTGGGCGAGCCTTTTTCGAGGTTGATTACGGCCTTGGCGCGGTCAAGCAGGTTGCGGTCGGGCTCAAAGCCTACGCAATCGACGCACACGTCGGCCCCGCGGCCCTCGCTCATGTCGCGAATTTGCGCTACCACTTGGTCGTGGCTTTCCCACAGGATGGTTTCGCAGCGGGTCGTTTCTTTGGCCTTATTGAGGCGGTATTTCTGGGTGTCGATGATAACCACGCGGGCCGCGCCGCGGAGCCAAGCGCTTTTGGCGGCCATAATACCCACCGGGCCGGCCCCAAAAATGGCGATAAACTCGCCGCCCTTTACCTCGGCCCAATCAATGCCCGAGTAACCAGTGGGGAAGATGTCGGTCAGGAATAGGACCTGCTCATCACTCAGGAAATCAGGCACTTTGCGCGGGCCAAAATCAGCGTAGGGCACACGCACAAACTCGGCCTGACCGCCGTCGTAGCCGCCGTAGAGGTCGGTATAGCCGAAAAGCGCGCCGCCTTTTTCAGTTAGCAGGCCACCCTCGGGGCCATAGTGGTCGGGGTTGGAATTTTCGCAGTGGCCGGGCAGCTCGTGGTTGCAGAAGAAGCACGTGCCGCAGGCTACCGGGAAGGGCACCACCACGCGGTCGCCGCGCTTGAGGTTGCCCACGCCGCGGCCAACTTCCTCCACAATGCCCATAAACTCGTGCCCGAGCACCATGGGCTTGGTGGGCAGCGAGCCGTTGTAAATGTGCAGGTCGGAGCCGCAAATGGCCGTGCTCGTCACGCGGATGATGGCGTCGCGCGAGTCCTTCAGGATGGGGTCGTCAACGGTATCGACGCTTACATTGCGCGGGCCGTGAAACATCAATGCTTTCATGGAATAAGGGAAAAGGGTTGGGAGAACAGGCCTTTTCTAACGGCCCGCCCGGCAGCTGGTTGCCGCTCAAGCACTCTTTTCCCATTTGCGCAACGTAGTTACAGTTAGTAAGTTACACGCCATACTACCTACTTAGGCTGCACTATACCTAAAAGCCAAACCTTCATTTTCAGGCAATCATGCCTGGATTAAAGCTGGTAGATGCTTACGCCCTTTGTCGTGATGAAATAAGCCCGCTGGTCGTCGAGCAGCACTTGGCGCACGGTGGTTGCATCGAGGCCGGGCGGCAGGGGCCGCGTACGCTCGGTGAGGTTGTAGAGATGAAAAAAATGCAGCTGCCCGCCGCTGATATACGCCAACTCATCGCCCCGGAACGTGATGAAATCCAGACCGGTAAAGGGTATTTTTTTACGATAATTGCCCAGGTTGTCAAACACGAAAATGCCGCTGGTATGGTCTACTAGGTAGAGGTTGTTCTGGTACTGGCGCAGAAAGCGGAAGTCGGGCCGGCTGCGCCCGATAATGAGGTCGAGGGGCGTGTTTTGCACCATGCGCAGGGCTTGGGGGTCAAACTCACGCAGGGTGAGGGCGCTCTCATCAAGCAGCCACAGCAGGCCGTCGGGAGCCAGGGTTGCGGTGCGCACCGTGCCATCGACGTAGTCGGCCAGCCTGATTTCGCTCAGCGGGGCCAAAAAGCGGTCAAGCAGCAGTACCTGCTGCCGGTCGTCGTAAAAAACGAGCAGGCTGTTCTGGTTCCAGGCTTCGACTACGGCCACGTGGCCGGGCTGAGTGGGCGAGTACGTATTGAGCGGCTGGCCATCGCGGGTCAGCTGGCGCAGGTTATTATCCTGGTCGGCCAGGTAAAGCATGCCGCGCCGGTCGAGCGAGGCCGCGCCGATGCTGGGCAGCGTCAGGGTTTTAACAAGTACCCACGTACCCGCGGCCGGCGCGGGCGCATTGGGGTTATCGACCTTGCCCGTGGGGGCGGCCTCCACCGGAGCCACGCGGGCAGCGGGCGCCACCGAAGCGGCGCTGGGCACGGCTTGCGCTTGCGCGGATGGAGAATTTAGAAGGAAGAATGAGGAATAAATCAGTACCAACCACTGCCAATTTTTGAGTTGACCTTGCTTGGCAACAATTCTTAATTCCTCCTTCCTCATTCCCAATTCACCCCTTAAACTCCCGCAGAACCAGCTCGTTACCGTCATACACGCCGTAGGTGCAATAATTGACCCACTCGCCCAGGTTGATGTAGCGGCTGCCGGGGGCCACGGCCACGTCGAGCGGCAGGTGGCGGTGGCCAAATACGTAGTAGTCATGGTGTTGGCGCTTTTCCAGCTCGCGGCAGTATTGCAGCAGCCACTCATCTTCGCCAAAGTACGTGGCATCGGCCGCGCCGTTCTGGAGGCGCGAGTGGCGGCTCCAACGACTGGCCAGGCCGATGCCCAGGTTGGGGTGCAGCCGCGCAAACAGCCACTGCGTCACGGGTGAGTTAAACACGGGCCGCAGCACGTGCTTGTAGGCAAAGTCGCCCGGCCCTAGCCCATCGCCGTGTCCAATATTAAAATATTGATTACCAATACGTTGTGAAATAGGGTCGCGCAGCACCGGAATTCCCATTTCCTGGGTGAAGTAGCCAAACATCCACATGTCGTGGTTGCCAGTGAAGAGCGTAATAGGCAAGCCGGCGTCGGTTAGCTCCGCCAATTTTCCCTGCAACCGACTGAAACCCCGTGGGATAGCGTGCTTGTATTCAAACCAAAAGTCGAACACGTCGCCTAGCAAATAAATGGCGGCCGCATCCTTAGCCACCTCGTCGAGCCAGCGCACAATGCGGCGCTCGCGCTCGCGGGAGGTGGCAGCGTCGGGCGCGCCCAGGTGAAAATCAGAGGCAAAATACACGCGCTGGCCGGGGGCCAACGCCTGCGGGGGCAACTCAGGCAAAGTCTTCGGCGTCATCTTCCAATAAAAATAAGCTGAGCCGGCGCGGGCCGTGGGCACCCAGCACGAGGGTCTTTTCGATATCGGCGGTACGGCTCGGCCCAGTGGTGAGCGACAGCATGGAGGGCAGCTGCGCGCCGTAACGGGCCTGCACTACGCGCAACGCATCGCCAATTTCGGCTACCACTTGGCTGGGCCGAGCCAGCACCAAGTGCTGGTCGGGGTAGATGCTAAGCCGCCGCCCGCTGGGCGTGGCCGGCGCAACTACAATGCTACCGGTGCGGGCCACCAGCGCTTCGCAACTGGTGAGGCCAGCGGCAGCCTGCGTGCGGAAGGCAGCCTCCATAGGCTGGAATGGCACTTCTGCGGCCGTTAGCAACGCCTGTATAGCCGGCTCCCACACGTAGAACTGCTGGCCGGCGGGCAGGCGCTCGGCCAGCCAGGCGCGCAGCTCGGTACCCAGCTGTGCCGGGTTTTCGGCGTAAAAAAATTCCCCTCCCACGCGCCGGAAGCTTTCGGCAAACGTCACGGCCAAGTCGGCAACTGGCAGGGCCGGGTGCACCGGCGCGGTCCAGTCGGGCACCGGCGGCAGCGGGGCCGGGCCAGTAGCCAGCGCCGTGCGGATGCGCGCCAGCATAGTATCGCGGGAGGAAGACATGCGGCAAAGGTAATGGACATAAAAAAGGCCAGCCTTATGGCTGGCCTTTTCGCGTTATTACGGCCCTATAAAAGAGCTATTGATAGCTTTTTATACCGTCTCGGGCTGGCCGGGCAGGTGCAACTCGGGCAGGTCGCCACCCAGCGGAATTCCGGGGTGCTCGGTTTTCACCTCGCTGGCAGTTTCGGAGCGGTCGGTACCGGCCATGTGGGCTTGGTAGTTGGTCTGGCCGCCGAAGGGGCGCTTGCCAACGAGGCGCTCCAAGTCGTCTTGCAGCAGTACTTCCTTCTCCAGCAACTCCTTAGCAATTACCTCCAACTCGTGGCGGCGCTCGGTCAGCAGCTCCTTGGTGCGGATGTAGGCTTGCTCGATGATGGTGCGAACTTCCTCGTCAATCATCTGCGCAGTGGCTTCCGAATAAGGCTTCGAGAAACCGTATTCGTTCTGACCCTTAGAATCGTAGAACGATACGTTGCCGAGCTTGCTATTCATGCCGTACATCGTCACGATGGAGTAAGCCATCTTGGTGATGCGCTCCAAGTCGCTCAGCGCGCCGGTCGATATTTTACCGAACACCAACTCTTCGGCGGCGCGGCCACCGAGGGCCATGCACATCTCATCTATCAACTGTTCAGTGTTGTACAAGAATTGCTCCTTGGGCAAGTACTGGGCGTAACCGAGCGCAGCTACACCGCGCGGCACGATAGACACCTTCACCAATGGGTCGCAATGCTCCAAGAACCAGCCGGTGATGGCGTGACCAGCTTCGTGGTAGGCCACAATGCGCTTTTCGCCGGGGCTGATGATTTTGTTCTTCTTCTCTAAGCCACCGATTACGCGGTCGATAGCGTCGGTGAAGTCCTGGTTGGTGATGAACTTCTTATCGCGGCGGGCGGCAATAAGGGCCGCCTCATTGCAGACGTTGGCGATTTCGGCACCGGCAAAACCGGGCGTTTGGGCCGACAGCTTGCGGGCGTCCACGTCGGGACCGAGGGTCAGCGGCTTTAGGTGCACCGCGAAAATCTCGGTGCGGCCGTTTATATCGGGCTTGTCGATGCTAATCTGACGGTCGAAACGACCGGGACGCAGCAGGGCCGAGTCCAGGGTATCGGGCCGGTTGGTAGCGGCTAGGATGATAACCCCCGAGTCGGTACCAAAGCCGTCCATCTCCACCAGCAGCGAGTTGAGCGTGTTTTCGCGCTCGTCGTTGCCGCCGGGCATGGAGCCCTTGCTGCGCGAACGGCCCACGGCATCAATCTCGTCAATGAAGATGATGCAGGGCGCTTTGGCTTTGGCTTGCTTGAACAAGTCCCGTACCCGAGCAGCACCCACGCCCACGAACATCTCGACAAAGTCGGAGCCCGAAAGTGAGAAGAAGGGCACGTCGGCTTCACCAGCTACTGCCTTGGCTAGCAAAGTTTTGCCGGTGCCGGGAGGACCTACCAGCAGGGCACCCTTGGGGATTTTGCCGCCCAAGATGGTGAATTTGCTGGGGTTTTTGAGGAACTCCACAATCTCCTGCACTTCCTCTTTGGCTTCTTCGAGACCGGCTACGTCTTTGAAGGTGATTTTCACTTTGTCACCACCTTCAAAAAGGGCAGCGCGGCTCTTGCCGATGTTGAAAATCTGCCCGCCGGGGCCGCCCGCGCTGCTCATGCGACGCATGAGGAACACGAACAGCACAATGCTGAGAATGATGAGGCCGTAGCTGCTGATAATGTCAAACAAACCCACGCGGTCTACCGGGTCGAGCTGCAAACGCTGCTCGCGAGGCTGGTTGGCTTGCAGTTTCTCGAGCTGCTCCTGGAAATACTTGGCGTCTACAATGGGAAAGTAGTACTGCGCACCACGCTCGGTAAACGGACCGCGGTGGGCCGTCAGGTCCTTCTGGTACTCAGCTTTTTGCAGGGCCGCGGGCGTGAGGCCCACTTCCACGGTTTGTTTATTAACCAGCGACACGTCATGCACGTCGCCAGCAGCTAGCATCTGCTCGAACTTTTGCTGGTTGATTTTGATAGCGGCATTCTGGTTGTTGAACCAGAACATGCCAATGAATAGGACCAAGAGCCCCGCCATCACCCAAAGCTGCACACCCGGCCGGGGCGTGGGATTGGGCAGCGTCGGCTTGCGGCGTTTAGTGGGCGTCGTATCAGACATAAAAATTGCTTATTTTTAATGAACTCTAGAGCAACCGCGCCGGGCGGGCGATGTTGGTAACGTAACCCGGTAGACGCAGCCGACGGCCCAATACTTTAGCGCTGAACCACGTCGGCAGTGTCTTCGATGTGCGTAATTTCGGCATCGCCCCACAGCTCTTCAAGGGCGTAGAACTTGCGGCGGTCACGCAGGAAAACGTGTACTACCACGTCTACATAGTCCAACAAAACCCACTCCCGATTGGTGCGGCCTTCGCTCTGCCAGGGGGCCTGGCCAGTTACTTTTTCCACTTCTTCTTCTACCGAGCGGGCCAGCGCGTCGAGCTGGGTGTCGGAGGAAGCCGAGCAGATGATGAAATAATCGGCCACGGCGTTCTTCAACTCTTTTAAGTTGAGAACCACAATGTCCATTCCTTTGCGGTCTTGGAGGCCGCGTACGGCTACTTCTGCCAATGTGTCCGAATCCTGTCGAACCAAGGTGCTCTTCATAGAGTAAGTTTGCGTTGTTTATCTAGCTAATGTACGACTGCTAACCCCCGTGGTCATCAGCCCCACTACCTTATTTACTGGCCAGCAGCTACTTTGGCTGCCCGCCTGCCCCTCCACTAACTCGGAAGCGCAACAACTGTTGCGCGAAAACCGGGCCAGCGAAGGCTGTACCGTCATAACGGACGACCAAACGGCCGGCCGCGGCCAACGTGGCAACCAGTGGCAGGCTGCGCCGGGCGAAAACCTGACGCTCTCCATCATCTGGCTACCCACGTTCTTGGATGCTGGCCAACAATTTTTGCTGAGCCAGGCCGTGGCGCTAGGCGTGTACGACTGGGCCGAAACGCTGCTGCAACCTTCGCCGCAGCTGCGGCTGAAGTGGCCCAACGACCTGTATTTTGGCACCCAAAAATTTGGGGGAATTCTCATTGAGAACAGCCTGAGCGGTACCAGAATTCAGTCGAGCGTGGTAGGCATTGGGCTCAACGTGAACCAACGGCACTTTGCCATGCCCACGGCCACCTCGCTGGGGGCGCTCACGGGCCACTATTTCCAGCGTGAGGTGCTGGCTGCCCGCCTGCTCGAATGCCTGGAGCGGCGCTACCTGCAGCTGCGCGCCGGCCAGGTGGGGGAGCTGCGCCGCGCCTACCTGGCCGCCCTCTACCGCTACCAGGAGTGGCACGACTACGAGGTAGCCGGCCGCCGCGTGCGGGGCCAAATAGTAGGCGTAGAGCCCGACGGCCGCCTGGCCGTGGAAATAGCCGGCGCAGTGCAACGCTTTGCCTTGCAAGAGATTAAGTATGTGTAAGTAGCGCGAAGCTTCCGCATTCGTGCGCGAGCGCAGCGAGCATCGTCGTTCGCACCGCTTGGATGACGATGCTCGCTGCGCTCGCGCACGAAGCGGAAGCTTCGCGCTACATTCGCCATATGCGCCGCCCGCTTTTTCGTACCGCTCTGGCGCTGATCGCGCTGCTGGTGCTGGCCCTTGGGGCCGACCGCCTGTTTCCGCTGCCGCCTGCGCCGCAGTATTCGCCGCTGGTACTGGCCGCCGATGGCACTGTGCTGCACGCTTACCTCAACCCCACCCAAAAGTGGCGGATGAAAACAGAGTTGCCCGAGATAACGCCGGCTTTGCAAACGGCCATCATTGAGAAGGAGGACCGCTATTTTCGCTACCACCTGGGTATCAACCCCTTGGCGATGGTGCAGGCGGCGGGGCGCAACCTGTTTGGGCACGGCCGCACCACGGGGGCCAGCACCATCACCATGCAGGTGGCCCGGCTGCTGGAGCCCAAGGAGCGCACCTTCAGTAACAAGCTGCGCGAAATGCTGCGCGCCTTGCAGCTGGAGGCGCATTATAGCAAGGCCGAGATTTTGCAACTCTACCTCAACCTGGTGCCCTACGGCGGCAACATTGAGGGCGTGAAGTCGGCGGCGCTGCTGTATTTCCAGCAGCCGCCCGATTATCTATCCCTGGCCCAAACGGTTACGCTGGCCATCATCCCCAACCGGCCGGGCGGGCTGGTGCTGGGCCGCCACAACGCGGAGATTACGCGCGAGCGCAATCGCTGGCTGCGGTACTTCGGGCGCGAAAAGCTCTTTCCGGCCCAGGATATTGCCGATGCGCTACTGGAGCCCCTCACTGCCCAGCGCCACCCCGCCCCTACCCTAGCCCCGCACCTGGCGCGCCGGCTGGTGCTGGCGCAGCCCGGCACCGCACTCATTCACAGTAGCTTGCGGCTCGCCACCCAGGCTAAGGCCGAGGACCTGGCCCGCAACTACGTGCGCCGGCTGGCTACGCTGGGCATTTCGCAGGCCGCGGTGCTAGTAGTGAATAACCGCACCCACACCGTAGAAGCCTACGTGGGCTCCATCGACTTTCAGGATGCCGGCGCGCTGGGCCAGGTTGATGGGGTGCGGGCCGTGCGCTCGCCAGGCAGCACGCTCAAGCCACTGCTTTATGGCCTGGCCTTCGACCGCGGCTTGATTACGCCTAAAACCGTGCTGCCCGACGTGCCTACCAACTTCCAGGGTTTTCGGCCCGAGAATTTTGATAAGCACTGCCAAGGCGAGGTGACCATGGAGCGGGCGCTGACCTACTCGCTCAACATTCCGGCCGTGCGGGTTTTATCGGAGGTGGGCGTCGATAAACTCACAAACACGCTGCGGCAGGCCGATTTCCGGCAGGTGGCGCGCGATGCGCCGCGGCTGGGCCTCAGCACCATCTTGGGTGGCTGCGGGGCCACGCTGGAAGAATTGACCGGCCTTTACTCGACGCTGGCCAACGGGGGGAAATATGCTACGCTTACGCTCACCTCCCCCCCTAGCCCCGGTGCGCTTGATGCCCGAAGTCTGAAAAAAGAAAGCGAGGTGCCTCAAGGCAAGCAACTCGTATCGCCTGCCGCCGCCTACCTGCTCACCGACATCCTGGCGCAGCGCACCCGGCCCGACCTCCCGCTCGATGCGGCCGCCAGCCGGCACCTGCCGCGCATTGCCTGGAAAACCGGCACCAGCTACGGCCGCCGCGACGCCTGGAGCATAGGCTACAACCAGCAGTACACCATTGGGGTGTGGGTGGGCAATTTTAACGGCCAGGGCAGCCCCGCCCTCACGGGGGCCGACGTGGCTTCCCCGCTCCTTTTCAACTTATTCAACGCGCTGGCTTACAATGGGAAGAGCGAGTGGTTTGCGCCGCCCGCCAGCCTCGACTTCCGGTTGGTGTGCGCCGAAACCGGCCTGGTACCCGGTGAGAACTGCCCCAACCAGCTCCTCGATTATTACCTGCCCGGCGTATCGGGCAGCACGCGCTGCCAGCACCTGCGCGAGGTGCTGCTCTCGGCCGATGGCCAGTATAGCTACTGCCGCGCCTGCGCCCCGGCCAGCGGCTACCGGCGCGAGCTATTCCCCAATGTGCGGCCCGAGGTGCTGGCTTTTCGGGAGGTGCAGGGGCTACCGGCGCGCCGCCTACCGCCCCACAACCCCGCTTGCCGCCTGGTACGCGGCACCGACGCGGCGGGCTCGGCCGGCGCTACCGGGTACGAGCCCGATGCGGCACCGCTGCTAGCCATTACGTCGCCGGCTGCCCACGCCGAATACGTGCTCAATGCCGCTGAGAAGCAACAACTGCTGCTCAGTTGCGCGGCGGCCGGCGAGGTGCGCCAGGTGTATTGGTACGTGAACGACCGGTTTCTGCAAGCCGCGCCGGCCACCGGGCGCGTGTTTTTCCGGCCGCCGCCGGGCGAGGTCAGAATATCGTGCGCCGACGACCACGGCCGCACCGTGGAAGTACGCGTGCTGGTGAGGGAGTTGTAGCCTAGCCCGGGTAAACCTTGCCCACAACAACCGAGTATAAAATGCTGGCTGCTTGCCTATAACCCCTGCTTTTCTATGAAGTCATTACTCTTTAGCGGCTTACTACTGGCCTCTTCGGTAGCAGCAGTTACTCCGCTCACAGCGCACCCAACCGTGGTGGCCAGCCCGGCCACCAAGATTGCCGTTCTATTTAGCAAAAACACGTCTTTTGCGCAGCTGGCGGCCATCCGGCAGGACTTGTAGAAAGACGGTACTGAGCTGGAATACCAAGCGTTGGAGTTCGACAAAAACGGGGATTTGCTGAAAATCAGCTTCCGCGTTGATTGCCGCGACGGCTTTGCCGGCAGCGCCACCAGCACTAGTTTGACTACCGAGTCCAGCTTTGGTTTTTATCGTGATTATACTCGCAACGCCGCCAGTCTTTTTCGAGTTGGTTAGATATAAGTTATTTATTATCAATAAGTTATATTAGATACCAGAAAGCCCCGGCAACTTTATTGCCGGGGCTTTCTGGTGAGTTGCTGAAGCACTAGCGCATTAGGCTTGCTCCAAGTATTCTTCGCCATTGAGCACCGGCTCCATGGCCTTTGATTCTTCTTCGGTGAAGAGGCGCGAGCGGATGAGAAAACGCACGCCGAGCGGGATTTCCAGCGAAAAGCTTGCCCCCCGTCCCTTGGTCACGTCGATGGTCAGCTGGGTATGCTGCCAGTACTCAAACTGGCTGGTGCTCATGAAAAAATCGCAGCCGTGAATCTGACCCAGCCACACGTCGTTGCCGCCAATCCGAAACTCGCCCTTGGTAAAGCACATCGGCGACGAGCCGTCGCAACAGCCGCCGCTTTGGTGAAACATGAGCGGGCCGTGCTCATCACGCAGCAAGTCGATGGTGGCTTCGGCCACCAGGGTGGCCAGTACGCGGGGAGTGGGCATAACTCGTTATTATTTAATTGTTTATAAATACAAACAGAACGTCATACTGAGCTTGCTGAAGCATCTCGCTCGCTTCGTTGGATAACTAATCCCAACGGCGCTGGCGAGATGCTTCGCAGGCTCAGCATGACGTTCTTTTAGTGCGCAGCCTCTTAAAAGAAACCCAGTTTCTGCTGGCTATAGCTGATGAGCATGTTCTTGGTCTGGCGGTAGTGGCCGAGCATCATCTTGTGATTTTCGCGGCCAAAACCCGAGGCCTTGTAACCGCCGAAGGGCGCGCCGGCGGGGTAATCGTGGTAGCAGTTCACCCACACACGGCCGGCCTGAATGGCGCGGGGCATCTGGTACAGTTCGTGCGCATCGCGGCTCCAGAGGCCGGCCCCGAGACCGTAGAGCGTGTCGTTGGCAATTTCCAGGGCTTCCTCGTTGTCCTTGAAGGTCGTTACCGACAGCACGGGGCCGAATATTTCCTCCTGGAAAATCCGCATTTTGTTGTGCCCCCGGAAGATAGTGGGCTGGATGTAGTAGCCCTCCCCGAGCGCGCCATCTTCTTGGGTATAAGCTTCGCCGCCTACCAGCACTTCGGCCCCTTCGGCTTTGCCGATTTCGAGGTAGCTCAGGATTTTCTCAAACTGGTCGTTGCTGGCCTGGGCACCCATCATCGTGGTGGTATCCATGGGGTTACCCAGCTTGATTGCCTTCACGCGGGCGATTACGCGGGCAATAAACTCGTCGTAAATATCCTCGTGCACCAGCAGGCGCGAGGGGCAGGTGCAGATTTCGCCCTGGTTGAGGGCAAACATCACGGCGCCCTCAATGCACTTATCGAGGAAATCGTCGTCGTGGTCCATCACGCTCTTGCAGAAGATGTTGGGCGACTTGCCGCCCAGCTCCATCGTCACGGGAATGATGTTTTCGGCGGCGTATTGCAGAATGAGGCGGCCCGTGGTGGTTTCGCCCGTAAACGACACCTTTTGCACGCGCTTGTTGCTGGCCAGCGGCTTGCCAGCTTCCAGGCCGAAGCCGTTGACCACGTTGATAACGCCGGCGGGTACCACGTCCTGAATCAGCTCCATGAGCATCATGATGCTGGCGGGCGTTTGCTCGGCGGGTTTCATTACCACGCAGCAGCCGGCCGCAATGGCGGGGGCCAGCTTCCAGGTGGCCATCAGCAGCGGGAAATTCCAGGGGATAATCTGGCCGATAACGCCCAGCGGCTCCTGAATGACCAGCGACAACGTATTCTCGTTCAGTTCAGTAGCGGAGCCTTCTTCAGCCCTAATAACGCCCGCAAAATAGCGGAAGTGGTCGATGCAGAGCGGCAGGTCGGCCGCCATTGTTTCGCGGATGGCCTTGCCGTTTTCCACCGTTTCGGCGGCGGCCAGGTAGGGCAGGTTGGCCTCCATAATATCGGCGATTTTGAGCAGCACATTGCTACGAACGGCGGCTGAGGCTTTGCTCCAGCTTTTGAAGGCTTCGTGGGCGGCGTCGAGGGCTAGCTCGATGTCTTCCTTGGTGCTACGGGCTACTTTACAGAAGACCTTGCCGTCGATGGGCGACGGGTTATCGAAGTACTGACCCTTCACCGGGGCCACCCATTTGCCGCCGATAAAGTTGTCGTAGTGCGACTTGAACTGCGGGCGGGCCACCACGGTAGTGGCTTGTTCGAGGGTTTCGACCATGATTGCGTGGGAATTAGAAAGAAGTGAGGAACAAGGCAAAGGTGACTTATTATCTTACTGCTGAGGTTGTGGTATTGTCGCAATAAATGTCGAAATTGCCGCAACCTTAGTAAGTCATCACTCACCAGTCTAATCGTCATGCTGACGACAGGAAGCATTTCGCTCGCATTGTTGAACGATTGATTTTGCTATCCCACGCGAGATGCTTCCTGTCGTCAGCACGACGTTCAGTTAATTCCTAATTCTTTCCCATGCCCACCCGCGTTCATTTGCCCGCCGCCGTGCCGCCGCTTGCGCTGGGGCAGTTGAATACCCTGGTCGAAAACCGCACGGTTTTCGCGCTGGATGCCTTTGAGCTGAACATTTTTGAGACGCACCAAGCGGCCCATCGCGTGCCGCTGCGGCTCGATGGGCTGGCCCTCACCACTATGTTGCGGGGCAAGAAAGTAATGCACCTGCCCGACCGCCCGGCCTTCGACTACCTGCCCGGCGAAACGGTGGTGGTGGGCGAAGACGAGCTCATGGAAATCGACTTCCCCGAAGCTTGCCTCTGCCAGCCCACGCAGTGCTTGGCCGTGGCCATTGCGCCCGACAGCATTCGGCAAACCATTGATTTACTGAACGAACGCTACCCGCGCGCCGAAGCCCACGCACCCTGGGCGCTGGCCGGCCCCGAGTACGCGCACCTCACCAACACGCCCGAGCTCACTGGCACCCTGGAGCGCCTGGTGGCCGTGTCGCGCACCACCGACGCGGCCAAGGACGTGCTGGCCAGCTTCACCCTGCAAGAGCTGCTGGTGCGCCTGATGCAAACCCAGGCCAGGGAGCTGATTTTCAACGACTATGCCCGGCACCTCACCACGCACCGCTTCGCGGCGGTAGTGCACCACATTAAGGAGCATCTGGCTGATAACCTGTCGGTTGAGAAGCTCAGCGCACTGGCGTGCATGAGCAAGGCCACCTTCTTTCGAGTGTTTAAGCGCGAGTTTGGCCTCACGCCGGTCGAGTACATCGTGCGCGAGCGGCTGGCCGAGGCCAAGCGCCTGCTGCGCCAGCCGCTGGCCAGCGTGGCCGAGGTATGCCTGCGGGCAGGCTTCAATAATTTGTCGTACTTCCAGGCGCTCTTCAAAAAGCACGAGGGCATCACGCCGGGCGCGTATAAGAAGCAGTTAACCAACTAACTTATAACGCTTTATAAATTAGTTAGTTAACGTTTGTCATTACGAGCGCCATGCAGTGGAGCGTGGCAATCGCACCGGCACGATTGCCGAACGACTGGCGTGGGTATCGTGCCGGTGCGATTGCCGCGCTCCACTGCGTGGCGCTCGTAATGACAAACGTTTTCCTTCATCTATCAGGCGTAGGTAATAGCAGTTACCTGCACTACTTCTTCGCTTGGCCCCAGGTGCAGTGCTACTTCGCTGCCTAGCTGCGCGCCCGCCACGGCCCGCGCCAACGGGGCTACGAAGCTCACCTTGCCCGCTGCCACATCGGCCTCATCCACACCCACGATGGTGAAGCGGCGCTCCAGGCCCGCCTTGCCGCCGCGCAGGGTGCGCAGCACCACGCTGGCGCCGAAGCGCACTTCCTGCGCGGGCTGGGTGGCGGGGTCCACGAGGCGGGCGCTGGCTAGGCGCTCGGTGAGCAGCGCGAGGCGGCCGTGCAGCAGCGACAGGCGGTGCGTGCGGTCGGTGTCGTTGGTGTGGTCGGCTTCGGCGCGGGCGCGCTCGGCTTCCAGCTCGGCTAGCTCGTGGCGGAGCTGGTTTAATCCATTGTTGGTTACGTAGTTGGGTGAGCCGGGCGGCAGGGCGGCGCGGGGCGGCACAATGGGCGGCGTTTGGGCATCATCTTCCTTTACAAATCCTCGACTCATACCGGGCAAACGCAGACCCGGCGGGGGGGGTTGCGAAGCTCAAGCATAACCCTGGCGGCCATTTGGGAGTTAACCCACGCTATTTCGCCGCTACTGCTATCCCGATTCGTTCGCGCTATTCCATGCCTGAGTTACTTGCTACGCCTACTGCTACCCTAGTTACCCCCCGTCGCCTCGACAATGCCCTGGTCTGGCTCATGGCCCTCACCTGCGGCCTGGTGGTGGCCAATATTTACTACAACCAGCCGCTGCTGGCGGCCATCGGCCACACCTTCGGCATTTCGGACAGCCGGGCCAGCCTGCTGGCCACGGCCACCCAGGTGGGCTACACGCTGGGCATGGTGCTGGTAGTGCCGCTGGGCGACATGCTGGAGCGCAAGCGCCTGATGCTCTGGATGCTGGGCGGCGCGGCTATTTGCCTGGCGGCGGCGGCCCTGGCCCCCACATTTTTACTGCTCGCGGCGGCAAGCGTGCTCATCGGCATTTGCTCGGCGGTGCCGCAGCTGCTGCTGCCCATGGCGGCCCACCTGGCCCCCGAGGCCGACCGCGGCCGCATTGTGGGCCGCGTAATGAGCGGGCTACTCATTGGCATTTTGCTCTCGCGCACGGTGAGCGGCTTTGTGGGCGCGCACCTAGGTTGGCGCATGGTGTTTGAAGGCGCGGCCGGCCTGATGGTGGCACTGGCGGCGCTGCTAGCTTGGCGCCTGCCCCGCGACCAGCCCAACTTCCAGGGCACCTACGCTTCGCTGATGCAGTCGCTGCTCACCCTCACCCGCGAATTACCGGCACTACGGCGCTCGGCGCTGGTGGGCGCCAGCGTGTTTGCCGCCTTCAGCGTGTTCTGGACCACGCTGGTTTTTTACTTGGCCAGCCCCACTTACCACTACGGCAGCGCCGTGGCGGGCTTTTTCGGACTCATTGGGGCGCTGGGGGCACTGGCCGCACCCCTGGCCGGCCGCCTGGCCGATACGCGCGGGCCGCGCTACGCCATCACGGCGGGCCTGGTGCTGGCGCTGGCCGCGTACCTGGTGCTGGGCCTGGGCGGCGGCTACCTCATTGGGCTGGTGCTGGGCGTGATTCTGCTCGATGTGGGCGTGCAATCGGCCCACATTTCCAACCAAACGCTCGTGTTTTCGCTGCGCCCCGAGGCCCGCAGTCGCCTCAACACCGTGTACATGACGGGTTATTTCACGGGCGGCTCCATCGGCTCGGTGGTCGGCGGCGTGGCCTGGATGCACTTCGGCTGGCTGGGCGTGTGCGCCGTGGGCGGCGCGTTTGTGGCGCTGGCGTTGGCGCTGCACCGGAGTTATGGGCGGTAGGATGAACATCTACCAGCGTTTATTTACTTCACGAACAACGTTCTATTGTATCCATCGGCGTCTTCCCACTCCTTAAAATAAACCTCGCGGTCCATGATGCTGCTAAGCGACGAGAGGTGCAGGGAGGAGTCAATAGTTTGGACGAGAGCTGGGAAATAAACCGGAAACAAGTAAAAAGAGGGCGGTGTAGTATCAACGATTTCCTCCAACAAATCAGGATGCAGTATCCTGATATCGGTTGGACTCTCTGATAATTCTAAGGGAATAGACAGTAAGATTTCGTACCTGTTCCTATCGACTATATCCTGAAGACAGGACAGTAAAAGAAGGCTTACTGCCACCCAGCGTCCCGGCCGCTTAAACTGCGCATCGAGCATATCAATGTGCAAGTCAACAGACTTTTCCCAAAGCTGATTTTCAATGACTTCCTCCACCCACGCGGTGAGCGGCAGCGTGTGTTGCGCACAGTTTAGCTGGCCTTCGGTTGCCATAAAAAAGAGCCAGCTACTATTGCTTTTCCAGCCGCCCCAAGCACGCCCGCAAGCTCGTGCGCCAGTGCGGAATAGCCACGCCTAACTCCTTCTTTACCTTACTCTTATCCATTACTGAATAAGGCGGGCGGGTGGCCTTGGTGGGGTACTCGGCGGTGCGGATGGGCACGGTGCGCACCGTGGTGTTGCTGAGCTCGAAGATGGCGGTGGCGAAGTCGTACCACGAAGTCACGCCCTCGTTGCTGTAGTGGTAGAGGCCGTAGGCAGTGCTCTGGCTGGCAATAATATGCAGGATGCAACCGGCCAGGTCGATGGCGTAGGTGGGCGTACCGGCCTGGTCCCAGATAACGCGCAGCTCGTCGCGCTCGCGGCCCAGCTTGAGCATGGTTTTCACGAAGTTGCCCGCAAACTCGGAGTAGAGCCAACTGGTGCGCAAAATGAAATACTGGCTGGTGAGCGCCGGAATAACCTGCTCGCCCTCTAGCTTGGTGAGGCCGTAGACGCTGATGGGCGCGGTTTCGTCGGTTTCGAGCAGCGGCTGGTTGCCACTGCCGGCAAACACGAAATCGGTCGAAATCTGGATGAGCGTGGTGCCGAACTCGCCGCAGAGGCGGGCCAGGTTCTCCACGCCGTCGCGGTTCACTCGGCGGGCCAGGTCCAGCTCGTCCTCGGCTTTATCCACGGCGGTGTAGGCGGCGCAGTTGATGGCGTAGGCCGGGCGGTGCTGCGCGAACAACTCTTGCAAACCGCTTATATTTAGAATATTAGCCTGGTCTTCGGGCGGAAAAACCAGGCCAGTCATGCCTTGCTGCTGTGCTACGTGCGCCAGGCACTGCCCCAATTGGCCCGAGGCCCCAAAAACCAGTGTCGTATTCATTTTACCTTTTATGCGGCTTATTTCAAACGGGTAGCGGCGGCCACTTAGCCACCGCTTAGCCCCGCCGAAGGTACTGCCGACCATGCGCATGGCCCTAGTTCCAGCCCCGAACAGGCTGCTTATTCTTCGGCCCGAAAATTAGCAAAGGGGTAGCTGCGCACTCGCCGGTTATCATTGATGACTTCCACGAAATCTGCTTTGGAGGCGGGCCCAAGGGCAACGTAAATGTTCCCAACCGTGAGGCTACCCGCAAACGCATGGCTACTGAATTGCTGGCTAATGCACCGCAGCAGCTTCGGAAAGTGCTGTTTATGAAATACATAATCAGCCGATTGGTGCGCTCCTACTGCGGGCGCAGGTAGCAGCTGGCTTGCCCCACCAGGGCCGTGGCGCAGCAGCAAGCTGGCGCACCAAGCGTACGCACGGCCACGCTGGGTGGCGGGCAACAGCAGCTCGACTTGCGGGCCCAGCAACTGGTAGTAACCCAGCAGCAAGGGGTGCCAGCGGGCCCCTTTATCCAGCGCTTTTGCCAGGCAATACGTGTGGTTGAACTGGAGTACCAGCCGGTACCATTCTGGCCCCGGCGCGGTGGCATAAACGCCGAATACCCGCCGCACGGCCACCGAAGCGTCAGTATTGGCCTCAGCTAAGTAGGACCGATATAGATGGGGGTCGTGCATAGCAATTTAACGCGGTTTCTAACCTGGGGTGTCGCCTTTAACCGATGCAGCATGCATTCAGGAGTAGTACTATAGTCGAAATATACTTGTTCCGGAATTTCAAATTAGGACTTACGAAAAACGGTTGTCATTGCGAGCGCAACGCAGTGGAGCGCGGCAATGACAACCGTTTTCTGCGCAAGGACTGTAGCAGTTAGCACAGGAGAGTTACCCTAAACAAAAGAGCCGCGGCAGCTGCCGCGGCTCTTTTGTCTTTGGATTCAGGTAGGCTGGCGGTTTAGCCCCCAACTCTGGCACTGGGCTACTTCAGCTTAATGCCTTGCGCGGCCATTTGCTTTTCCTGCTCGGCGTGGTTGGCCAAGTACTGCGCGTGCTGCTCCTCGGTGCGCTCGTGGCCCAGGCTGCGCAGGTGCTCGCGCAGCTTGTGCTCGGGCCAGTCGGCGCCGTACGACGGGGTGCCGGGCTGCTGGCGCCACGACTCGTGCAGGGTACCATCTTCTACGGCGTCGAAGCCCAGCTCCTCCACCAGGGCCATCACTTTGCGCTTGGCGGCCTCGTCGTCACCGGCTACGGGCAGGGCAATGCGGTCGGGCGTGCCCACGGGCGTACCCTTTTTTTCGAGGTGCTCGGCGTAGATGTTGTTGAACACCTTCACCACCGGGCGGCCCAGGTGCTGCTGCACCCACTCGCTCTCGGTGAGGGAGCCGGTTTCCAGCTCCCGAATTTGACCATCGCGCAGCAGGGGGTAGTAGTTGCTGGTGTCAATAACCGGCACGTCGGCGGGCACGCCCTCAAACAGGTCTTTGGGTAGGTCGGGGATGTTTATCAGCGGAATGGTAACCACGATGATTTCGCCATGCTGGGCGGCTTCACGGGCCGTGGCGGGGGTAGCGCCGGTTTTTTGGGCTACGTCGCCCAGCGTTTCGGGGCCGCGCGAGTTGGCAATCAGTACCGAATGGCCGAGGCTGACGAGCCGCACGGCCAGCGCGCTGCCGATGTGGCCGGCGCCAATAATTCCGATGTTCATATTTATTGTGAGGTTAACGAGTGGTGGGCAGCGGCTGCGCGCCGCTGCGTTCTCCAAGACCGCGGGATGCGGGTGATTGTTTGGGTCGCCCTCCGCGCCTACTTGGGGCTGGCAAGCGCAGGCGCGGCAGGAACCGGCACCGGGCGACTAGCCGCGGGTGGGCCGCCGCTGCCCTGGCTGCCGCCGCCGTTTTCGTCCAGTTTGAGGTCGTCGTTGCGTACGGTTTTGCGGGTGGGTAAGTCGGCGGTGAGTTTGCCAATGCGGTAGCTGAAGTACACCTTGAAGCTGGTGAGGTGCTGCGTGGTGCGGGTGGTTTGGGTGAGCAGCGGGCTGGCGATGTCATTGCGCACGGTGTTGCGGGGCGAGAAGAAGTTTTCGGCCCCAAAGCCCAGGCTGCCCTTTTTGTCGGCAAACTCGTGCTTCAAACTCATGCTGTACACCACAAAGCTGCTCTGCGTGCCTTGCAGCTGCACTTGTTGCCCACGGTAGAAGCCAAACAGCTGCAAACCCCAGTTCTTGGGCAGGGCGTAGCTGCCGTAGAGGCGGCCGCTCAGCACCAGGCCGGCGTTGCGGGCGGCGTACAGGGGGTCGGCCACACGGTTGTTGAGCACGGCGTAGTAGGTGTCGAGCCCGCCGCTGACGCTGAATGTGCTGCCGACGTTGAGGCTACCGAAGGCACTGCCGCCGTAGGCGTTTTCGCGGCCGATGTTCAGAAAATCAATGCGCACCGCGCCGGGGTACTGCGCATCGCCCAACGGCGTGCGCACCGACTGGATGGAACCACTGGTATTGCGTGCAAACGCCGAGAAGCTGAGGTTGGCCTGCCGTAGCAACGTGCTGTAGCCCAGCTCATAGTTACTGGTGTATTCGGGGCTGAGCAGCGGGTTGCCCTGGGTTTGAATGAGCGGGTTGGCGGCTTGCAGGTTGGGGTTGAGAAACTGGAGGGCCGGGCGTTGCAAGCGGCGGTTGTAGGCCAGCTTCAGCACGTTGCCATTGGCTAGCTTGCGCAGCACACTCACGCTGGGCACCAGTACGCCGTAGCTCGGCACGGCAATAGCGCTCACTGCGCCGCGGCCAAACCCAGCCTCGATAGCTGTGTACTCGTAGCGCACGCCGGGCTTCAAAACGAAGCCCTGGGGCAAGGGCAGCGTGTAGGCCAGGTAGCCGGCCACCACGTTTTGCTGATACGTGAACGAGTTGCTGGCCTGCGCGTTGGCCAGCTGGCCGTAGTAGGTATAGTCGCTGCGCACGGTGCGCCGGATGTCCTTCACGCCCATTTCCAGCAGGTGGTTTTTGGCAGTGGGCGTCTGGTAGTCGAGCTGGGCGGTTAGCTCCTGGTTGGTGCTGGGGTTGTCGTTGCCGGCGGGCCCCCGGCTGGCCGCGTCGGTGGCGGCGTAGGTGTCGTTGCCGAAGGCGTAGGTGCGGCTGTTGTGGCTCAGCAGCGCTAGCACGCTCAGCTCGCGCTGCGGCGCGTCGTAGAGGTGGGTGTAGGTGAGGCTGGCGTCGATGGTACCCGAGTCATCGGTGGTTTTCACGTTGCGCAGCGAGCTATCGACCGCGCCGCCGGGGCGTATCGTGCTGGTAGCCAACGCGTTCTGGTAGGTGGTGGCGTTGCGGGTGCCGTAGGTGAGGGCGGCGGCCAGGGCGTTGCGCTTATTGATATCGTAGTCCCAGCCGAAGGTGTAGCGGCCAAACAGCTGATTCTGGCGCGTGTCGGCGGTTTGGGTGGTGCGGGTTGGCAGGTTGGTGGCGGGGTTGGTGGTCAGCTGGTCGTTGGTGAAGCTGCCCGGCGTGTTGTAGCCCGCCCGCCCAAAGCCGCCGAGCGCAAACCCCATGCGGCCGGTGCGGTAGCCGCCGTTCAGGTTGAGGGTACCCGAGCGGGTGCCGCCGCTGCCATCGAGGCTCAACTGGCCGCCGCGCAGGTCATTGGTTTTAGTCACGATGTTGATGATACCACCCGAACCCTCCGCATCATACTTCGCTGAGGGCGACGTGATTACCTCTACCCGTAGAATCTGGTCGGCCGGCAGCTGGCGCAGGCCGTCGGCCACACCGTTGGCCGTGAGGGTTGAGGGCTTGTTGTTAATCAGTACCTTAATATTCTGGTTGCCGCGCAAGCTCACGTTGCCATCCAGGTCTACGCTCAGCAGCGGCGCGCGCCGGAGCACGTCCACGGCGTCGCCGCCGGCCGTGGTTTTGTCCTGGTCGGCATTGTAGATAGTGCGGTCGGCTTGCTCCTCGATGAGCGGCTTGGCGGCCGTTATCACTACTTCGCCCAGCTTTTGGGTGGCTGCGGTTAGGGGCACATTGCCCAGGGCCACCGTGGCAT
Organism: Hymenobacter arcticus; assembly: GCF_054779975.1. Lineage (NCBI taxonomy): Bacteria > Pseudomonadati > Bacteroidota > Cytophagia > Cytophagales > Hymenobacteraceae > Hymenobacter > Hymenobacter arcticus. The sequence goes on from NZ_BAAGXF010000010.1 coordinate 70,923, forward strand.
TGGCTGGTACTATTACCCCCAACCGCCGCTCGTCTTGGTACCCCAAAAAGCGCACGAGCAGCGTGTACGTGCCGGCCGGAATGCCGGGCAGCACAAACTGCCCATCGCCGCCGCACCCACCACCCGCTACGGGCGCGCCATCGTCGGCCAGCACGGCCACCGAAGCATAGCCAATGGGTTGGGCCGTAGCCCCGTCCGTGACGGTGCCGGTGAGGCGGCCCGCCGCGCGGGCGGGGGCCTGGGCGTAGCCAGGCATACTACTGCTTAATGTAGTGATTAGCAATAGGCTAGCAGCAATAAATTGGGGGCGCATAGAAGTTTATTCTTCCCCAAAGGCAGCGCGGGCGGAACGAGGTTGCTTCATACAAAGCAATAAAGCCGTTATATTCTGATACTAATCGGCGAAAACCCAGGCAGCCTAACGCCCCTCCCTTACTGCTCCGTTACCGGCCCGCGCTTGTTTTTAATGGGCTCGAAGCGGCGCTCGCGGGGCTGCTTCTCACTCAGGTACTTCCAGTAGCGCTTGGGCAGCTGGCGGTGTTGCAGCTTCAGGTTTTTGCGCTCCGGAATGTTAACGTGGTCGAAATACGCCTGCCACAGAATTTTGAACAACGGCTCGCGCTCATCCAGCACGGTGGCCGACAGCTCGCCCCGGCGCGGGACTCCGCCGCCGGTTTCAAACTCCACGATTGTCGTTTGCACCAGGTCGTAGTGCAGGCCGTAGCGGCGCTTCTTGTCAAATATCAGCCAGCGCTGGTCGGCGTAGCGCTTGGTGAAGTGGGTGATAATGAGCGGTAACACGTCGAAGTCAGGCTCGATAACGGCGTGAAACAGGCCGTCCTGCGCCTTCTCGAAGCGCACGAACGCCTCCATACGGTGCTTCTCGCGAAACAGCTGCTGGGCCAGGCGCTGGCAGCGGCGCACGGTAGCGTCGGCGTAGTTGTCGGAAATGTCGCGGCCCGCGCGCAGGGCTGTGTCGGCATAGCGAAAAATGAGCAGCTCGCGCTCGGGGTCTTCGCTCAAAAAAACGTGGTAGAGCCGCGCCCGCGCTGGCTCGGGCATGAAGCGCAACAGGCCGTCCCAGGTGCGAGTAGCCAGGGTTTCGTCAGTAGCTACGGGCACGGCTTGGGCAAACAGCCCGCCCTGCGCGGCCGCCTCGGGCTGGATACTGCTGGGGGCCGACTTGCGGTCGTATACCCGAAACAGCACCGTGAGCAGGCCATCAAACGAGCCATCGTAGGTGTAGTCGGCAGGCGGGTTGCGCAGCTCGGGGGCGGGCCGGCGGGCGGCCACCGGGCCTACGGCCGTACTGGCGGTGGGGCGAAGGGGAGTAAGCTCACTCACGCGGGCAAAGTCAAGTTAGAAGACAACGAATTAGCAGCTATAAACTTCAACAACAAGGCATTAACAGCCTCCGCTTCTTCCAGCTGCACCCAGTGCGTGGCCTGCGGAAAGTAGTGCACTTCGCCCCGCGCACACTGCGACAGGCTAAGCTCGGCCAGCTTCGCATTCAAAAACGCATCCTGCTGGCCCCAAATAACTTGCACTGCGCCTTCGATGCGCGGCCAAGCCGAGCCTGCGAGCAGCCGGAGCGCCCGGTACCAATTGAGCATGGCTGTGAGCGCGCCCGGCTGCGCCCAGGCCACCTTGTAGCGCGCCAGCTCGGCCGCGCTGAAGGTGCCGGGCCGACTGCTGCCCAGCAACGACTGCGCCCCAGCGTGCCAGTTGCGCCGCCGGATGAGGCGCTCGGGCAAGCCCGGTAATTGAAAGAACAAGATGTACCAGCTGCGCGCCAGCTGGTCGGGCACGCGCCAGAGGTTGGGCACCAGCACCGCCGGATGCGGCACGTTGATAATGGTGGTACTCGCCACACGTTGGGGGTAGTGGGCGGCCAGATACCAGGCTACGATGCCGCCCCAGTCGTGCCCCACAATATGTGCCTGGCGGCATCCCGCGGCATCGAGCAGACCCACGATATCAGCCGCGAGCACGGGCAAGGCATAATCGCTGATTCCGAGCGGTTTATCACTCAGGTTGTAGCCGCGCTGGTCGGGGGCCCACACGCGGTAGCCGGCCGCAGCCAGCGCCGTAAGCTGGGCCCGCCAGCTAAACCAGCACTCCGGAAAGCCGTGCAGCAGCACTACCAGCGGGCCGGCGGGCGGGCCGCACTGCACCACGTGCAGCCGCAGGCCATTGGTGGGCACATCGTGGGGTTCGAGGGCATACTCCATGCCCCTTGTACCCCGCTAGCCCACCCCAGGGTTACGCGGCCACGCCAGGCTGCTGCCCCGGCTGCTGGGCGGCGCGGGCGGCATCGTGCAGCTGGCGCACCAGCGGCATCAATTCAGAAATGCGGCAGCAGCACGACAGGCGCGGGGCCTTGCCTAAAGGGCTGCCGACGAGGGCGGCCAGGCTACGGGCGGGGTCGGCTACGAACGGAACGGGGGCCGACGCGTCGGCGGGTGCGCGATGGGTAATTTTCATGGGTGAAAATGGACCGGGTGAACCTGGCCGCCGGGGCAGCCGGGGTAAGCGCGGGCGGCTACTTAGCCACCAGCGTATCAACGAGGTAGCCGTTGTTGGCCACAAACTTTAGGTAGTAAGTCCCCGCTTGGGTGGGCACGAAATTGTAGGTGGTTTGCATCGGCGCGGCGGGCTGGTTGCAGGTGCAGGTGCTGTAGCGCACGGTCACGTTGATGGTGCGGGTGTTGGTATTGGTGGGGCTCTGGCCCTGCTCCGAAAGCGCGTCGAACACGCCACAGCCAGTACCGGGCAGGTAGTCGAGCAGGTAGGTAGCGGGCTGATTCACGGCAACGGTTTTGGGGCCCACGGCTTTCACAATGGGCGTAGTCAGGATAAACTCGCAGGTATCGGTTTGTGATTCGACGCAGCTGGTGAGGCTGAAGGAGCTAAAGGCAAGGGCGGCAAACAAGTAATACTTCATAAAGGCAAGAGGCGGGGCGGGGCAAAAGGGTTGGCTCCGGTAGCTGGTAAATGATTGGCTGGGCCAAATTTACTTGTTGCCGGGCCACCCGCCGCCCACCCGCGCCCTAACTCACCTGGGCAAATAAATCCAATTGCTGGGTCACCAGCGCCGAGCGCACCGACTTGCCCCCGAACAAAATCTGGCGGCGCACCTGCTGGGCATCAAGCTCGCCGAGGACCGCCGGGGCCATGCCCCGCGCCGTCAGAAAGTGCCGCGCCCGCTTCATCACCACCCCAAACTGGGTGAGGTGCTCAGCCGTGAGCGAGGTGAAGCGCCGGGCCTGCACAATGCGCTCGGCCGAGCGCGCGCCCACACCCGGGATGCGCAGAATCATGGCCCGGTCGGCCACGTTCACATCCACCGGAAAGAGGTGGCGGTTGCGCAGCGCCCACGCCAGCTTGGGGTCGATTTCGAGGTCGAGGTAGGGGTGCGCGGGGTCGAGAATTTCGTCGGCTTCGAAGCCGTAGAAGCGCATCAGCCAGTCGGTCTGGTACAGCCGGTGCTCGCGCACCATGGGCGGCTGGGTCACCTGGGGCAGGCGCGCATCGTCGGTAATGGGCACGTAGCCCGAGTAGTACACCCGCTTCAGGCCATAGCCTTGGTAAAGACTGTCCGAAAGCTTAATTATCTGTAAATCATTCTCATCCGAAGCACCCACGATGAGCTGGGTGCTTTGGCCGGCGGTGGCAAACTGCGGCACCTTCTTGAAGAGCGCCTTCTCCTCCTTGTTCTGGATGATGCCGTCCCGAATCTGGCCCATCGGGGTCAGAATTTCGGCGTAGTTTTTCTCCGGGGCTAGGTTTTGCAAGGCCAGCTCGGAAGGCAGCTCGATGTTCACGCTCAGGCGGTCGGCGTATAGGCCGGCCTCGTGTATCAGCTCGGGCGACGCGCCGGGGATGGTTTTGACGTGGATGTAACCGTTAAAATTGTGCTCGGTGCGCAGCGTTTTCGCAATGCGCACCAGCCGCTCCATGGTGTAGTCGGGGCTGCTAAAAATGCCGCTGCTCAAAAACAGCCCTTCGATGTAGTTGCGGCGGTAGAAATTGATGGTAAGGTCCACCACTTCCTCCACCGTGAAGGCGGCGCGCTTCACGTCGTTCGAGCGGCGCGACACGCAGTAGGCGCAGTCGAAAATGCAGTGGTTGGTGAGCAGTATTTTCAGCAAGCTCACGCAGCGGCCGTCTTCGGTAAAGCTGTGGCAGATGCCCATGCCCTCGGCGTTGCCGAGGCCCTTCTGCTCATTTTTGCGCTTGCCGCCGCTGCTGCTGCACGACACGTCGTACTTGGCGGCGTCGGCTAAGATGCTTAGCTTTTCCTGAATGCGCTCGTTCATCTATGCGAAGGGTGTTAGCGGGGGTAAAAGTAGCGCTGGCCAATGAGATTGGCAAGCTTTTCATAAGCTAATTTTTTTAGAAAAAGTTTCCTGCTTATCGCATTATCAGCTCATTGTTGGCATTGCCACGCCCGCTCGTGTCGTTCGACCCCTCCTCTGCTCTGGCTGAGCACTTTTGCCTTTGCGCACCATTCGCAAAATACTGATTATCAGATGTAATTAACCCAATGTGGCGCACGCGGGGCGCCTCCCCCCAAGCCCCTTCTCCGAAAAGGAGAGGGGCAGCCGGCCGACCGCAAACGTCCCAGCAAAGCCGGTGCCCCCTCTCCTTTTCGGAGAGGGGGTCAGGGGGTGAGGCGCCCCGCAAGGCGGTCAAGTTTGCCTAGCTAGCGCTACCGCCGGCCCGTACCGACGACTGCCGCACTACCAGCGATAAGGGCAGCATGAGCTGCTGCATGGCGGGGGATTCGGAACGGTCGGCAGTTAGCTTTTCGAGCAGCACGTTTATCAGGGCTTCGGCCAGCGCTTCTACGGGCTGGGCAATGGCCGTGATGGTGGGCGTGTGCAGCCGGAATAAGTCGTTGTCGTCGAAGGAGATAACGGCTAGCTCCTTCGGGATGCGCCGCCCGAGCCGGGCAATGGCTTCGAGCCCGAAAATGGTGAGCGGGTTATTGGCAAAAATGATGGCCTCGCAATCGGCATGCGCCTGCAAAAACTGGTAGATGGCCTTGATGCTCTGCTCCTTATCGCCCGCAAAGGCCAGCGAAATGCGCTGCACGCTGGGCGGCAGCCCTTGCTCGTGCAGGGCGCGGTGGTAGCCCTGGAGGCGGGCGGTCATCTGGGTCTGCTCCGACTCGGTGGTGAGAAACGCCACCCGGGTCAGGCCCTGGTCGAGCAGGTGCCGGGTGGCCTGGTACACGCCGGCCTCGCCATCGACCACGATGTAGTCGGTGGCGAGGCCCGGCAGGTAGCGGTCAAAAAGCACCACGGGCAGGTTGTTGAGCAGCAGCGCCTCAATCTCTTTTTCTACGCCGGCGGGCGGGGCAATGATGTAGCCGTCAATGTGTTGGTCCTGAAACATGGCCAGCAGGTCGCGGGCCTTGGCCGTGTCGTTGTCGGTGCTGCAATACACAATGCGGTAGCCGCGCGCAAAGGCGTGCCGCTCGATAAGCCAAGCCACGGTGGCAAAAAACGGGTTGGATATATCCTCGATTATCAGCCCGATAACGTGGGTTTTGCCGGTGCGCAGGCTTTTGGCCAGCTGGTTGGGCTTGTAGCCCACTTCCTCCACGTAGGCGAGCACGCGCTTGGCCAAGGCATCGCTGATGCGGTGCTCCTTGGCCTTGCCGTTGAGCACCAAAGAAACCGTGGCAATAGAAACCTCTAAGTGCTTGGCAATGTCGTAGATGAGGGTACGCTTTTTCAAATTAACTGGGTTGGGAAACGGCTACGCCACCAAGTAGGCCGCGCCGAATACCCCGGCACTATCGCCGAGCAGGGGCTTCACAACCGGCGCCTCAAACTGGTGGTCGAACACGTATTTGCCAATGCTGGCCACCCCTTCCTGGTAGATACCGTCAATATTACCCACGCCGCCGCCAATAACAATCACGTCAGGGTCGAGCACGTTGACCACGGCGCTCAGCGCCCGGCCAAAAAAACCGGTGAGCCGGCGCATGGTTTGAGTGGCTACAGCATCGGTGCCGGCCTGGGCGCGGGCTACAATCTCTTGCAAATCAAGCTTCTGGCCGCTGTGCTCGGCGTAGTAGCGCTCCAGGGCCGGGCCGGCCAAAATGCTTTCGTTGCAGCCCTTTTTGCCACAGAAGCAGCGGTAGCCCTCGGCCTCGCTCAGGTAGTTGTGGCCCCACTCGCCAGCAATGCCGTGAAAGCCCTCGATAACGTGGCCATTCACCACCAGCCCCCCGCCTACCCCCGTGCCCAAAATAACGCCGAACACCACCTTGGCGTCCGGAAACTGCTGCCGCACCACGCCCAGCCGGGTTTCGGCCAGGGCAAAGCAGTTGGCATCGTTGGCCAGGGTCACTTCCATACCCAGTAGCTGCGTCAGGTCGGCGCGCAAAGGCTTGCCGTTGAGCACGGTAGCGTTACAGTTCTTCATCAGCCCGGTCTTCGGGATGGTGGTGCCGGGCGTGCCGATGCCCACCCGGGCGGCGCGGTAGCCGGCGGCCGTGGCCATGTGCTGCACCAGCAGCGCCAGCTGCCCTAGTATGTGCGCGTAGCCCTGGTCAGCCCCGGTGGGCACGCGGTGCCGAAACAACACCTCCGGCTCCTGAGCCGAGCGCAAAATCACGCCCTCCATCTTGGTGCCCCCCAGGTCGATGCCCCAGAGGTTTTGCTGTGCGTTAAACTTCTCTTCGATAGTTGCCACTGTTTTTTATGATATAAGCAATTGATTGATAATTAAATAAGCAGAACGTCATGCTGAGCTTGCCGAAGCATCTCTACCGCCTCGTTGAATGATGCAAATGGCGTGGTAGAGAGGCTTCGACAAGCTCAGCATGACGTTCTTTTACCTTACCAAAAGCATCCACACAGCCTAGTATACCTCCTTGGGCCGGTTAGCCGGGGCAGTACCGAAGGCGCGGTTAGGCTGCGGGCCCATTACCAGTTGCAAGGTGCCGCCGGCCACAATGTCGCGGTGCAGCAGGTAGCTATTGGCGTAGGGCTGGCCGTTGAGCGTAGCCGACTGAATGTAAATGTTTTGCGGGCTATTGCCCTGCACGTTCACCGTGAACGACTTACCCTTGGGCAGGCGAATGGTGGCTTTGTCGACCACCGGGCTGCCCAGCACGTAGGCCCCGCTGCTGGGGCTAACGGGGTAAAAACCCAGCGCCGAGAGGATGTACCAGGCGCTCATCTGGCCGCAGTCTTCGTTGCCGCTGATGCCGTCGGGCTTATCGAGGTACATTTCGTGCAGCACCTGGCGCACCTTTTCGGCGGTTTTCCACTGCTGGCCGGCGTAGCTGTAGAGGTAGGTGGTGGCGTGGCTGGGCTCGTTGCCGTGGGCATACATGCCGATGAGGCCCGAAATGTCGGGCGAGGCGCTGGCCCCCAGGTCACCTTTTATAACAAACAGGCTATCAAGCTTTTGCGTAAACGCGGCATCACTGCCGAATAGCTTGATAAGGCCCGGCACGTCGTGCGGCACCAGCCAGGTGTACTGCCAGGCGTTGCCCTCGGTGTAGTTGTTTTGGCGGTGAATGGACTGGATAGGGTCGAACGGCAGCTGGAACTTGCCGTCGGTGGTGAGGCCGCGCATAAAGCGGGTGTGCGGGTCAAAATACTTTTGGTAGTACTTGGCGCGCTTGCTGTACTCCTGGTAATCGGCCTGCTCGCCCAACTGCTTGGCTACCTGCGCAATGCTCCAGTCGTCAATGGCGTATTCCATGGCCTTGGCCACCGATTCGCTTTCCTTGTCAGCCGGAATGAAGCCGATGCTTTTCACGTAGTTCACGCCCTGGTCGTCGCGGGTGCTGGCGGCTTTGAGGGCGGCCAGCACCTGGCGGCCGTCGAGGCCGGGCGTGCCTTTGAGGTAGGCTTCGGCCAGGGCCGGCACGGCGCTGTAGCCCACCATGGTGTTGGTTTCGTTGCCCATGAGGTGCCAGATGGGCAGCTTGCCCTGCTGCCGGCCAATGGCCAGCATCGTCTGCATCATATCGTTCACGCGCTCGGGCTGGGCCAGCGTAAAGAGCGATTGCTCAGTACGATACGTATCCCAGAGCGAGAAAATGGTGTAGTTGGCAAACGCGGCCTTGGGGTACACTTTGTCGTCGGTGCCGCGGTAGTCGCCGTTGGTGTCGTTGAATAGCGCGGGAGCAAACCAGGCGTGGTAGAGCGCGGTGTAGAAGATGCGCCGCACCACCGGGTCTTTGGTTTCGATGGTGACTTTGCCTAGTTGCTGCTCCCATTTCCCCTGAGCGGCTTGCTTGGCTTTGGCAAAATCCCAGCCCGGCAGCTCGGCCGCGATGTTAGCCAGCGCGTTTTGCGAGCTGACCGGCGAAATGCCGACTTTCAGCTGCAACGTGCCCGACGACTTGGCAAACGTGAGCACGCCTTTCACGGCCACGCCCTTGCCGCTTTTGCCCGTAAGGGCCTGGGCCTCATTATACAAGGCAAAGGCTGGTACGGGAGCCGAGGTTTTGATAGCGAAGTATAGCTTCTGGTTTTTGGCCCAGCCACTCGAAAACCGGTAGCCAATAAACGTCTGGGGGTCAACCTGTTCTAGGTACGTATCAGTGGCCTTGTCGTCAATTCCTTCCTTGAGGTCGATGATGACGCGGGCGGGCTTGCCATCCTTGGGAAACGTGTAGCGGTGCATGCCCACCCGCTCGGTGCTGGTCAGCTCGGCCCGCACGCCGTAGGTGTCGAGCGTGACGGCGTAGTAGCCCGGCTCGGCCACCTCGCGCTGGTGCGAGTAGCGCGACAGGTAGCCCTGGTGGGGCGCTTTTTGCTGGCCCTTGTCCGTTTGGAGGGCGCCGGTGTAGGGCATGATGAGTACGTCGCCGAGGTCGGAGCCGCCCGTACCGCTGAGGTGCGTGTGCGAGAAGCCCGTGAGCAGGCTATCGGAATAGTGGTAGCCCGAGCACCAGTCCCAGCCCTTAAAAATGTTCTGCGGCCCCAGCTGCACCGCCCCAAACGGCACGTTGGCCCCGATAAATACGTGGCCGTGCCCGCCCGTACCAATGCGCGGGTCCACGTACGAAGTCAACTGCTGCGCCTGCGCCGGGGCGGCGCTGAGGAGCAAGCCAGCGGCCGCCAGGCAGGTTGCCAGCCAGGTAGTTGCGGGGCGCGGGCGGCGCAGAAAGACGTTGGGCATGGGCGGGGCGGGAATAAAGTGAAGGGGCGAAGGCTACGGCCGGGCGCGGCGGCCTCAACCAGGCGATAAGGCGCACAACAGCCGCGGCAACCGGCGCAGAAGCAGACAACAAATATGGGCTAAAAAAAACGTTGCTAAAACGTTTGAGCAAATTAGGCACTTTTTGCGCTGCAACTACGCGAAAAGTATTACCTTTTCAGCGTCGTTTAAGCTGCTTGGCTTCCTGTTCTTCTCTCCCGATGCTCAAATTCTTCCCTGGTCTGGCGGCGCTCGCCCTGCTGGCCGGCTCGCCGGCCCTGGCCCAAACGCCGGCCGCCCCCACCGCCGACCCCGCCCAGTGGGTGAACCCGCTCATCGGCACCGATTCGAAGCCCAGCCTGTCCAACGGCAATACCTACCCGGCCATTGCGCGGCCGTGGGGCATGAATTTTTGGATGCCGCAGACCGGCAAAATGGGTGATGGCTGGGCCTACCAATACGGGGCCGATAAAATCCGGGGCTTCAAGCAAACGCACCAGCCCTCACCCTGGATGAACGACTACGGGCAGTTTGCGATAATGCCGATTACCGGCAAGCCGGTATTTGACCAGGATGCGCGGGCCAGCTGGTACTCGCACAAGGCCGAGGTGGCCGAGCCCAACTACTACCGCGTGTACCTGGCCGACCACGACGTAACCGCCGAGCTGGCGCCCACCGAGCGCGCCGCCAGCTTCCGCTTCACCTTCCCGCAAACCGACAGCGCCTACGTGGTGATTGACGCGCTCGACAAAGGCTCGCACGTGCAGGTGCTGCCCCAGCAGCGCCGTGTGGTGGGCTACACCACGCGCAACAGCGGCGGCGTGCCCCAAAATTTCAAGAATTACTTCGTGCTGGAGTTCGACCACGACTTCACCAGCACCACCCTTTACCAGGACCAAAAGCCCGCCGCGGCCGGCGTGCTCGACGTAACGGCCAACCACGCCGGGGCCATCGTGGGCTTCCACACCCGCAAGGGCGAGCGCGTAAATGCCCGGGTGGCCTCGTCGTTTATCAGCCCCGAGCAGGCCCTGCTCAACTTGCAGGAAATCGGCAATAAGGACCTGGAAACCGTGCGCCAGCAGGGCCGCGCCGCCTGGAACCAGGTGCTGGGCCGCATCGACGTGGCGGGCGGCACGCCCGACCAGCAGCGCACCTTCTACTCGTGCCTGTACCGGGCGCTGCTGTTTCCGCGCAAGCTGTATGAGCTCGATGCCAGCGGCAAAGTGATGCACTACAGCCCCTTCAACGGGCAGGTGCTGCCGGGCTACATGTACACCGACACCGGTTTTTGGGATACGTTCCGGGCCCTGTTTCCCTTCCTGAACCTGGTGTACCCCGAGATTAACACCGAGATTCAGCAGGGCCTGGCCAACGATTACAAAGAGAGCGGCTGGCTGCCCGAGTGGGGCAGCCCCGGCCTGCGCAACGTGATGGTGGGCAACAACTCAGCCTCCGTGGTGGCCGATGCTTACCTCAAGGGCGTGCGCGGGCAGGACATGAACGTGCTCTACGAAGCCCTCACGCACGGCGCCAACAACGCCGGCCCGCTGGAGGCCGTGGGCCGCGCCGGCGTGCAGTACTACAACAAGCTCGGCTACGTGCCCTACGATGTCAAAATCAACGAGAACGCGGCCCGCACCCTGGAGTATTCCTACGACGACTTTGCTATCTACCAGCTAGCCAAGGCATTAGGCAAGCCCAAGAAGGAAATCAACCTCTACGCCCAGCGCAGCCAGAACTACCGCAAGCTGTTCGACAAGGAAAGCGGGCTGATGCGCGGCCGCAACCAGAACGGCACGTTTCAGAAGCCGTTCAGCCCTTTTAAGTGGGGCGATGCCTTCACGGAGGGCAACAGCCTGCACTACACCTGGTCGGTGTTTCATGACGTGCAGGGGCTCATGGACTTGATGGGCGGCCGGCAAAAGTTCGTGGCCACGCTCGACACCGTATTTACCTTGCCGCCCGTGTTCGACGACTCGTACTACGGCAGTACCATCCACGAAATCAGGGAGATGCAGATTGCGGGCATGGGCAACTACGCCCATGGCAACCAGCCCATCCAGCACATGATTTACCTCTATAACTACGCCGGCCAGCCCTGGAAAGCGCAGTACTGGGTACGCGAGGTGCTGAATCGCCTCTACCTGCCCACCGCCGACGGCTACTGCGGCGACGAGGACAACGGCCAGACCTCAGCCTGGTACGTGTTTTCGGCCCTGGGCTTCTACCCCGTGTGCCCCGCCGTGAACCAGTACGTACTCGGCGCGCCCCTCTTCCCCAAAGCCACCCTGCACCTGCCCGGCGGCAAAGACGTGGTGCTGAACGCGCCCCAAAACTCGGCCGCCAATCGGTACGTCAACCAATTGACACTCAACGGCAAGCCCTACGATAAAAACTACCTCGACTTCGAAACGCTCAAGCAAGGCGCTACCCTCGATTTTGAGATGAGCGCCACCCCAAATAAAACGCGCGGCACCGCGCCAGCCGCCGCCCCATATTCTTTTTCTAAATCCAAGTAGCGTAGGCTTTAGCCTGCGAACGAGCGCAGCGAGTAGGTGCGCTCGCGCCGCTTGCTGCCTCACGTGACTACTCGCTGCGCTCGTTCGCAGGCTAAAAGCCCACGCTACATCCCCCACCCACCCATGAACCGTAGAACATTCGTCGGCAACGCCTCCCTGCTTACCGCCAGCCTCGCCCTGCCTTCCACCCTTTTGGCCGCGGCGGCCCCCGCTTTTCCGGTGTTGCGGCCGGCGGCCGGTAAGCGCCGGTTTCGCAGCAAGGCCGTGGAGGCCGCCATCACCGAGTTTAAGAAAAAGGTGAAGGACCCCGAGCTAGGCTGGCTGTTTGAGAACTGCTTTCCGAGCACCCTCGACACCACCGTAACCTACGCCGAGCGCCAGGGCCGGCCCGATACCTACGTTATCACCGGCGACATCGACGCCATGTGGCTGCGCGACAGTTCGGCCCAGGTGTGGCCCTATTTGCAGCTCATTGACCGCGACCCCCAGCTTAAACAGTTGATAGCCGGCGTGATAAACCGCCAGACGCGCTACGTCAACAAAGACCCCTACGCCAACGCGTTTTACGGCGACGATACCAAGGTGGGCGAGTGGGCCACCGACCACACCGCCATGCAGCCCGGCGTGCACGAGCGCAAGTGGGAAATCGACTCGCTCTGTTACCCCATCCGGCTGGCTTACCACTACTGGAAGAAAACCGGTGATAACCAGCCCTTTGACGCGCAGTGGCAGCAGGCCATCCGCGCCACGCTGCGCACCTTCCGGGCGCAGCAGCGCAAGGACGGGCCAGGGCCCTACAAGTTTCAGCGCGTGACCGAGAAGGCCACCGATACCCAGCCCATGGGCGGCTACGGCTACCCGGTGCGGCCGGTGGGCCTCATCGCTTCGGCCTTCCGGCCCAGCGACGACGCCACACTCTACCCCTTCCTGGTGCCCAGCAATTTCTTCGCCGTGATAAGCCTGCGCCAAGCCACCGAAATGCTCACGGCCCTGGCCCCCGCCGAAGCCGCCACCGCCGCCGACTGCCGCGCCCTGGCCGATGAGGTAGAAGTCGCCCTGCGCCAACACGCCGTGGTAAACCACCCGCAGCACGGCAAAATCTACGCCTACGAAATCGACGGTTTCGGCAGCCAAATTCTCATGGACGATGCCAACGTGCCCAGCCTCGTCACGCTGCCCTACCTGGGCGCGGTGCCCCTCACCGACCCCATCTACCAAAACACGCGCAAGTTTTTGCTGTCCGAAGCCAACCCATTTTTCTTCAAAGGCACGGCGGCCGAGGGCATCGGCGGCCCGCACGTGGGCATGGACATGATTTGGCCCATCGCCATCACCACCCGCGGCCTCACCAGTCAGGACGACACCGAAATCCGGGCCTGCATCCAGGCCCTCAAAACCACCCACGCCGGCACCGGCTACATGCACGAGTCGTTTAACAAAGACGACCCCAAGAAATTCACCCGCGCCTGGTTTGCCTGGGCCAACACAATCTTCGGCGAATTCCTTTGGAAAGTGTATCAGGAAAAGCCAGCGCTATTAAGCTAGTAACGTAAGCTTTAGCTTGCGAGCGAGCGTAGCGAGCAGGCGGGACTGGACGACCCGGCCGCTAGATGCTCGCTGCGCTCGCTCGCAAGCTAAAGCTTACGCTACTTCCCATGCTATGCAAGAATCGACAAACTCCACCCCCGGCCACCTGCTCGAAATCTGCGCTGGTTCCATGCAATCAGCCCTGGCGGCGCAGGCCGGGGGGGCGCACCGCATCGAACTATGCCAAAACCTGGCGCAAGGCGGCACTACGCCTTCCTTCGGTCTAATTAAGCAGGTACTCAGCCAACTCACCATCCCGGTTTTCGTGCTGATTCGGCCGCGGCCGGGCAACTTCTGTTACAATGCCGACGAGCTAGCCATCATGGTTGCCGACGTGGCCCAGTGCCGGGCACTGGGCTGCGCTGGCGTGGTTATCGGTGCCCTGGACGAGGCCGGCCGCGTGGACCTAGCCAGCTGCCGCACCCTCATAGAAGCCGCTGGTGCACTGCAAATTACCTTTCACCGGGCTTTTGACATGGGCCAAAATCAGGCGCAGGCCCTGGAAGAGATTATCGGCCTGGGCTGCCACCGCGTGCTCACCTCCGGCGGCCAGGCGAGCGCGCCGGCCGGCCAGGCGCAGCTGGCGGCGCTGGTGCGGCAGGCAGCGGGGCGCATCCGCATTATGCCGGGGGCAGGCATCACGCCCGCCACCCTGCCGGCGCTGGTGCGGGCCACGGGCGCGCCGGAGTTTCATGCCAGCGCCAAGCGGCTAGTGGAGGCCCCTACCCCCACCACGGAGTTTGACGCGCCACGCTGGGAAACGGATGCGGCTATCGTGGCGGAGCTGGTGGCTCAGCTACAATAGCCGCGTCCTGGTGGTCCTACTGAGTTATTTACTAAGCATAGCCTGGCTTTTGCCAGCCTTCGGCTTACTGTTGGGCATCAGTACTTTAGCCACAATGTAGCGCCCGATTTTTTGCCCCTGGATGTTGCCGTTCGTGGCGCTGTCCAGGTAGTGAATGCCGCCGTAGAAGCGGGAGATGGAGGCTTCAGCTGCCGCTTGCCGAAACGAGGTGAACGCCCGCCTGCCGCTGCCAAACGGGATTTCCGTGTCATCGACGTAGGCAATTTTGTCGCCCAGCAGGTAGGTAAGTACCTCAGCCGAGGCGTTGGACACCACGGCGTGGCCGCTGGTGTACTCCGGGAAGGGCGGCGTTTGCAGGAAGGGCTGCCACTTCACATCCATGTACTTGTTGATGTAGGTTTCGGGGCGAATGCGGTTGGTCAGGTACTTCATGTCCCAGGTACTGATAAACGAATCCATCAGGGTAATACCTTCTACACAAAGTATATATGCCGTTTTGTCGAACCCTATTTTCTGCTGCTTGGCCACCAGGGCCGCAATATTCATCCAGTGCCCGCCGGGGCTGATTTTTTTGAAGCCGATGGACATGTGGCCCGATGTGTTGACGGCAAACGGGTTGCAATCCCAAAACTGGGCTATCTGTATCTGGTCCTCCGTCAGCTTCTTACCGGCCTTGTACACAGCCTGCGCCTGGTGGTAAAAAGCCGACGTAGTGTCCTTGCTAAAGGCGCACGGCAGCACGGCCCGAAAGCCGCTGGCCGAGTCGATAACCAGCGGCCGGATGGTCTTCCAGTTGGGCTCCACGGCCTCCAGGTAAGCGGGCGGCGTGGGATACCAGTTGCCTTCGGCGCGCACGGGCGTGTAGCGCTTGAGGGTGCTCAGCTGCGCGTAGTGGTCTGATTTTGAGAATTTCACCACCGCATCGGCGGCCAGCTTAGCTACTTTAACCGACTGGCTCAGCACGGCGGGCTTCACCCCTTGCTTCTCCAGGCCTTGCAGGAAGCTGGCTTCTTCCTCGGCCAGGTTTTCGCCAGAAGGCAGCAGTCGGCGGGCCGTTTCCAGCATGCTGTAATAAGCAGCTATCTGGTAGTCGTAAGCAGCCTTTACCGTGTCCAGCCGCAGGTCAGTTGTGAAGCCTTTTACCAAGTGCTGCGCCGTGGGCAAGCTCTTGTTGCGCGCCGCCACAATGCTGTATGACCCCAGCATGCTGTAGGCATAGAAGCGCGACGCGGCCGGCGGGCTGATAACGTCGTGCACCATCACCATGTTAATGCTATCGAGCGCCTTACTGGGGTTAAGCTGCTCGGCAGCCGGTGGGGTATGAACCGCTACGCTGGTGTGCGTCAGCACGGTAAGCGCCAGCCCGGCCAACGTAATCTGGTACTGCATGGGTTTTCCTACACTCATTATTCCTTGTAAAACTGCACGGGCCCGTTGCTCACCCCCACCACCAGGTAGGGCTGCTTGTTGACCATGATTTCGCTTACCGACTTCACGTCGCCCACCACGCAAATGCCCGCCGCCGGCTGCTTCACGTAGCTAAAGTGACCACGGCCGTCGCCTTGCAGCAGGCAGCCGTAGCTGGCATCTATACTGCCCATTTTCAGACGGTTATCGGTATGGTTGCCGAGCAGCAGCAAGTCGGGGTGGCCGTCGTGGTTGTAGTCGCCGCTGGTAATTTGACTCACCACCGAAAACTGCGCTTCTATCGGCAGCTCAGCGGGCGCGAATTTGCCTTTGTTGTTGATATACAGCATGGTGCGCAGCTCGGTGGCTTCCAGCTTACTGGCCTTGCCCAGTTCCTCGCCGGGGAAAATCTCCGTCATCGTGGCGTCGGCGTAGGCTTTGTAGGAGGTGAAGCGGCGGCGCATAGGGTATATCAGGTCGTTGAGCTCGTCGCGGCTCACGAAGGGGTAGCTTTTGCCATCCACGTAGAAATTGAAGAACGGGTCGATAGAGCCATTGCCGTCAAAATCAGCGTAGTACAGCGCGGCCGGCTCCTGGGCGGTGGCCCGCAGCGGGCTGTTGAGGCCGAGGTTGCCGGCCACCAGGTCGGGCTGCCCGTCGGCGTTCACGTCGGCCATGTGCAGGCTAAACCACAGGCCCGGCTGGGGCGTGGCGAAATAGTCGGCAGTCTGGTTTTTGAAGCCTTGCGGGGTGTTGACCCACACGGTTATCGGCATCATTTCGCCGCACAGTACCAGGTCTTTGCGGCCGTCCTTGTTCAGGTCCACCCACTGCGCATCAGTCACCATGCCGGTGTGGGCAAACGGCATCTCGGCGGCCGTAAAGGTGCCCCGGCCATCGTTGAGCAGTAGGTAGCTGGGCGGAGCCTGCGGGTAGCGACCCGGTATCACGCGGCCCCCCACGAAAATATCCAAATCGCCGTCGTTGTCCACGTCGGCGGGGCGAACGCAGCTTTTGCTGCCCGCGTTGAGGGTAGGCAGCCCACTGGTGGCTAGGGTCAGGTGCCCTTTGCCATCGTTGAGGTACAACTCATCCTGCAAGTCGTCCTGCCCGGCCTCATACAGCGCGTAGCCGCCTTTGGCCACGTAGAGGTCGGGGTAGCCATCGCCGTTGGCGTCGAAAAACGTGGCCGCTGCCACCGTGCCGGCCGGGCGGTTGGTACTGCGCGCCAAGGGTGCTTCCATGAATTTACCGCCTGGCTGTTGCAGGTACAGCTTGCCTACTTCGTCTTTGGCCCCGCTCACAAACAGGTCTTCCCGGCCGTCCTTGTTTACGTCGGCCTTCACCAGCACTGGCGCAGTTTTGGAATACATGAACAGCATGAGCACCTGGCGCTTAAAGTCGTTCAGCGTCATTTCTTCAGGCTTGAAATCGAACAGCGCCGGCACCGGCTTGAACACCGGCTTGGTGGCAACAACGGCCTGGGCCACCGGCTTGTCCTTGGGCTGCCCGCTGAGCTGAAGCAGCTGGTTGGCCTTCACGTTGGTGAGCAGCTGCGTAGTTTGGTTGGGCCAAACGATGCGCACCGAGTCGGCGCGCTGGTTGGTGCCCAGCCCGAAATTCAGGGTCGTGGACACGCACGAGAGGTAGCCGCGGTTGGGGTTTACTTCCTGGTACTGCGCCTGGCCGGGCGTGTACACGTACACTTTGGCCCCCACGGCCTGGGTGTTTTGGCCGGGGCCTTTTAGCTTCAAAGCCAGGTAGGCCGTGTGGTTTGCATCGGTGCTGTGGTTGCGGTAAATGCTGGCGGCCTGGTTAAGGGTGTTCACGACTAAATCCAAATCGCCGTCGTTGTCGAGGTCGGCGTAAATGGCACCGTTCGACATGTTGGTTTGGTTCAGCCCCCACTCCTGCTGCTTGTTGGAGAATGCCAGGTTGTGTTCGTTGCGGAAAATGTAGTCGGGCACCGCCGTGGCGGGCATGGCCGTCACCAAATCCATCAGTAGGAACGGCTCCTTGGCCATTGCCTTTTTGATTTTGTAATCGCCCCAGTAGCGCAGAAAATCCTTATTGGTGTAGTCGCGCAGGTAGCCGTTGCTGATGTAGATGTCCTTGTAGCCGTCGTTGTCGAAATCGGCAATCAGCGGGCACCAGCTCCAGTCGGTTTTCGATACGCCGGCCAACTGCCCAATCTCGCTGAACGTGCCATCACCGTTGTTAAGGTGCAGCATGTTGCGCATGTACTGCGGATATAATCCTTGCTGCTGCTGCAACTCAAACACCTCGTAGTTCTCCTGCAATTGCAGCGACTTCTGGCGGTGGTTGTCGGCCGGCAGCATGTCGAGGGTGAAGATATCGGGCTGCGTATCGTTGTTGAAATCAGCGATATCCACGCCCATCGAAAACTGCGAGTGGTGCCGCAGCATCTCCTGCGAACGGTTGGTAAAGGTGCCGTTGTGGTTGTTGATATACAGGTAGTCGGGCTCGTTGTAGTCGTTGGTGACGTAGATATCCTGCCAACCGTCCTTGTTGATATCGGCCACCGCAATGCCCAGGCCGAACGTGAGCGGGCTCTGCACGATGCCGGCGGTTTGGGAAATGTCGGTGAAATGGCCGCCGTCGTTTTTGAAAAGCTTGTTGCCCGCCAGCGCATCTACCTCGCCCTTGTAGCGAGCAAACTCCATGTTGTCAATCTTCTTGATGTTGTGATTGAGCAGGAACATGTCGAGGTCGCCGTCATTATCATAGTCGAAAAAAGCGGCCTGCGTGCTGTACCCGGGGTCATCCAAACCGTATTGGCTGGCTTGTTCCTGAAATTTGTTATCTCCTTGATTGATAAATAGTTGATTGCGGCGCACATCATCGGCCTTTTTGCCCGAGTAGCAGACGTAGATATCCAGCCGACCGTCGCCGTTAACGTCGGCCATCGTCACGCCGGTTTTCCAACCGTCTTTGCGCCCGCTCAACGCTGGCGAAGCCTGGTCGGTAATGTCCTTGAACTTGAAGCCGCCCTGGTTGAGGTACAGCTTATTGGGCCGCATGTTGCCGGTGAACATCAAGTCGGGCAGGCCATCGTTGTTAATGTCGCCCACGGCTACGCCGCCCCCATTGTAGAAATATTCGTACGATAGGATGTTGAGCGCCTCGTTTTCGCTCACAGCGTTGTTGAAGCTGATGCCCGTTTCCTGGGCGCTGAGCAGGCTAAACAGCGGCTGCGGCGCCTGGGCGCGGCTGGCGGCAGCTAGCAGGAGCAGCGTGAGGATAAGTTGACAACGAACTCTTAGGCAACGCATACGGGTATAAATTACAGCTGGGGCTTTTTAAAGATACGGAGCATTCTAGCGGGCTACCCCCGCGCCTTCATTGAAGCCGCCTGCAACGCCGCCAGCGCCGCATCCGTCACGTCGCCGAAGAGCGACACGCCGGCCGCGCCATTGCGCAGGGCGTTTTCAATACCCTGTTGCAGGTCGGCGTTGTTGTTGTTGAAATCGGGCAAGTACAGGCCGGCGTAGAGCGGAAACTTGCCATTCAGGGCCGTTACGCCTTCCTTCACGGCTTGGCCAATCCAGGCTACGGGCTCCTTGTAGAAGCCGTGGTAAATCATGGGGCACACCGCGCTGATGTTCCAGTTTACCCAGTCCTGCTTCACGTTGCGGTGGGCAATGTCGGGGGTGGGGAACACGGCGGCGGTGATAGGCTTGCGGTACTGCTTGGCCACGGCGGTAAGGCGGCGCACCACCTCGTTCACGCGCTCGTAGCGAAACGCCCGCCACGAGGGGCTGGCCTCCGGATACTGCACTTTGTCGATGTCCACGCCATATGCAGCTTTATAGGCGGCCTTGCACACCGCGCAGTAGCAGAAGTCGTATTCGGGCAGTTCGCTGGTTTGCACAATCTTGTAGTTATCCCAGAGGTTGACGGGTAGAATCACGTCGCAAAACCGCACGTAATCAAGGTGAATGCCGTCGATGTAGTCCTTTTTGAGGGCGGCGGCGTAGTCCTGCTCCAGGTACTGCTTCACCTCCTCGCGCGAGGGGCACAGCCAGCGGTAATAGTCCACGTAGGGCGGGTGGGTGGCGCACGACTCGCCCTTGCGGCTCACGGCATACCACTCGGGATGGGCGGCCAGCAGCGTTTTTTCGCCGCGGTTCATGGTCCAAATCCAGCGGTGGGCCTCTAGCTTCTGGGTTTTGGCGGCGCGGAAATGCCGCTCGCTGTCGGCCTCAAAGAAGATGCCGCGCACGCCCGCTTCGTAGTACTTGCGGTAGCGCTCGGTGAGCTGGGCGTCGGTGTCTTTTTGGTTGGGATTGGTCCACACCCAGTGCTTCCAGCCGGCTTTGGGGGGCGCGGTGGGCAGGGCAGCCTGGGCCACGGTGGCCGGCAAAAGCGGCGCGGCCAAGCCCATCAAGAGGCTATTCTGAACAAATTTGCGGCGGTTGGTCATGGCTAGGGTTTCAGGGTTTCAACTAGTCCTTCGTCGTTGATGCGGATGGCGGCACTGCCGGCCGCCGTAATAGTGGCGGTAAACTGGTAGGGCGTGGCCGCTAGCGCCAGCTGATTCGCCTGCTTATCAACCTGCGCCTGAGGCGTAATCTTCAGCTCGGCTAAGGTGGCGGCGTAGTGGCCAGTTTTCTCCCGAAACTGCTGCTGGCGGTAATATACCAACCATAAATACTGCTTGCGCAGCTCGGCCGCGGGCAGCTGCCAGGCCGTACCGGCCTGGCGCGTAAACTGCAAGTAGCCCCAGCGCTCGGGGTAGTGCATGTTGATTACGCCCTGCGGCGACCACACCCAGTTGCGCTCGGGCAAGTCTTTGCCGGCGGCGTTTTGGAGCTTGGGATTTTTGAGGCCCGCCACCTTGGTATCCCACTCCACGTGCGAGAAGTTGATGCGCCACTGCGTGCCCTCGGTGGGCGGCTGCCACGGAAAGCCCATGCGCACGGCCTTTAGTGGAATGGCCATTTCCACGGTCCAGCTTTTATCCTGGTCCTGGGGCTGGTTGAGGGTACCGTTGATGGCCACACCCGAGCGCAGCCCGGCCACGTCCCAGCTAATGAGGGCGTCGCCTTTGTCGCGGTAGGGCTTGGGTAGGTAGAGGTCGAAAATCTGGTTGATGGCATTTACCTCGACCTCAAAGTACTGGTGGGCGTTGTTATCGGGGTCGATAAAGACCTCAAAATCATTGTCTTTGTAAATAATATCGTCGTGGTGGGTTTGAGTAGCCCAGATTTGCGGCTCCTGCAACGTGGCGGCAATGAAGAGCGTGGAGTCGTTCCAGAGCATTTTCACGCGCGTTTGGAACGTGGGCAGGGGCTTGGCCGCCCCCTCAATGTCCACGAAGTCGGTGGTCCAGGGGGCTTTTTGCCAGTCGCTTTCCCGCAGGTTGCCATCCAGGGTCAGGGGCTGGCTGGTGTGCTGCACCACGTAGCCCTTGGGCGGCGTAAAGAGGTGTTCGAGGCCCTTAAAAGGCGTTTGGGCGTGCGTGGGCAGGGTGAGTCCCAGGCCAAGGGCCACACTCAGCCAGCGGGCTGACCAAAGCTTAGGTAATAGTTGTGGAAAAAAAGCAACCGGTATGTTCATGTGAGCAAGTGAGCTGACTGGCAATTCCTTATAAAAAAAGTGAGGCTTTACCCCAGCCTTGCCCGGAGTAAAGCCTCACCTACTACGAAGCGCGTAGGGGGTTATTTATCCCACCACACCCGCGAGGTCAGCAGGTCGCCGCCGCTCAGGCTGGCCACGCCCATCTGGTAGCCGGCGGGGTTGTTAGAAACCTCCGTTACCGGGTAAATCAGACGGCGCGGAATGGTGCCGCCAGTCACGTTGCCGGGGTAGTTCACGGGCGTCAGCTGCGGGAAGCCCGAGCGGCGCCAGTTGTTCCAGCCCTCAATAAAGTCGAACGTGGTGGACGCTTCCACCCAGTACTGCTCATTAATTTGCTTGAGCTGATTGGTAGCGGCTAGGGGGTTGGCGGCTACGTAGGCCTCGATGGCCGTGGAGCTGATGGTAGCGGCAGTGCTCAACTGCGATAGCGACAGCATGGCCCCGCGCACGCCGTTGGCGTAGTGGGTGGCGGCGTTGGCGCCCACGCTCCAGCCGCGGTTAGCAGCTTCGGCCAGCAGCAACTCGGTTTCGGCGTAGGTCAGCAAAAAGTTGGGGGCGTTGCGCTGAATGTACACGGCCAAGCGGGGCCGCGAGTAGTTGCCGAGGGGCGCCAGGTCGGCCGCCGTGCCGGTGCCGCCGGGGTAGTCGGTGCGCTTGCGAATGTCGAAGGTGCCGCCCGTGAGGTCGTAGCCATTGGGCAGGCCGCGCTGCACGGCCGGGTCGCTGTTGCCGGCCAGCGTCTGGTCGGCGTTGGCGGTAGCACCGGCCTGCGCAATCTCGGCGATGGCCCCCAGGCGGGGGTCGTTGGTGGTGCGCAGGTAGTCAATCAGGGTTTTGCTCCACTTCACTTCCCGGAAGTCATCGGTGGTGAGCAAGGCGTTGGCCGAAGCGTTCTGCGTGTCGCCGAAGGCGATGTCACCGCGCACCAGGGCGTTGTCGGTGTAGCTCGCCATGGTGCCGGCGGCAGCAGCTTTTTCGGTGTAGGTTTTGGCCAGGGTGGGGTTCACCTTGGTCATGCGCATGGCCACGCGCACCATCAGCGAGTAGCCCAGCTTCTTCCACTGCGTTACGTCGCCGCCGTAGAGCAGGTCGCCCGAGGCCTTGGCACCGGCCGCGTCGAGGCTGGCAATGGCCTTGTCGAGGTCCGTCAGCATGGCGGGGTAAATGTTCTCCTGCTTATCGTACTGGGGCGTGTTGATGCCCTGCGTCGCCTGCAAAGCCTGCGAGTACGGCACGTCGCCGTAGGTATCGGTGATGCGCTGGAATATCATGATTTTCATGATATTGCTAATGGCAATCACGTTGGTGTAGCGCGAGGTGCCCTGGCCCTGGCTATTGGCCACGTCAATGGCCTGCTGCAAGCGGCTCAGCGCCGTGTAGCCCTGGCCGAAGATGAGCGCCTGGTAGCCCGTGAAGCCGCCGGAGTTGGTGTACTTGTCACCGTTGCCGTAGTAGTTGAACGTGCTGGCCAGCGCCTGAATAGAGGGGGCCGGGTACAACAGCTGCGCGTAGCCAGCGTTGGCAAACGTCAGCTGGCCATCGGTCAGCAAGTAGTTGGGGTTGAGGTTATTAGCCCCGGCCGCGGTTGGGTTGGTATTGATTTCGTCCAGGTACTTCTCCGAGCAGGAAGTGCTGAACAGGGTGGCCGATAAAGCCGCGTAGATAAGTGCCTTTTTCATAGCCCTAGCTTATTTGAATTTAACATTGAGGGTAACGCCATAGGTGCGGGCGAAGGGCAGCGAGCCGCCTTCTACCCCAGCGTAGGCAACCAGGGGCGAAATGGTGTTCTCCGGGTCGATGTTGTCGGTGTGCTTCATGATGGTGAACAGGTTGCGCCCCACCAGCGACAAGGTAATGGCCTGGAATGGCGTGCGCGCCAGCAGCGTCTGGTTGAGGGTGTAGCCAAACGTGAGCTGGCGGAACTTGATGAAGCTGCCATCCAGCACCGACAGGGCCGAAATGTTGGTAGCCAGCTTCGGGTAGTACTCGTAGGCTGGCACCACCGTGGTGTTCACGGCGCCGCCTTCCGTAACGCCCTGCGCCACTACGCCACCGTCGCGGCCAGCCAGGGTAGCCTGGTTGAGGCCCCGGCCGTAGGAGTAGTACTCGGTGGCCGACAAAATCTTGTTGTTGAATTTGTAGTCAATGAGGGCCGACAGGTTGAAGTTGCCGAAGTTGAAGTCGTTGTTCCAGCCGCCGTACAGGTTGGCAATGCCCGAGCCCATCGGCGTCAGGTCGCCGCGCACGGGCACGCCATCCGCGCCGATAATTACGTTGCCGCTGGCATCGCGCTTGTAGTCGTAGGCACGTACCTGCGCAATGGGCAGGCCCTTCACGATGCCGATGTTGCCGTTCATGGGGCGGTAGGTACCGGTTTGCAGCGGGTTGTTGGCGCCGCCGTCAATGTCCAGCACTTCGTTGTGCAGCTTGGTGAAGTTGAACGACGAGGTCCAGGTGAAGGCACCGCGCTTCACGGGCACCACCGTCAGGCCCAGCTCGATGCCGCGGTTCAGGGTCGAGCCCAGGTTTACCGTGGTACCCTCGTAGCCAGTAGCAACCGAGAGGGCCGCGTTTACAATCTCGCCGGTGGTTTTGCGGTTGAAGTACGCCAGGTCAATGCTAATGCGGTTGCTGAGGAACTTCAGCTCCGTGCCCACTTCAAACTCCCGCAGGTTGTAGGGGCGCAGGTTGGCATTGGGCAAGGTCGAGCTGTAGTTAGCGCGCGGCACGCCGTTGATAGGGTTGCCGATGCTGTAGTATTGTTGCGTCAGGTAGGGGTTGGCGGCCTCGCCGCTGGTCTTGGCATAAGAAGCACGCAGCTTACCGTAGCTCAGCACCGGCGAGTCGAGCAGGTCGGAGAAGATGAAGCTACCGGCTACCGACGGCGTGAAGATGCTGCGGTTGCCGTTGGGCAGCGACGAGAAGCGGTCGTAGCGGCCGGTGGTGCTCAAGGTCAGGAACTTGTACGTGAAGTCGGCGGTGTAGTACACCGAAGGCGTCACCAGTTCCGTGAACTGATATTCGAGGTTGCGGTTGCGCAGGTTGGTAGGCGTGTACAGGTAAGGCACAATGAACTGCCCACCGTACAGGCGGCTGCTCTCAAACCGGTTGCGGCGGTAGTTAGCCCCCAGGCTGGCGCTGATGGAGATATCCTGGTTGAGGCTCTTGTTGAACGACAGCAAGGCGTCGCTGTTCATTTCCAGGCGGCTGCCCAGGGTCAGGTTATCCAAGCCACCTTCGCCGGCGCTCGAGTACAGCGTGCCGTAGGGCGTCACGCCAAAGCGGCGGTCGCTAGAGTAGTCGTAGCCCACGCGGGCCAGCAGCGAGAGATAGTCGGTGAACTGGTAGCGGCCCGAGAGCGAGCTGATGAGGCGCTTGCGCGACACGTTGTTCACAAACTGATTCACCACAAACCAGGGGTTGGTGGCGTAGCTATCCACGTTCCAAGCGGTTTCGAGGCCGTTGTTGTTGGGGTCGAAGCCGGGGGCTAGGGTAGCCTGGTCGATGTTGGGGGCCAGGAACAGGATGTTGTTGGCGTTCAGGGGCGAGTCGCTGAGCTGGGCGCGGTTCTTGTCGTTCTGGTCAATGTAGCTGGCCGTTAGGTTGAAGCTCAGCTTCTTGGTCAGGTCGTAGGCCGTGTTGAAGTTGACTGTGCGGCGCGTGAGGCCACTGTTGCGCAGGATGGACTGGCCATCCAGGTTCGAAAGCGACAGGCGGTAGGTGCCTTTGTCGCCGCCACCCGAAATGGCTACCGTGTTGGTCCAGGAAGGTGCCGCGCGGTAGAAGTTATTGATGTTGCCCTTCACCTTAGAGTAGGCGTGCTCCTGGCCATCAATGCCAATGGTGGGCGTGCCATCGAGGCGCTGGCCCCAGGCCGTGTTGCCCGACACAATGGCCGAGGCCTTGTCGGTGGGGCGCAAGCCCTGGCTACCCTGCCCGTACTGGTCCTGGAAGTTGGTGTTGTCAACGGCCCGGTCCACCTGGAAGTTGGTGTTGTACTCAATCGTAGTCTTGGTGCGCGAGCCGCTCTTGGTCGTGATTTGCACCACGCCGTTGGCCGCCCGGGCGCCATAGAGGGCCGAAGCAGTTGAGCCTTTCAGCACCGTCACGTTCTCAATATCATCGGGGTTGATGTTGCTGATACCGTCGCCCAAGTCGGCACCGCCCCACTCACCGGCGCTGCCGCGCACAGTGTTGTCCATGGGCACGCCGTTGATAACAATAAGCGGCGAAGAGGTGCCCGAAAACGACGTTACGCCCCGAATGTTCAGGCGTACCGACGAGCCGGGGCCGCCGCTGGCGCCCGCCACGTTCAGGCCGGCCACGCGGCCTTGCAGCGAGTTGGCCACGTTGGTTTCACGCGCCACGTT
The DNA here is from genome assembly GCF_054779975.1 of Hymenobacter arcticus. Lineage (NCBI taxonomy): Bacteria > Pseudomonadati > Bacteroidota > Cytophagia > Cytophagales > Hymenobacteraceae > Hymenobacter > Hymenobacter arcticus. The sequence continues at coordinate 96,386 of NZ_BAAGXF010000010.1, forward strand.
GAGCACGCCGCCGTCCACTTTGGTTACGGCGTAGCCCACTTTGCGCTCGTCCTTTTTGATGCCGAGGGCCGTCACGACTACCTCGCCCAGCTCCTTGCTATCAACGGCCATAATGACGTTGAGGGACGAGCGACCCTTCACGGCTACCGTCTGGCTCACGTAGCCCACGTAGGAGAACACTAGCGTGGCATCGTCGGCCGCCGTGAGGGTATAGTTGCCATCCACGTCGGAGGTGGTGCCCTGGGTGGTGCCGCTCACTACCACGCTCACCCCAATGAGGGTTTCGTTGGTGGTACTGGTGATTTTACCAGATATTTTACTCGCCTGGGCATAGCTGTAACCGTGGCCCAGCAGCAGGAGTAAGACAAGTAATTGTAGGTTTCTTCTCATGGGGAAGTGAGTGAGGTGACGAAAGAGATTGGGTGGGCTAAAAAATGAAAATCGAGTACTGACTACTAAATGCAAAGCTTTTACAATCAATCCTTTACTAATGCCAACAGGACCTCGGAAAAGCAGCCTGACGGGGACAGCAACTACTTGGCAAACTGGTGCTAAAAGGTTTTAACAATACTGCAGAAATATTATTCTTACTTTTTAGAGCAGACAACCGGAACAGTAATGTGAAACAGAAAATTATTTTTGAAGAGCAGGCCGCAGAAAGCCTGTTTTTACCAATGAACTCCTTGGCAATTCTCTTAAATTATTCTGGGGAAATAAGGGACAAAAGTAAGCACTACCGACCTAATCTTACCGCTTTGTGCTTTGCCAAAGCCCTTGCATTGGCTGGCAGCTACCGCCTCTATTTACTTGTATTTACTTGGTTTTTCAACTTAGGTGGGGCCTACTACCCCGGCCTGTTTAAGTTGTTTATCTTATCTGAAAGATACTTTCCAATGATGTGACCTAAAGGTAATTGGTTGATTATCACAAACCAAATAACGTTAATCATATTCGCGTAAAAATTGGGCTTTAAAGCGCAATAATTAGGTAATTTTTAGTGGTGCGCCACCTTATTTCTTTTGCCACAATAAATATCGAGCGGCTAACTCAGCTAAATTATTGCTTCGGTTACCTTAAAAACAGCCGGTTGAGAACGAAAAACCGCTGTTTTGCGCGCCAGGCTACCTTGTTTTCAACGCCTGCTTCACCCGGCCGCTGGGCCCGCGCAGCTACTGCATCACCGACCGGGGCCGGTCGGCCGGAGCCACGCCCCAGGTGGGGCTGGGCCGGGGTCCCATCTCGAACACCAGCTGGCCGCCCCGGAGCAAATCCTGGTGGGTGATGTAGGACTTGGAATACGGCTGGCCATTACGCGTTACGCGCTGGATATACTTGTTGGTGAGGGTATTATTCTTCGCTTCAATCGTCAGGGTTTTGCCGCCGGCCAAGGTGAGAATGGCCTGGTTTACCGACGGGCTGCCAAACACGTAGGCCCCGTTGGCGGGGTTGAGCGGGTAGAAGCCTAGCGTCGAAAACACGTGCCAGGCCGACATCTGCCCCACGTCCTCGTTGCCGATGATACCATTGGGCTTGGTGGTGTAAAAATTCTCGGTGATGAAGCGGACTTTCTCGGCCGTTTTCCAGGGCTGGCCCACGTAGCTGTAGAGGTAGGTGATGTGGTGGCCCGGCTCGTTGCCGTGGGCATACATCCCGATGAGCCCCGAAATATCGGGCGAGGCCTCCGCGCCCATGTTGCCCTTCACGGTAAACAGCGAATCCAGCTTCTGGCTGAAGCGTTTTTCGCCGCCGAGCAGGGTTACCAGGCCTTCCACATCCTGCGGCACCAGCCAGGTGTACTGCCAGGCGTTGCCCTCGGTGAAGTCGCTTTTCATGTGCACCGACGAAAACGGGTTGAACGGTGCGCGCCACTCGGTGGCCGACACCCGGCCGCGCATGAAAACCACCTGCTTGTCGAAGTAATTCTGGTAGTTTTTGGCCCGCTTGCTGAAGTAGGCGTAGTCGTCGGCTTTGCCCATCTTCTTGGCCATCTGGGCAATACACCAGTCGTCGATGGCGTATTCCATGCCTTTCGACACGCTCTCTACTTCGTTGTTGGCCGGGATGAAGCCCAGGGCTTTCACGTCTTTCAGGCCCCAGTCGTCGCGCATGGCGGTGGCTTTCACGGCCTCGTAGGCCAGGTTGGCGTCGAAGCCTTTGTAGCCCTTCAGGTAGGCATCGGCCACCACCGGCACGGCGCTGTAGCCTACCATGCAGTTGGTTTCGTTGGCCATGAGGTGCCACACGGGCAGCTTGCCCTGCTGCTGGTAAATGGCCAGCATCGAGCTCACCATGTCATTCACGCGCTGCGGCTGCAACAGCGTAAACAGCGGGTGCGCCGCCCGGTACGTGTCCCAGAGCGAAAACGTGGTGAGGTTGGTGAAGGTGGCCCCTTTGTGCACCTGCTCGTCGGTGCCCCAGTAGTCGCCGTTGTGGTCGTTGAAGATGGACGGCGCCACCATGGTGTGGTAGAGCGCGGTGTAGAACGTCTTTTTGCGGGCCTCGCTGGCCTGAATGCGCGCTTTTTGCAGCTCCCGGTTCCAGGCGGCATCGGCGGCGGCCACTACTTTGCCAAAGTTCCAGCCCGGAATCTCGGCCCGGATATTAGCCTGCGCGTTGGCGGTGCTCACGGGCGAAATGCCCACTTTCAACTTTACCACTTCGCCAGCTTTGGTGGTAAAGGTTACCACGCCCTTGATGCGATTGCCGGTGGCCGCCGGGGTAGTATTACCCAGCGAATCAGTTACTTGCAGGCTTGTAAACTGCCGGATGGGCTTCGAGAAAACCGCCGCGAAGTAGAGCCGCTGCTTCACGGCCCAGCCCTTGGAAAAGCGGTAGCCTACCAGCGTGCTATCGTTGAGCTGCTCGATGTGAGTATCGGTGGCCAAATCCCAGCCAATGCCCTGCTGCAAGTCGATAACCAAGTGGGCCGCGTCAGACTTAGGGAAGGTATACTGCTGAAAACCAACCCGTTCGGTGGCTGTCAGCTCGGCCTTGATGTCGTAGCGCTTGAGGCGCACGGCGTAGTAGCCGGGGCGCACGCGCTCCTCTTTGTGCGAAAACAGCGATACGAAGCCTTGCTCGGGGTTTTTGAGCGTGCCCTTGCGCACCCGCACCGCGCCGGTGGTGGGCATGATGGCCACGTCGCCCAGGTCGCCGATGCCGGTGCCGCTGAGGTGGGTGTGCGAAAAGCCCACGATGGTGGAGTCGGAATAGTGGTAGCCCGAGCACCAGTCCCAACCCTCCGACAGGTTGACCGGCCCCAGCTGCACCGCGCCGAACGGTACGTTGGCCCCCAGAAAAACGTGGCCGTGAAACCCGGTGCCGATGTAGGGGTCCACGTACTGCGTGAGGCCGGCCACCGGCGGCTTGGGGCCGGGGCCCGCGGGCGGCGCGGCGCCCACGGCCAGGGCCGTTAGCCCACCAGCCAGCACGATTACCGGCGCTACGAACCGCTGCAGAGGATGCTTCATAATGCTTATAAGCTGGAAATTAAATACCGTCAACTATTTATATTTTAAGTACTTGCATTAATTTTACTACTTAACCCCCACGGGTAGAAACTGCTTGTCCACGTTCCAGCCTTCGACCGACACCACGGGCGCGGGTACGCTGGCCGAGGGCGTGTATTCCAGCTCCACGGTTCGGCTTTCGCCGGGCAGCACCGACACATAGTTATCGGTGTAGAACACCGGTAAAATGCGCTTTTGCGTACCGGGGTTCAGCAGCGAAATGCGGTTAAAAAAGGCTACCGGCGCGTCGGCCGGGTTGGTGAGCGTGACGGCAATTTTGCCCGGTGCCATCGGCTTAACGGTAGTGTTAACGGCCGCTTTCGCCATGCTTTTCAGGCCCGAATATTCGCCCTTGGCGTCGGGTAGCCAGTAGAAGTTATTGCTAATGACCTGCTTATCGAGGCCCTGCAATTGCAGCGACAGGAACAGGCCTTTTTGCTTGCCAAGCTGCTTTACCACTGCGTTAACGGGCAGAATTTTCTTCGACATCGATGGCCCGGCCTCTAGCACCACCTGCGTGATGCTGGTTTTTTTGCCGGCCATGTCGTAGGCATCGACCACCAGCATGAGGTCGCGCTTTACCTGGAATAAGTTATTGGTAATCATCACCATACTATCCACGGGGTTGTACATCACGTGCAGCGGCTCGCTGCCCGTGCGCAGGCCGTAGAGGCAGGCGTTGGGGTCGAGGTAGTAGTCGTACATCTGCCCGCGCAGGGAGGTCCAGGGGTTCTGCGTTTTCCAGATAATGCTGCCCGTGTACCAGTCCCACATATGCGAGTTGAAGCCCTCCATGAGCGCGCGGTACTGGTCGTAGTTCACAAGCTGCGCTTTCACGCCAAAATCCTTGATATTTTTGGGCGCGCCGTAGGGCAGCAGCGACTGCTCGTAGCTGATGTAGGTGTGGTAGGTCCACACCGAATCGACCTGCTCGGTGGGCTTGCTGGTAGCGCCCAGGTAGCGCGGCGGCACCAGGTTGGCCGGGGCCAGGAAGCGCTCCAGCGACTCCACGTCGCCCACGCCCACCGAGCCCACTTCCGAGTTAAACGGATAAGTTTGGTGCGCCCAAAATTTGCTAATTAGCTGAATGCCATACGGCCCATCGCCGTTGCCGCCCTGGTTGTTGAACGACATGCTGTCGGCGTTGGAGTACGGCACAAACCACCGCGTACCATCGAGCTTGGGCAGGATGGAATCTTGCAGCGCCGTGAGAATATCCCGGGGCGGGGTGATTTCGTTGCCGCCGCACCAGATGGCCAGCGAAGCATAGTTACGCACCAGCTTCACCTGGTCGGCCGCCGAATTGATAAACAACTGATGGTCATTAGGATACTGGCGGCGGGTCCACTGGTCCTCCAGCTTCATGGGGTCCACCCAGCGGCCGTTGGCGTCGCCCGATACCCAGAAGTCCTGCATCACCAGCATCCCATATTTGTCGCAGGCCTGGTAAAACTCGGGCCGCTCGACGAGCGCGCCGCCCCACACCCGAATCAGGTTAAGGTTCATGTCGCGGTGAAACCGGATTTCGGCGTCGTAGCGCGCATCCGTGAAGCGCAGCATGGCATCGGAGATAATCCAGTTGCCACCCTTGATGAATATTTTCTGGCCGTTGAGCAGCACCTGCATGCTCTGAGTTTTGGCGTTCCACACATGCCCGATTTCGCGCACGCCCACTTGCAGGTTTTCCTCGTCCGACACCGTTTTGCCGCCCACCAAAAACTGCATTTGCAGCGGGTAGAGGTTTTGCGCGCCGTAGCCGTTGGGCCACCACAGCTTGGGGTTTTGCAGGGTTAGGGCGGGCAGGCGCACCACTTGGGTGGCGTGCGCGGGCACACTCACGGCCTGCTTCACCAGCTGGCCGGCCATGGTGTATTGCAACACACCCGAGACTTTTTTACCGGTCGGGTTTTCCAACTCGGCCGTCACGTCGAGGTTGGCTGGGGCCTGGGGGCCGTCGGGCAGGCGCACGCCGGGCAAGCGGGTCACCACGTGGGGGTTTTTGATATTGATGGCCTGCGTCTTCTCAATCGTCACCTTGTCCCAGATGCCCGTGTTACGGTCGCGGATGGGCCGAATCCAGTCCCAGCCTGCCGTGTACTGGATGGCCACGTTGCGGGCAATGGTGCCGTCGCCGCCCTGGCCACCGTTGGGGTTGCCCACGGGGTCGGGCGGATATACCACTACGGCGAGGCGGTTGCGGCCGTCCTTGGCCAGGTAGGGCGTGATGTTGTAGGCTTGGCGCAGAAACATGCCGTGGTGGGTTTTCTCGTTGAGCTTCTGCCCATTAAGAAACACCTCACAGCTGTAATTCACGCCCCGGAAGTGCAGCCACACCTGGCCATCGCCGGTAGCGGGCGCCTCCTGAAAGTCCTTGACAAACCAGTAGGTGTAGTAGTCGCGCCCAGTGCGGTAGATGTCCGGGATGCGGTCGTTGTTCATCCCGAAAAAGGGGTCGGGCACCTGCTTGTTTTCGAGCTGCGTGGTAAGCACCGTGCCCGGCACCACGGCCGGCAGCCAGCCCGTGAGTGCGTAGCCCGGCTGCGAAAGCTGCGGCCCCGCCGCCGAAACCTTGCCGATGGGCATGCCCCGCCAGCCGGCATTCAGCTCGTAGCGCTGCGCCGCCAGCGGGTAGGCGCTGATTAGGCTTAGGAGGAGAAGCAGGAAGCGAAATTTTGTCATTCGGAAAAACGCCGCAGTCAGGTACTGAGGCGGGTAACTAGGATAAACAACTGTATGTAGCGTGGACTCTGCGAGTCCGCGCGTTGCGCAACCAACCCAAGCACGGACTCGCAGAGTCCACGCTACCTCAGCGGCGGGCCTTGTGCCCGGCCACGCCGTAAAACAGCAAAAACAAGTAGCACGGAATCACCAGCCAGTAAGCGTGTTGAGGCGACGAATAGTCAGCCAGCAGACCGTAGAGGGGCGGCAGCACCGCGCCCCCAGCAATGGCCATGATGAGCAGCGATGAGCCCAGCTTGGTGAAGCGCCCCAGCCCCTCAATGGCCAGCGGCCAGATAGCTGGGAAAATCAACGAGTTGGCCAAACCCAGCAGCGAGATGAACAGCACCGAGGTATAGCCGTGCGTGAAGAGCGCGCCCAGCGCAAACAGCACCCCCGTAACCGCCGAAACCTGCAAGGCCCGCTCCTGCGAAATGAACCGCGGAATGGCGATAATGCCAATGCCGTAGCCTACAATCATGGCTATCAACGTGCAGGTAGTGAAGAACTTAGCCGTAGCCAGGGCGATGCCCTGCGATGCGCCATAGCTGATGATGGTGTCACCGGCAATTACCTCCACGCCCACGTAAAAGAACATGGCCAGCGCCCCGAGTATCAGGTGCGGGAAGTGGAAAACGCTCGACTTGTTGGTGTTAGCGGCAGCCACGGCGTCATCCTCGTGGTCGGTGTCGATTTCGGGCAATGACGAGAAATAGATGAGCACGGCCAGCACCACCAGCACGGCCAGCATCAGCAGGTAGGGCGTCACCACGCGAGCGGCCAGGGCATCGAGCTCGGCGGCCTTATCGGCCAGGCTCATGGTTTTGAGACGCAGTACCAGCGCATCGGCATCCTTGAGGGCCACGGCCCCCAGGGCAATGGGGGCCAGCGCGCCGGCCACCTTGTTGCAGATGCCCATGATGCTGATGCGCTTGGCGGCACTTTCGCGCGGGCCAAGAATGGTGATGTAGGGGTTGGCCGCCGTTTGGAGCACGGCCAGGCCGGTGCCCTGCACAAACAAGCCCAGCAAAAACAGCCCGTAAGTGCGCGTGAGGGCGGCCGGCACAAACAGCAGCGCCCCCACTCCCATTACCAGCAGCCCCAGCGACATACCCTTTTTAAACCCGGTGGCCTTCAGCACCCAGGCCGACGGGATGGCCATCACCAAATACGAGATGTAGAAGGCAAACGCGACCAGGTAGGCCTCAAAGTTGGTGAGCTCGCAGGATATTTTCAGGTACGGAATCAGCACCGAATTAAGCCAGGTGACGAAGCCGAAAATGAAGAACAGCGACCCAATGATGATGATTGGCTTGTTGGACTGGCTGGTGGCCGGCAGGGCCGGCGCGCCGGCCGCGGTAGCTACTTGAGGCATAGGATAGCGGGTGAAGAAATCGGTTGAAGAAAATGAGCCCGTAAGCTACGCGGCCGGGGCGGCCTATTGCACCACCAGCTCGTCGGCAAACAGCCAGGCGGTGGCCTCCTTAGCTCCCGCGGCGGCCGTTTTGGGCCGCGCGTTTTTGGCCGTGACGCGCACGTAGCGGGCCTTGGTTTTTTTCCAGTCGGCCTTCACCTCGCCAATGGAGCCGCCGGCCGGGGCCGCCGGCACGGGTGCCGAGTACACCGTTTTGTAGGTGCGGCCATCCGTCGAGATGGCCACTTCCAGCGCGGTCGGCAGCAGAATCTCATCCTCTGGCTTTTGCAGGAACGTGCTGCGCACGCTGCTGATTTCCATAGCCTTGCGCAGGTCGAGCGTGGCTACCATATCGTCGTTCTCAAAGCCCAGCCAGTGGCCGTCGCCGTGGCTAAGGGAGCCTTTGAGGCCATCGACCAGGGTGAGCGCGCCGTTGCCGCGGTAGGCTTTATTGGGCGCAGTGGCCAGCTTTACGGGCGTAGCGAAGGCTTTGTGCGCCATCACATCAGTAGAGGTCAGCTTGCCGGCTGGCTGCCCGTTCTCAAAGGAAGCGGCCTTCACCGTGGCCGATTTGGTGAGCGTGAAGGGCCCGTTGTAGGCCGTGGAGGCGCTGGTAGGCGCGGTGCCGTCGAGGGTGTAGGTAATCTGCGGGCCGGTGGCGTCCAGTAGTAGGCTTACCACGTCGCCGCCCTTGGTGGTATCGGTCACGAATTGTTCGCGCACGTTGAAGGCGCTTTTGGCGTAGTTGGCTCCCAGCGCGGCAAAGCGCTGGTACTGCGGCTGCATCCGCACCTTGAAGCTCTCCCAGTTTTTCTGGCTGGCCGGGGTCCAAAGCACTTCGGCCAGCGCCGACATGCGCGGCAGCACCATGTACTCGACGTACTGCGTGGTAGGGATGTACTCGGTCCAGAGGTTGGCCTGCGCGCCCAGGATGTACTTGCGCTCCTCGGCGTTCAGCTCGGGGGGCGTGGGCTCGAAGGCATACACCTTGGCCAGCGGCAGGTAACCGCCAATGCTGAGCGGCTCCTGGCTGGGGTCGCCCTGGTAATGGTCAAAGTACACAAACTCGCCAGGCGTCATCACCACCTGGTGCTTTTGCTTGGCGGCGGCTGTGCCGCCCTCCATGCCGCGCCACGACATTACGGCGGCATTGGGGGCCAGGCCACCCTCCAGGATTTCATCCCAGCCGATGATGGTTTTGCCCTTGGTGTTCACGAATTTCTCCATGCGCTGCACGAAGTAGCTCTGCAATTCGTGCTCGTCTTTCAGGTGCTCGGTCTTGATGCGGGCCTGGCACTTAGGGCAGACTTTCCAGCGGGTTTTGGGCGCTTCGTCGCCCCCGATGTGCACAATTTTGCTGGGGAACAGCGGCATTACTTCCGTCAGCACGTCTTGCAAAAACGCGAACGTCTGCTCGTTGCCGGCGCAAAAAATATCGTCGTACACGCCCCAGGTCTGCCCCACTTTGAAGGGGCCGCCGGTGCACGAGAGCTCGGGGTAGGCCGTGAGCGCCGCCAGCGCGTGGCCGGGCATCTCAATTTCGGGCACCACCGTGATGTAGCGGTCCTGCGCGTACTTAACTACCTCTTTTACTTGCTCTTGCGTGTAGAAGCCGCCGTAGCGCACGTTGTCGTACTCGGGCACTTTCGCGCCGTAGTGGCCGATGAGCGTGCCCTCGCGGAAGCCGCCCACAGTGGTCAGCTTGGGGTATTTCTTGATTTCGATGCGCCAGCCCTGGTCATCCGTGAGGTGCCAGTGAAAGGTGTTCATCTTGTGCAGCGCCAGGTAGTCGATGTACTGCTTTACAAACTCGACCGGGAAGAAGTGGCGGCTCACGTCGAGGTGCATGCCGCGCCAGCTGTAGCGCGGCTTGTCGGCCACCTCCACGGCGGGCAGGCTCGCGCCCGCCGTGCGCTGGGCCGGCAGCAGCTGCCGAATGGTTTGGGTGCCCAGGTACAGGCCCTGCGGCTGGCGGGCCGCCAGTACCACCCGTGCGGGTTGCACGCTCAGGGTGTAGCCCTCCGTGCCCAGGGTATCAACGGGTTGCGTGAGCGTGAGGTAGATGGCGCTCGCCTGCTGCTTGCCGGGCGCAGCCGCCACCACGGGCGGCGTTACGCCGGTGGCGCGGGCTATTTCCGCGCTCAGGCTTTGGCCAATGCGGCGCAATTCGTCATTTTTGGGGCCCACGTAAATCTTGGTTTCCGGGGTAATGGCGAAGCGGCCCGTGCCGGGCACCAGCCGCACCGGCTGCGGAATAACGGCTATGCCGGCCGGGCTTGCAGTGGCTTGCTGGCCGTGGGCCGGGGCCAGGCCGCCCAGGCTCAGCACCGCCACTAGTACTACTAATACGTTCTTATTCATAGGGTTAGCTCGTGGTGGGGGTGGGAAGTAGGGTCCTCCTGCTTCATGTGGCAGAGCGCCGCCGCGCCCAGCACGGCCGCGTTGCCCAGCGCGGAGGGCGCAACAACCAATCGCTCAGTTACTTGCTTAAATGGAAACGCCGCCAGGCTCTCCGCCAGGCCGCCGCGGAAATACTCGAAGCCGCCGCTTACCGAACCGCCTAGAAAAATGGCTTCGGGCGCCAGCGCGTAGAGAATGATGTGGATAGCGCGGCCCAGGTGCCGGCCAAACTCAGCGAACACGGCTAGCGCCTCGGCATCGCCCTGCCGGGCCAGCGCGTGCCACGCCGCCCCCGACTGCCCGGTGCGCTGCGTAAAGAACTTGCCGCTGCAATAGTCTTCGATGGTATGGTCGAGGTAAGGAATCATCCCAAATTCGCCGGCGCTCGAAAGCGTTCCCGAATACACTTGGTGGTTGATGATGATGCCCGCCCCCAGCCCGGTGCCGAGCGCCAACCCCACCAAGTTGGCGTAGGGCTGGCCCTGGCCGTACATTTTCTCGCCAATGGCAAAGGCGTTGGCGTCGTTGGTAATATATACCGGCTGGGCGAAGTGGCTGGCCAGGTGCTGCTTAAGATGCACCTCGCGCCAGGCCGGAATATTCTGCACGTTGTGCACAATGCCGTTTTCTTCGTCTACCAGCCCCGGCACCCCAATGCCGATGCCCGCCACCTCGGCCGTCACCAGCGGCGCCAACTGCTGCGTCAGCTCAGCTAAAATTTGCTCCTTCGGCGCATTGGCCGAAGTTTCAAACTTCACCTCCTGCAGCAGCTCGCCGTGCTGCACAATGCCGACGTGCACCTTCGTGCCGCCGATATCTACGCCGATGTATTTGCTACTGGTCATTTGGTTATCAATTACTTGGTAGTCAGCCCTGATGCGAAACCCCACCCCCGGCCCCTCCCCTTCGGGAGAGGGGAGCCAACCGCAAGCAGTCGTTGAAAGTAGTCAGGCTCCCCTCTCCCGAAAGGGAGGGGCCGGGGGTGGGGTGAACGCCCTAAAACTGCCAGCGCACAAACGCTTCCATGGCCTCATAATTGGCCATGCCGAGGCGGTCGTATTGCTGGGCGGTTTCGCGGTTGCGGTGTTCGGCGCGCACCCAAAACTCGCGGGCGTCGTCGCCCGGAAACACCGGCGTATCCTTCTGGCTCTGGTGCTTGAAAATGGCATTGCGCTTGCGAACCACCTCCTGCGGCGACAGCGGCACGGCCATTTCAATCTCGTAGGGTGCAAACTCGTGCCACGCGCCGCGGTACATCCACACCCAGCATTCTTCCACCCAGGTTTCGGTGGGGCGCAGGCGGCGCAACGCCTCCGTCACAATGTTGAAGCAGATGATATGCGTGCCGTTGGGGTCGGCAAAGTCGCCAGCCACAAAGAGCTGGTTGGGCTGCACCTGCTGCAACAGCTTCATCGTGAGCTCAATATCACGGTCCGTTACCGAAAACTTCGCGGTGCGGCCCGATTCATAAAACGGCAGCGCTTGGAAGTGAATGTGGTCGTCGGACAGGCCGGCGTAGCGGGCGCCCGCAATGGCCTCGCTTTTACGAATGAACCCCTTAACGTTGCGAATCTCCTGGGTATCAACCTGGTTGGCCTGCTTTTGCTGAATGAACGCGCGCATGCCGTCGTACACCGTGCGCAGCTCGCTGGCGTCCTTGCCCAAGCTGGCCTCGAAGTCGATGGCAAACTCCATGTAGCGCAGCACGTCGTCGTCCCACACGGCCGTGTTGCCCGAGGTCTGGTAGGCCACGTGCACGTCGTGGCCCTGGTCAATGAGGCGGATGAAGGTGCCGCCCATCGAAATCACGTCGTCGTCGGGGTGAGGTGAGAAAATGAGCACCCGCTTCGTGGCCGGCAAGGCCCGCTCGGGGCGCTGCGAATCGTCGGCGCCCGGCTTGCCGCCCGGCCAGCCCGTAATAGTATGTTGTAACTTATTGAAAATGTGAATGTTAATTTTATAAGCTGGCCCCTGCTCGGTGGCCAGCTGAGCCATGCCGTTGCTGTTGTAGTCCTCGTCGGTAAGCTTCAGAATTGGCTTATCCAGGGTGTTCGAGAGCCAGATAACAGCTTTCTTGATGAGGCGCTCGTCCCACACGCAGTCTTTCACCAGCCAGGGCTTGTCGAAGCGCGTGAGCTCGGCAGCGGCGTCTTCATCCACGATAAACTCAACGTTATCAGCTAGTTGCAAATACGTGGCCGGCACTTCGCTCGATACCTCGCCCTCCACGGCCTTCTTGATGATGGGCGCTTTTTTGCCGCTCCAGGCCATCAGGATAATCTCGTGGGCCTTGAAAATGGTGCCCATGCCCATCGTAATGGCCTTGGTGGGCACGTACTCCTTGCCGCCAAAGTCGCGCGAGGCGTCGCGGCGCGTGAGGTCGTCCAAGGTGACCAGGCGCGTGCCCGAGTTGGGGGCCGAGCCGGGCTCGTTGAAGCCCGCGTGCCCGGTGCGCCCGATGCCCAGCAGCTGTAAGTCGAGCCCGCCGCACGCCTCAATCTGGCGCTCGTAGTTGAGGCAGAAAGCCGCCACCTCATCGGGGGCCAGCGTGCCGTCAGGGATGTGAATGTTCGCCCGCTCGATGTCGAGGTGGTCAAACAGGTTCTCGTTCATGAACGTCACGTAGCTCTGCGCCGACGTGGGCTGCATGGGGTAATACTCGTCGAGGTTGAAGGTCACCACGTTGCGAAAGCTCAGGCCTTCCTCGCGGTGCAGGCGCACCAGCTCCTCGTACACGCCCACCGGCGTGGCCCCGGTGGCCAAACCCAGCACGGCCTGCTCGCCGCGCGCCTGCTTGCTCCGAATGAGGGCCGCAATGCGGGCGGCTACTTGCACGGACGCCGTTTCCTTGTCGCGGTACACGGTCACCGGAAGCTTTTCAAAACGGGTTTCCTCCAGGAGGTTCAGTCTGTTCATAATGGGTAGCGTAACGTTGTGCATAAGGGCGAAGCCAGGTGGGGTTGCGAAAAGGCTAAGACAGTCAAGTTCAAGTAAATCAGCTAGTTATCATGCAGACTGCGCCGGCGCTAAGCCAGCTCCAGGTAACTCTCAAAAATATTCTCCATCACCGTGGCCACCGAGCCCAGAATCACGGCATTATCACCCAGCTCCGACACCACAACGGTGGTTTTTTCGCGCAGCTGCGCCATGCAGTACGTGTTGATAGCCTGCTGAATAGCCGGAAAAATAAACTGCTTGGCCTGCGCTATTTTGCCCCCCAACACAATGAGCTCGGGGTTGAACAGCTGAATCAGGATGGCGATGCCCTTGCCCAGGTTGGTGCCCACCTCGGCCAGCGTGTTGATGGCAAACTGGTCGCCCTCGTGGGCCGCCGCGTACACCTGCTCGGGCTCCAGCTGCTCTAGCTGCTGGGCCGACAGCCGGCTGAGCAGCGTGCGCTGCCCCGCCGCCAGGCCCGCCTTGGCCAGCCGCACAATGGCGCTGCCCGAGGCCACGGTTTCGAGGCAGCCGCGCTTGCCGCAGTGGCACAGCGCGCCGCCCTCCACCAGCGGAATATGGCCAAACTCGCCGGCAAAACCCAGCGCGCCGCTCCGCAGCTTGCCATCCAGAATGATGCCCAGGCCAATGCCCCAGTCCAGCGACAGCACCAGCGCATCGCGCAGGCCGTGCGCCAGCCCAAAACGGTACTCGGCCAGGGCCGCGCTCTTGGCGTCGTTCTGAATGAAAACCGGCTTACCAAACTGCGCTTCCAGTAGCTGCTGCAACGATTCGGGCTCGCCGGCCGTGCGCAGATACGTGTGGTTGTTACCCTCCTTCGAAGCCACCAGCCCCGGCATGCTCATACCCACGCCTACCAGCTTTTTCAGCTCAATGCCCGAGGCCAGCAGCAGCGCCTGGGCGTGCGCGTGCACCTGCGCCAGCGCGCTCAGGTCTTTGGTAAGCTCAATATTGAAGCTATGCAAGCCGCTGACAATGTGATTATTATTGTCAAATATGGCCATCCGCGTCTTAAACTGCTCGATGTGGATGCTTAGCACAAACAGCGACCCGTCGCACAGGCCATACAGCTCGGGCTTGCGCCCGCCCAGCGACTTGCCACGGCCCTGCTTTTCCACTAGCCCCTCGGCCACCAGCTCGTTGAGAATGGCAATCGATGTGGGCGAGCTGATGGCAAACCGCGAGCAGATATCCGCGTTGGTTTTCGCCCCCTTCACATACAAGTGCTTCACTATCTTAAGCTTCTGAATATGCTTGCGCCGCTCCACATTGTTGAGCCGGGCCAGATAGGTTTCCTCAAGCGCTAATAATGAACTCATGCTGAGGGGGCTGTTAAGTTTTTTGTAAATAAAGTTACTTTTTTCGGCAAGTCAAAGGACTTGTATCATTTTTTTATAAAAGTGCCTTCTGAAAGCAAAAAGAATGGCAGAACAAAGCTTATGCCTGTTCTGCCATTTTGCTCGTCTAGGCGCTGCTTTACCCTGGCGCGCTACTGCGCTTGCAGCACCACGTGCTTGATATTCTGCCGGTTGTAGGTGTAGGTGATGTGCACCCGGCCATCCTGCGCCTGAATGATGGCTGGGTAGCTGTATTCTTCGGTCGTCCCGTTTTCCAGCGTGGCCACGTCGTGCCAGGCCTGGCCATCGGCCGACTGGGCCACCCGCAGTTGAGCGCGGCCGTTGAACCAGTCTTTGCCCGGCACGGCGGGGTTGTACACGAGCAATTGGGTGCCGTTTTTGAGCGTCACGGCATCGGTGCCGGAGTTAGGGTTGAGCAGCGTCGTTTGCGAGAGCGGGCCCCAGCTCACGCCGCCATCCGGCGACCACGCCTGCACCAGGCGGCCCTGCTTGCTGCGGCACAGCAGCTGCAAGCGGTGGCCCGCATACGTGAGGATGCTGGGCTGAATCACGTCCAGCGCCGACCCGTTATCAACTGGCTGCACCTGCCAAGTCTGGCCCTTATCAGTCGATTTTTCGAGGTGAATGGTCCAGTGCCCGCTGGCCTCCTCCACGCTCGACGGCGCCAGAATAGTGCCATCGGCCAGCTGCACCGGCTTGTTTTTGATGGGCCCCAGCACGCCCGGCGGCAGCCGCCGCGCCGCCGACCACGTGCGGCCGTTGTCGGCCGAGGTTTTGACCAGGCCCCACCATTCGCGGGGGTTGGGCCCCACTTTGTAAAATAGCAGCAAGTCACCCCCGCGCCTCCGAAACAGCACCGGGTTCCAGGCCGGGTAGCGTAGCGTGTCGCTCACCACGCCATCGGCCACGCGCTGCGGAGCCGAGATACCCTTTTTAGCAATGGTAGTGAGCCAGATAGCTACGTCGGGCTTGCTCTCCTTCGACCCGCCAAAACACGCCACCAGGAAGTTGTTTTTAGCTACTTCGACCAGCGTGGAAGCGTGGCATTGCTTGAACGGCGGAGCCGTGAAGAGCAGCTCTTGCTTAGCGACGGACCAGGTTTGCTGGGCTACCGTGGGAGCGGGCAGGGCGAGGGCGGCGAGGAGCAGGCGCTTTTTCATGGCGGGGGCAAGTGGAAAGATGCTGACGGGGTACCTCCCCTACCACGTAATATTCTCGATGGCCTGCCCCACCCGGAACTGCGCTTGCGCCCGAATATCCTCCGACGACGCGCCCACCTGCACCGTGAACGAGCCTGGCTCCACGGTCCACTTCAGGCTGCCGTTCAGCAGCATCAGGTCTTCGGCGGTTAGTTCTAGGACAACGGATTGCTGCTCACCGGCTTTCAGCGTCAGGCGCTGGAATTTCTTGAGCTGCTTCACGGGCGTAACTACCGAGCTGACATCGTCGCTGAGGTAGAGTTGGGCTACCTCGTCGCCGGCCCGGGCGCTGGTATTCTTCACCTTAAAGCGCACCGTTACGCGCACCGCGCCGGCGGTTTCGACGGGGCTCACTTGTAAGTCGGAGTATTCGAACTTACTGTAGCTCAGGCCGTGGCCGAAGCTGTAGAGCGGCTTCGAGTCGGTTTCGACGTAGTCGTGCTTGGTGGGGCGCTTGGCGTTGTAGTATACCGGCAATTGGCCCACGCTTTTGGGCACCGATATGGGCAGGCGGCCAGCGGGGTTGTAGTCGCCAAACAGCACGTCGGCCACGGCGTGGCCACCTTCCTGGCCGGGGTACCAGGCATCGAGCAGGGCGGGCACGTGGGCGGCCATCCAGTTCAGGTTCAGCGGGCGGCCCTTGATGAGGACCACCACCACCGGCGTGCCGGTAGCTACCACGGCTTGCAGCAGCGCCTGCTGCTTGCCGAGCAGGTCGAGGCTGGCGCGGTCGTAGCCCTCGCCGGCTTCCATGTCGCTCACCTGCTGGCCGCCCGCCGTGACGGTAGCCGCACCCGTGCTCTGGTACTCGGTTTTGAAATCGCGGGCGCTGGAGCCGCCCAGTACCACAATGGCTACCTGCGCGTTGCGCGCCGCGGCCACGGCCGCGGCGATGTTGGTGCTGGCGGTGTCGCGGATGGCGCAGCCCTTCACGTAGGTGACCTGCGTGGTGGCTAGCACCTTGGCCCGGATGCCTTCGAGCACCGTTACCACGTTGCTTTCGGGCTGGGGGGCGGTGTAGTCGCCCAGCTGGTTGTAGCTGTTGTCGGCATTGGGGCCGATGACGGCGATGCGCTGCACCGTTTTGGCCAGCGGCAGCAGGTCTTTGTCGTTCTTGAGCAGCACCACTGACTCCTGGGCTACCTGCCGGGCCAGCTGCACATTGGCGGGGCTGTGCACCAGCTTGGCGGCCTTGCGCGGGTCCACGTAGGGGTTTTCAAATAGGCCCATCTCAAACTTCACGCGCAGCACCCGGCCCACGGCGCGGTCCAGCGTGGCCGGCGCAACCAGCTTTTGCTCAACGGCTTGCAGCAGCTCCTTGTCGAAGCCGTAACCGCTCAGGTCATCATCGAGGCCGGCGTTAAGAGCCAACGCCGCGGCTTCGGGCGGCGTGGCGGCCACGTGGTGGTTATTGACTAAGCCCGAAATACTGCCCAAATCCGACACCGTGAAGCCCTGGAAGCCCCACTGCTGCCGCAGTACGTCGGTGAGCAAAAACGGGTTGGCCGAGCACGGTACCCCATCGATGGAGTTGTAGGCCGTCATCACCGACTGCGCTCCGGCCTTCACGGCTGCCCGAAACGGCGGCAAAAAGCTCTGAAACAGCTCGCGGTAACCCGTGCTAATGCTGCCGCCGTTGTGCCCGCCTTCGGGCACGCCGTAGGCCGTAAAGTGCTTGAGCGTAGAGATTATGTTAGTGCCACTCTTGAGGCTATTTCCCTGGAAGCCCTGCACCATAGCTACGCCCATCTGGCTGTTGAGCACGGGGTCTTCGCCATAGGTTTCCTCCACCCGCGACCAGCGCGGCTCACGGGCCAAGTCCAGCACCGGGCCGTAGCCGATGTGCGCGCCCTGCACCCGCGCCTCGGTGGCAATGGCGGTAGCCATGCGCCGAATCAAGGCCGGGTCCCAGGTGCTGCTCTGGCCGATGGACGTAGGAAACACCGTGGTGCCGATGGCCATGTGGCCGTGCGGGCACTCTTCGGCCAGCAGCATGGGGATGTGCAGCCGCGTGTGCTCTACGGCGTACTTCTGCAAGGCATTGGTCGCCTCGGCGGCCAGCTGCGGGTTGAGGCCCGTGAGCAGCGTTTTCTTGGTCCAGGGGTCGGCACGCAGCGTGGCCCACAGCGCGCCGATGTGGCGCTCATCCACGGCCTTGCGGTACGCCGCGCTGGCCGTAACCCGCTGGCCGTCTTTCTCATACATCTCCCAGCCGAGCAGCGTCGAGAGCTGGCCCACCTTCTCGGCCGTGGTCATGCGGCCCAGCAGGTCCTGCACCCGCGCTTCGGTGGGAGCCTGGCTATTCTGATAGAGCGGCTTGGTGACCTGGGCACTGGCGGCGGTGGCACTAAGCAGGGCTAGGCTAAGCGCGAGATACTTCGTCATGGGAAAATGTATCAGATTAATTATCAAATATTTGCCAATCGTTCAAACGTGCGCCTCATCCCCTGCCCCCCCGAGAGGGGAGAACGGTTTTGCGCGGACGCTCGCAGTGATTAGGCTCCCCCTCTCCTTCTCGGAGAGGGGGTCGGGGGGTGAGGCGCCCCGCCAGAACGAGCCTCCTACCGTACGTCTTCCAAAATTGGCTTATCGGTCGTTTTCAACTCGGTGTGCAGCACGTCGTTCTGCTGCTCCAAGATGACTACATTATTCTTGCCTTTATTCAGCCAGCAGCCGGGCAAGTACAGCGTTTGTTGCGGGCCCACTTTCCAGTAACGCCCCAGGTGGTGGCCGTTCACAAAGACAATGCCCTTGCCCCAGCCACGCATGTCCAGAAACACGTCGCCGGGCTGCGGCACCTCGAAGGTGGCGGTGTATAGCGTGGGCTTGCCCTCCTTGTTCTTGGCGGGGTACTTAGTCAGGTCGGGCGCTTGCTCGAAGGGCAGCTTGTGCATGTTCCAGTCGCCCGTTATTTCGAAGCCGTTGATGACGACCGGCGAAATAATACCTTTGGTATTGTGCACAATATCAGCGCCGTAGTTGATGCGGCCCATGTTTTCCACCAGCAGCTCCAGGGTGGCGTTGAAGGGAATCTGGATATCCAACTCGTACTTGTTTTGCTGCCGGTTTAGCTCGCCCACCAGCTTGCCGTTCACATACACCGTGGCGTAGTCGCGCAGGCCTTTTACCTGCAGCTTGCCTTGGGTCGGCTGGGTGAAGCGCTTGCTGTACAGCACGTAGCCGTGGCCCTGGCCCAGCTCCTCAAACGAGAGCGGCGTGTCGTTGGTCACGGGCTTGAGGTCCTTCTTCAGGTCAAACAAGTCCACCGATTTGCCAAGCGCGATGGGCGGCAGCGTGCGCACCGGCAGTGGGGCGGGCACCGCCGGCACGGGGTACTTCACGTAGCGTTTTAGCAGCTCGCGCAGGGCGGTATACTTGGGCGTGACCCCGCCCGCCTCACTAATGGGCGCGTCGTAGTCGTAGCTCGTGATATCGGGCTGAATAGCATGCTCTTCGTTGTAGTTCGCGCCCGCCGTAAAGCCGAAGTTGCTGCCCCCGTGGGCCATGTATAGGTTGAAGCTCACCCCATTTTTGAGGTAGGTTTCGGTCTGCTTCACTACCTGCTCGGGGCTGATGCGGGTAAACGGCTCGCCCCAGTGGTCGAGCCAGCCGGGGTAAAACTCAGCCACCATGTACGGGCCCTGGTTGTTATTATACTGATTAACAGCCTTTTTCAGGTTTTCCACGTTGCCCTCGCCGTTGGCGGTGGGCAGCACGCCCGGCAGCGCGCCACCCTCAAACAACATGGCCCCGTCGGAAGTAAAAAACGGCCCCTCGAAGCCCGCGTCCACCAGCTGCTGCTTAATGGCCACGTTGTACTTGCGGTGCTCGGCCAGCGGAATATCTTGGCGCTGTGACACGTACGACCCAAACTCATTCTCCACCTGGGTCATGATAATCGGCCCGCCCTTGCTCACTTGGTAGCCTTTCACCTGCGCGGCCAGCCGGCGCAGGTACACATTGCACGAGTCCAAAAACGGCTGGTTATTAGCTCGGATAACCAGGTTTTTATTCTGCTGCAACCACCACGGGTAGCCGCCAAACTCCCACTCGGCGCAGGCATAAGGGCCCGGCCGCAGAATGACGAACAGCCCTTCTTCCTTAGCCGTTTTTAGGAATTCGGCCAGGTTGTGGCTACCCGTTTTGAAGTCCCACACGCCCGGCGCGGGGTGGTGGTAGTTCCAGAACACGTAGGTGGCTACCGTATTGAGGCCCATGGCCTTGAGCATCTTGAGCCGGTGCCGCCAGTATTCCTTCGGTACGCGGGCGTAGTGCATTTCACCCGCGTGAATCTGGGTGGGCTGGCCGTCGTAGCGAAATTGCCCGTCCTTGATTTCAAACGTGTGCTTTTGCTGCGCCTGGGCCGCGGGGCGCGCCGCCAGCAGCAGGCCCAAGCCCAGCAAGCCCCGGGTAAGCATCGACTGTAACATGAACAAAATCAGCTTTATACAAAATAGTTATTCGGCCACGTAGGCGAAGGCCAGCGCCGGGTACGCGCCGGCCTGCTTGGCCAGGACGGCGGGTAGCGTCAGGGTCACTTTGTCGCCGGTGGCGGTCCATTTCACTGCCTGGCCAGTTTGCAGCAGGGTCAGCTTGCTACCTTTTTTGGGCACGTTGCCGGTCCAGGCCAGCGTGGTGGGCGCGGCCTGGTTTTCGGGCAGGCAGGCAATGGCGTATCGAGTGCCTTTTTTGCCCTGCGTGAAGTAGGTGGTGCCGTCCTGGAAGCGCGGGGTGGCGCGGGTATTGTAGATGGCCGCCCCGTTCACATCCAGCCACTTACCTATCGCGGTGAGGCGCGTCACGGCCTCCTGGTCGAGGGTGCCGTCGGGCTTGGGGCCCACGCCCAGCAGCAGGCTGCCGCCCTTGGCCACCACTTCTACCAACGAGTGAATGATTTTGGTGGGCGACTTGTACGTGTCGTTCGGCACGTAGCCCCAGTTGTTGGCCAGGGTCAGGCAGCTTTCCCAGGGGTTAGCAAGCTGGTGGTCAGGCACTTTTTGCTCGGGCGTCTGGTAGTTTTCGTAGGGGCCGTGCACGGTGCGGTCTACCATCAGCAGGCCGGGCTGGGCCTGGCGGGCCATGGTGGCAATGCGCGGCATGTTCACGTCCTGGCTGAAGTCCGGAATCGGCGCGCCCCAGGCGCGCACTTCCGCATTCACGGTTTCCTTGGGGCGCACCCAGCCGCCGTCGAGCCACAGGATATCCATGGCTCCGTAGTTGTGCATCAGCTCACTTATCTGGTTGTAGGTGAAGTCCTGGTACTTTTTCCAGCGCCACGGATACTTCTTGATGTCGTAGTTCACGTTGCGGTCGGGCGTGGCGTATTTCGGCCACCAGAAGTCCTGCGAGTGCCAGTCCGGCTTCGAGAAATAGGCCCCAATCATGAAGCCTTCCTTGCGGAAAGCACTGAACACGTACTTGGCCACGTCGGCACGCGGGTTATCCTTAAACGGGCCGTTGCTAATCTTGAAATCCGACTGCTTGGTGTCGAACATGTTGAAGCCGTCGTGGTGCTTGGTGGTGAACACCAGGTAACGCATGCCCGCCTTTTTGGCCACGCTGGCCCACTGCTCGGGGTTGAAATTCACCGGGTTAAGCTCCTTGCTATAGTCCCAGTAGCGCTGCTTGTAGGCCTCGTAGTTGCTGGTGCTGTCGCGGTCAATCCAGGGCTCCGAGCATATCTGCCACGACTCGATGATGCCCGGCACGGCATACAAGCCCCAATGCAGAATGAGGCCAAATTTCTGGTCGCGCCACTTATCCAGCTTCTTGATTACCAGCGGGTCGGTGGGTGCCTCGTACTCCGTCGATTGCTGGTGAATGCCCTGCTCTTGGGCCAAAGCCGGCAGGGTGCCAGCCGCGCTGAGCAAGGCTAGCGCGAGGGTTATTTTTTTCATGGGGATACAATACGTAAGCATAAGAACTGTCATGCAGACCGCCGGGAAGCATCTCGCGTGGGGCAGTAATTACTGGCGTCAGCAACGAAGCGGGCGAGATACTTCCCGGCGGTCTGCATGACAAATATTTTTTTATTTACTTGATAATCAACGACTAATTAGCGCTGGGCGCTAGGGCCTGCTTATACAGTCCAATGGCCGAGAGCGTCGGATTGAGCCGCGACGAGGTGATGCGCACCCGCACGTACTGCGCCCGCACCGGCGCAAACGGCAGAATGCGCTTGTAGCCCACCGTAGTGCCCGCCACCAGCGGTTTCCACTCGACCCCACTTTTGTACTCCAGCACGAAACTTTCAATACGCTGGCCCACCGCAATATTCTCCTGCAATTGCAGCACGTCGAACTCCTGCGGCGCGGGCAGCTCAAAGCTGAGCGTAGCCGTGGTATCGCGGCCGGTGGTGGTCCAGTACGTACTGTATTTGTTATCGAGCAGCGCCGTGGTCTGGCTGGCGTTCAGGCTACTTACCCGGGCATTTACGAGCAGGTTAGTAGCGTATGTATCAGTTAGCGCCCTGCTAAAAGCTTTTAGGCTGGCAATATCAGGCGGCGCGAGCAGGCCCTGTTTATTGGGCGGGATATTGAGCAGCAACACGCCGTTGCGGCCCACCGAGCTGTTGTAAATATCGAGCAGCTGCGCGGGGGTTTTCACCTGCGCATCTTCGGCAGGATGGTGAAACCAGCCCGGCCGGATGGACACGTCGATTTCGGCCGGGTACCAGGTTAGCGCGGCGGCATCCTTTATTTTGGCGCGGCTGCCCAGGTCGTCCTCCATGCGATTTTTGGGGGCGAAGGTGGCCACCTGTTGCGAATTGGCCGCTACGTTGGCCTGCTGCTGCGCCTCGGTGGGCAGCACGCTCCACTCGGTGGGGCGGCCGTAGCCCGATTCGGTGCCCACCCAGCGCACATCAGGGCCCATCACGGCGATGGTGGCCGTGGGCTGGAGCCGGCGAATGAGCGCGTACCAGCGGTTGAAATCGTAGACCTGCTTCTTGCCCGTAGGCCCCTCGCCATTGGCCCCGTCAAACCATACTTCATCGACCCGGCCATAGTTGGTGAGTAATTCCGTTAACTGATTGACAAAGTAGTTGTTATACTTCACCGAATCACCAAAATATGCTGAGTTACGGTCCCAGGGCGAGAGGTACACGCCAAAGCCCACGCCCTGCTCGCGGCAGGCGTCCGACACCTCTTTCACCACGTCGCCCTTGCCGCCTTTCCAGGGGCTGCTTTGCACCGAGTACTGCGTGAATTTGGAGGGCCACAGGCAAAAACCGTCGTGGTGCTTGGCCGTGATAATTACCTGCTTGATGCCGCCCTCCTGGCAGCTGCGCACCCACTGCCGGGCATCAAGCACGGTGGGGTTGAACAGCGCCGGGCTTTCGGTGCCATCGCCCCACTCCTTATTGGTGAAGGTGTTCATGCCAAAGTGGATAAACCCCGTCAGCTCCAGCTGCTGCCAGCGCAGCTGCCGCGGCGAGGGCACTACGCGGGCCGCATGTTGCACCACGGCCGCTGGGGAAGTGCCCGGCGCAATGGCCACGTAGCTTCCTTTAGTATAGAGCTGCGCGCTACCCGCCATTGGCAGTAGCAGGGCCCCGCTCAGCGGCAGCCCGGCTAGGGCGGCGCGCTTCGCACTGCGTGAACAGTTCGCTGGATGGTCTTCCACTGAGCTTGAGAACGCTAAGATAAATGGAGTGGTAGTAGCTGGGCTGCCCCGCTGGGCCCGCTGTGCGCGGCGCGCTACCGGGGTAGCGCGGCTGGTAGTAACCAAAGGAACTGGCATGGCCCACCCCCGCCGGGGCTCATGGGGTCGGCTTGGGTAGCCGACGGTTGGTAGGCTGGGCGGGCCCGAACGCCCGCGGTGGCCCCCGCAAGGAGGCTGGCCAAAGATAGGAAGGTAATGGAACAATAAGGTGGTCTTTTTGAAATTCTCACCTAAAATCCTTGGTCCAAGCCCCTGGCTTGGCAGATAACCGGGGGCGGCCCGGCTCGCCTCCGTAACTTGCGCATAGTGCTGCTGCGCCCCATGCCCTGCTTTTCGCTTCGCCTGTTTTTTGTGCTGCTTACCGGGCTATTGCTCGGCGGGCGGGCGCGTGCCCAGGCGCAGGACCAGCCCACCGAGTTTAGCCCGCGCCTGGCCGTGCCGCCCGACTCGCTGCACGCCGTGAAGCTCGCCGATGCCCTACCGGCCGACTCGCTGGGCCGCCGCTTCGACGAGGCGCGCGTGCGCCTGAGCCTGGAGCGCTACACCCGGCGCGGCACCATTGTGGGGCGCGGGCTGGCGGCGTTTTTCCGCTTCACTCGCCCGCAGCAGGAAGACCACGGCCTCGACGCAGTGCTGCTCAACCGGCAGTTCGACAAGCACAATTTCAAAGTGGTGCGCCGCGTCACCATCACGCCCTTCGACGCCTTTGGCTACAGCCTCAACGACTCGCTGCGCCAGCCGCGCACGTTTTTGGAGCGCTCGGGCAATGCGCTGCACATTCGCACGGCGCGCTCCCGCATTCGGCAGGTGCTACTGTTTCGGCCGGGCCAGCCGCTGCTGCCCCAGGCCCTGGCCGAGAGCGAGCGCCTGCTGCGCCAAACCGACGAAATCCTGGACGCCCGCGTGCTGGTAAACGAAGGCACCGCCACCCGCGACAGCGTGGATATTCTGGTTTATACCACTGATGTATTCAGCATCACGGCGGGCTACGAGCTGCGCGGCGGGCCGGGCTCAGCCATTGCCACGCTGGGCGACCAGAATTTCCTGGGTCTGGGCCACCGGCTCGACAACCGCTACCAGTACGGCCGCGACCTGCCCCAGACCTGGGGCTACGAGGCTACCTACCGGGTACCGTTTCGCAACTTCGTATACGCCGAGGGGCATTATTTTAATGAGTTTGAGTCGCACTCGGGTGGCGTATCGGCCCAGCGCGACTTCTACTCGCCCAGCGCCCGCTGGGCGGGCGCCATCACGGCCGACATTTTCAACCTGCGCGTGGTGCTGCCCCGCGATGTGCCGCTGCCCAACCAGCCGCCCGACTTCCGCGTGCGCTCCTTCACCAGCCAAAGCCTGTGGGTGGGCCGCGCCCTGCGCCTGCGCTCCTACGACCTGGGCTACGAAAACCCCGGCCGGCTCATCATTGCCGCCAGCGTGGCCCACGAAAACCACACCACCAACCCCACTGCTACGCCCGAAACCCCCGCCGGCA
The DNA here is from genome assembly GCF_054779975.1 of Hymenobacter arcticus. Classification (NCBI taxonomy): domain Bacteria; kingdom Pseudomonadati; phylum Bacteroidota; class Cytophagia; order Cytophagales; family Hymenobacteraceae; genus Hymenobacter; species Hymenobacter arcticus. The sequence goes on from NZ_BAAGXF010000010.1 coordinate 121,093, forward strand.
GCCCCGACGACCGCACCCGCACCCTGGTGCTGGGCTCGGTAGGCTACTCGGTGCGCCGCTACTATAAAGACAAGTACCTCTTCGGTTTTGGACGCACCGAAGACGTGCCGGCCGGCACCCTGCTCAGCCTCACCACGGGCGTCGAAATGAACCCCGTGGGCCCCCGCCGCTACTTCAACGTGCGCGTTGCCGGGGCCGGCTACTCCGAGCGCCAGGGCTATCTCTATGGCAGCCTGAACTTTGGCACGTTTCAGCGCGTGAACGATGGCGGCTGGGAACAGGGCCTGCTGAGCGGGCAGTTCCTGTATTTTACGCGGCGCTACCGGGTGGGCAATTACCAAAGCCGCCACCTGCTGAGCACCCGCGTCACGGCGGGCTTCAACCGCTACCCGGCCGAAGTGCTGCTGAGCGGCGTCAATAGCAACCCCGACGGGGTGCGCGGCTTCCAGCCCACCGGCCAGATACTGGCCACCAGCCGCCTGCTGGCCAACTACGAGGGCACCGTGTACACGCCGCTCTCGCTGCTGGGCTTCCGGGTGGCCGTGCTGGCCTTCGCCGACCTGGCCGTGGTAAACGAGCGCATCGGCGGCGGCTCGCCCTTCGGCAACAACGCGCCCGTGTATTCGGGCTTTGGGCTGGGTTTGCGCTTTCGCAACGAGCTCACGGTACTGCGCACATTTCAGCTGCTACTGGGCTACTACCCGCGCGGGCAGCTCAGCGCCAACGGCCTGCGCCTGTTCGAGAGCAACCGCGACTCGTATAATTTCAGTGATTTCAGCTTTGGCCAGCCCAGCGTGGTGCAGTATGGCTTACAGTAGTTAACTTACTGTTTATCAAGTTTTTATAGCTAATCTTCGCAAGGCAGGGCGATGGGCGATGCTGGCCACTTAACCATCTGACTTACTAATCGTTACGAAACTCGATAGGGATGGTGCACGATACCCGCACGGGGTGGCCTTGCTGCCGGCCGGGCTGCCAGGGCGGCATGAGCCACACCAGGCGCAGAGCCTCTTCGTCGAGGCCGTAGCCGCGGCCCCGCGCCACGGTAGCGTCGGTGATGCGGCCCTCCGCGCTCACTACGAAGCGCACGTACACTTTACCCGTAATACGCTGAAACTTGGCTGCTTCGGGAAAGCGCATGTTTTTGGTCATGTAGCCGGTCAGCGCCTCCTCACCCCCTTTAAACTGCGGAATAATCTGCGGATTCACGAAGATGGAATCGGGATAAAATACCACCGGTTTTGGGCCAGCAGGCGGGGTTACGCTGCCTGCGCCAGGTGAGGCCACTATCCCCAGCACAGGGCTCTTTTGGGCCATTGCCGAACTAGCCACTCCCAGACTAGCTGCCAAATAAAAGTAGATTATTTTCAAACTAATTAAAATTAAAATAGTACAAAAAATAAAGCTGATTAACACTACAAAAATAAGGGTTGAACCTGTATTATTGCAAATTACCAATCTGTTAATTTATAATACCCACTACGCATGGCACAGTCGAATGAAGACTATGACTACCGAAATAGCTGCGGCCGCCGCCCGGCCGCGAAACCTACAATACAGCCCCAATTGACAGCAAAAAACGAGGCGGCAAGCCAAGTACGTTGCGCATTGCGCTTGTGGATTGCCGCCCAGGTCGCCAGGCAAGTGCCGCACTCATCAAACCAGCCGGTGCGGAAAATGAGAACTACCCGACTGGCCCAGCGGCGCATCCGCCAACTAGTCGGGCAGTTCCGCCGTCGGACCGAAGCCCGCCCTACCCTGCCCGCAGTAAGAACCTACGCCCATAACCACTGACGTAAGAGACTGGCTTCGCAGCCCGCAAAGCCGCCGGGCGCGGCACCAGAGCACCACTCCGTTTCACAGTTTGGGGCCGCTGCTGTGTAAGCAGGGTACCCGCAGCACCGGCCAGGCCCTAGCCTACCGGGGCTGCACCAGCCGCGCCACCTCGGCGCTGGGCCCGATGGTGGCCACGCTGCCCGCGTTAAAGCGCAGAAAATCAGTTTCTACCCCATCGGAGAAGATGACGCCGCCGCCGGGCATGAGCGACTCGACCCGTAGTGGCCGGCCGGTGGCGAGGCGGCCGGCCACCAGGTCAGCCTGGGTGCGCTGGCTACGGAAGGGCTCACGCACTACGAATAGCAGCTCGCCGGCAACGGGCGCGGCGGGCGGCGGCAGCGGGCGCACCTGCGCAAAGGCCTCCACGCCCTGCGTCATGTTGAAGATGGACGACAGCCAGCCTGTACTACCCGCCGGCGTGGCCACAATAATGCCCGACGAGGAGTGTTCCTCGGTGCGGTCGGTGAAGGTGAGCCGGTAGCGGGCCGACACGTGCGAAGCCGCCCCGATGAATAAGTCGTTGAACGCCAGTAGCCTTTGGCCGTCCTGCAGGGTAGCCTGGGCCAGGTACTGGGTGCGCACCGGGTAGTCGGGGCCCTTGGCCACGGCCTGCACGGCGGCGCGGCAGGTATCGGGCCGGAAGGGCAGCAGTACGCCATCGTAGCGGTCGGGGTCGGGGTTGACGGCCACCAGCGGGCGGCCGCGCACGTATTTGGCGGCGTTGGCCACCAGCCCATCCTGCCCCACTACCACTACCACCTGGTCGTCGGCAAAGATGAACGAGGGCAGAAACTCGCGGTCTACTACTTTGCTCTTTACCACTTGGCTCAACTCGCGCTGCACCCGACTCAGGGCCTGCTCAAAGCGTTCGTGCTCAGCCTGGTAGTCGTCGAAGTTGCCGCCGCTGCGCTCCAGCACGAAGCGGGCCTGGGCGGCGGTGTTGTAGCGGGCGGTGAGTTGTTCCAGCCGGGTTTTGGCCCGCACAATGATGGCGTATTCGATTTTGGGCATGGCGCGGGGCTAGCGGCGGCCCTTGTTGGGGTTGGTAGGCGTCTCCGGCGCGGGCGGCGTGGGATGGCGCGGGGCGTCGTGGCCCGCGCCGCCCAGCACGTTGTCCAGCAGGTCGGGCGTGATGTTAAGTGTGCCGATTTTGGCGGCGTTCTCGGCCATTTCGCGGAAGGCCAGGCTGATATTGAGGCGCGGGTCGGGGTTGTTTTGCAGCGCCGTGAGCGTGCGCCAGTCGAGGTCGCGGAAGGGCCGCAGCGTGGCCTCAGTTACGTAGCCCTGGGTATCGGCGGCGAGGCGCTGGTTGGCAGTTTGCTGGGTGAGCAAGTCGGCGCGGCTGGCTTCCACGGCAATGTCGGCCTGCACTTGCAGCTCGCGCAGTTTGCGCTCATTGGCAGCGCGTTGCAGCTGGGCTTCCGAGCGCTTTTCATCAATCTGCTTGCGCTTTTCTTCCACCGCAATGTCGGTATTCAGCTCGCTTTCCTTGATGCGACGCTCCTGCTCCACGGCAAAGTTGCGGCGCTCGTACACGGCCTGGTCGGCTTCCTGCTGCAAGCGCTCGCGGGTTTCGGCCTCCAGGGCGCGCTCCATCTCGGGCGTGGCCTTCACGGCTAAGATATTGACGCCCAGCACCTCAATACCGAGCTGCGTCACGGCCGGCGAGTTTTGCAGGCCCTCCTTAATCTGCGCCTCAATCTGCTTGTTCGAGCGGATGGAATCCTTCAGGCTCAGGCTGTGCACGTAGGCCGAGGTGGCAGCCTGCGCCTCATTCACAAGCCGCTGGTTAAGCTTTTCGAGGTCATTCTTCTTATAAATCCCGAAGCTATTTACCGTAAAATCAAGCAGCTCGGCCAGCTGGCGCGGCTCGCGCACCCGGTAGCTGAGCTGGCCCTGAATGGTGATGCTTTGGTAGTCGGCCGTGGTTTCGTTGAAGATGAACGGTAAGTCGTTGGAAGCCAGTGGCACCGCCGCAATGGAGCTGCCCAGCGTGCCGTAGAAAAAGGCCAGCCCGCGCCCCTCGCGCACCACCTGCCCGTTTTTATACTGAATGACGTAGGTGACCGAATCGAACTTGGCGTAGCTGAGGCCGAACATAGGCAGCAAAAAAATGACGCGTTGGCCCTGGCCCCGGTGGCCAGCGCGGCCCGAATGTACGGGCGTACCTGGTTTCTAAGCGCAACTGTGTATTCCCTAACCCAGTGGTTCTCCTAATGCGTTTTGGCAATTTTAGTAACCTCGAAATAGCCCGTGAGCTTAGAGCAACTGCCAGTATTCGATAGCATTGCCGTATTCAATATATGCGACATAGATGCCACTAGTGCATTCCTCGACTGGGGACTTAAAGAGACCTACTGCCTCACATCTAGGCGACTAATTTGCCCATAAAAAAGAACCAGTACCCGTTGTGTGTATTGGTTCTTTTTCTGTTTTCCCGGCTTCGTCTATCAGTTTGCTGGCTTGCCACCCAGCAGCGCCCAAGCTTCATCGGGCACCACCTGCGGGTAGCGCTCTTTAAAGAACTGCGCCGCTTTGGGGAATTTGGCTAGGCGCTCTTTCAGGTCGAACGGTATCCACTCACGGCCGAAGTATTCTAGCCAGAGTTCGTCGAGGAGCCATTGAGTTCCCATTGCTTTTATATAAGTCCCTTCAGAATAAAAGTGTTCCTCTAAGTATATTTCGTCCCTAACTCTGCGTGCGCCATTCTCATCCACTCCACGCACCTTATCAAAAACCGTGAATTGCTTGGGTGGGCAGCCTTGTGTTGCAATTGTTAACCATCCCTCCTCTTGTTCTTCTAAAAGAAGAATAAATTTATCCCTGCCGCGATTATGAATCTCAAATTGAGCAGGTGCCTTTTTTTGAGCAAACTCATCTTTGTAAATAACTTGTCTAAAATGATAATTATTTCTTATTTTAGTTTTCACAGCACGTTGAACATCAAAATCTAAGAATTTTGTATCAAATCCCGGTCCACTGTATAAACGATTATTAGCTCTAAGAAGCAATCCTATCTCGCTTAAGAGTTTAACTTTTAATCCAGGCAACTGAAATAATGCGTGCTCGAGTGGAAATTTATCTAGAATACATGCTAACCGAATAGAATAGCTGTCAACTTTACTGATTAACATGAAATTCTTTGTTCCTCCCAGCCACTTCTCAAGACTGATATTTAAAAGTCGTGGGGAGTCGATTGATTTTGGTCCATGAAAAAATACCCATGCCAACATCTCTGATAAAAAGTCTCGTACTAATGCTTTTCCAAAAACATAATCTGCATCTTGAATATCACTGCGTGTTAAATTTAGAGAGAATTGTCCATCAGGGTCTATTACAAATATTTTTGGATAGATAATAGCATCTGCAGCAAAACTTAACTCCTTGTCATAAATCAAATGAGTTGAGGGAATTTGAACCGCTTTTTTGGCATCGCTCACGAACAAACCGTTACACACCAGATTAGGACTAGAATTAAAAGACCAGTAAATGTCGTATGGTAGCTCTACTGGCAGCTTATGCCAATTATTATCTAATAGAATATCAAAACTAAACCTGTTTTCTAAAACAACTACTTTACCATTCGCACCAGTGTAAGTACGTTTTACAGAAGGATATTTAGAACAGTACCAATCCCAGGAAGCAGGTTTTTTGGTTGAAGCCGTTTTTTTTAATAATTTTTCATATTGAACAATATTAATAATTAATCTAACTACTGTACCAACTTGCAAATCATTTACTCGCTTTATAGTAATTGAGTTTGTAGCCAATGTAGTAGTAAATTTATGTCCTTCTACCGCACTTACATAACAGGTTTCCACTTCTATTTCCTCTGCAACTAGAAATGCAGCCAAAGCCCCTACGCCGAATCTACCAGAACGAAGTACCTTAGACTTCATTTCCATGCCATCCAATTCAAAAATATTTTTCCATTCTGCGCTTTGCCGATAAGACGCCCCAGCTTTCAAAAAATAATCCCGAATAGTTGCCTCCGTCATGCCGATACCCCGGTCGGAAATCGTCATCAAGGCGTAACCGGTAGCCTCGTCCAGCGGGCCTAGTTCTACTACCACATCGGCTTCCTGCTCGCGGCGGGGCACGTCTTTATACTGCGGGTTGTCGAGCACAAACTGGTCGTATTCCCGCACGGCGTCAATCGAGTTTTGCATCAACTCGCGCACGCCGTAGCTAGGGTCGTCGCCATAGAGTGGGCCAATAAGCAACTTCAGCAACTCAGCCCGCGCCACATCGAAACGGATGCGGTCAGGCACGTAGGGCACGGTGGCCGCGAACTTTGGCACGTCATCCAGATTAGAAAGTACCCGGCGAAACGTTAGCCCCAGGTGGCGCAGCTGCTCGTGCCGGCCATATACCTCACCCAGCACCGCCCAGGAGCCGTCTAGTTCCTGCTGAATACCCGCCAGCCACTCCTTGAGGCGCAGAAACACGCTCACCTCATCGGGCCGGGCCAGGATGGAAAGGGCTTCGGGGTCGTCGGCCGTATTGGTAATGTTGCGCACGGACTGGTGCACCTTGTGCTCGATGGTCGAGACGGAACTGTAGATTTTCTTGTAGCTGAAAATCCGGTCGGAGGTGCGGTCGCCCTGAATCTGGATGTAGTCGGCCACCCGCAGCAAGGCCATCAGGTATACCGCGTGCACGCCTTGGTACTCGCGCCGGGCATACTCGCCAAAGTCGGGCGCGTTTTTCAGGTAGTCGAGGCAGGTGCGCAGGGGCAGGCCGTGGCTGCGGGCAATGAGGCCCACCAGGTCGCGCCACTCGGCGGGCAGGCTGTCATCTAGTTTCAGCAGCGCGCCGGTAGGGCCGGGCACGCCGTGCAGAGCCATTTCGTGCGCCAGCCGCGGGTGCTGCTGCCGGATGAATTCGCCGATGAGCAGGTTATCCGTACGCGTCAGATTTTGCCAATGCGCAAAGGGGTCGCGCACGGAGGCCGTGGGCAAGCCGCCCGGTTCGGTACTGCCAAACACCTGGGCGAGCTTGGTATCGTCCCAGCGACGCGCCAGGAACATAAAGTCGTCCCAGGTTTGCGCCCAGCCCTTTTGGTCGAAAGACGCTATCGGCCTGTAAGGCGCAGCAGGGTCTTTGATAAGTTGCCACACACCGGCATCGGTGAGGTGCAAGGCGCTGTCGTGCAGCAGCACGGCCAAGATGAGCGCCGCCGCATCGGCTCCCGAGAAATGGGGCCGGGCGTGGTCGGGAATCAGGTTGGCCGTCGTAGCCAGCACCTGCTCGATATGCTGAATGCCGTGGTCGGTGTAATCGGGAAAGAATGGCAGCCGACTATTCCGAAACCAATCACTGAAATTTTCCAGGGCTTTATGTACCACATGGCGGTGAGGTGCTTGAGCTAGCTTTTCTGCAAGAAAAGGCGGCAAGGTAATTTCGGCAGGCATCGAAAAACAGATAGTATGATTAAGTCTTCAAACATACTCACTAAACCAGCGCCACTTTTCTACCCGACCTTTGCCTCAAACACAGCCCCTCCCCCATGCTCCAGCTCGGTGATTTTAACGACCTCGAAATAGCCCGCGAGGTCAGCATTGGCCTCTACCTCACCAGCGACGACGGCGACCTGCTGCTGCCCGAAAAGTACCGCCCGGTGGGCGCGCACGTCGGCGACGTTATCCGCGTGTTTGTGTACCGCGACTCAGAGGACCGCCTCATTGCCACCAACTTAGAGCCGCTGGCGGTGGTCAACAGCTTTGCCGCGCTCACCGTGCGCGACGTGGGCGGGCCCGGCGCATTCCTCGACTGGGGCCTCGAAAAAGACCTGCTGCTGCCCCACGCCAACCAGCGCCACGCCGTGCAGGTGGGCGAGCGGGTGCTGGTGTACGTGTACCTTGACGAAGCCACCGACCGGCTGGTGGCCTCGGCCAAGTGGCAGCAGTTTCTCAGCCCCGAGCCCTTCGTGGGGGCGCCGGGCGAAACCGTGCAGGTGCTCATCGGCGAGGAAACGCCGCTGGGCTACTCCGTTATCGTGAACGGCACCCACGCCGGCCTGCTCTACGCCAACGAGGTGTTTCGGCCACTGCGCACCGGCGAAGTGCTGCCCGGCCACCTGCGCCAGATTCGGCCCGATGGCAAACTCGACGTGCGCCTCGGCCAGGCCGGCTACGACGAAGTCGAAACCGCCTCGCGCCTCGTGCTGGCCGCCCTGCGCGCCCGCCCCGACGGCCGCCTGCCCCTCGGCGACAAAAGCCTGGCCGACGACGTGTACCGCCGCCTCGGCATGAGTAAAAAGGTATTTAAGAAGGCGTTAGGCTCGCTCTACAAGCAAGGCGTGGTGGTGCTGGGCCCGGAGGAAACCCGGCTGGCCATTGCCGAGTAGCGGAGCGAGTAGACCCTACCGATTATTTCACCATTCACCCCACTAAAATGCTTACGTACAGCCAGGTAACTTTCAAGGATTTGAAAGATAATTTCGGTGTCAGTATCGAGAGCAAGCCTTTTTTACCGGCCATCGCGCCCCTGCCACTCCCCGAGTGGCTGCGGCAGTATTTCAGTGTCAATCCGCTGGCCCCCGCCGTTACCAAGTCTGAAAAGGCCATTTCAGAGCTCATCATTGCGCCCGTACTTTCTGCCGTTAAAGCCCACTACAACGGGCAGTTAGGTGTGTTTTCGGGCGAGCCGCTGAACGCCGCCGGGCTAGTCGGAGTATGCGACTTTATTATTACCACCAACCCCCGCTCGTACCTGCCCGAACCGCCGCTGATGGTGCTGGTAGAAGCCAAGAGGCAAGATATCAGCAGTGGCATTCCGCAGTGTGTGGCCGAAATGATTGCGGCCCGCCAGCTTAATGAGGAAGCTGGCCTGCACTACCCTGCTAGCTACGGCTGCGTAACGACGGGAATAGAATGGCAATTTGTGCGCTTGGTAGGCGAGCAAGCAATATCCGACCCTAACCTACTATTTTACACGGATTTAGAACAAGTTCTGGGCTGCTTTAGCTGGCTCATTGACCAGTTTAACACTAACTAATTGCCGTATTTCTTTGGGTAGCAAATTTGCTTTTCCCAAAAAACGTCGTTCCTTTGCCCCCGAAAACCGACCACAACCCATGTCCTTTTTCGCAACCGTTTCGCAAAGCTGGTGGCACTCAACCTTCCCAAAAGGCTGAGCATTAGGCATATATAGTTGGTTGAACCCCTAGAGATTCTCCAAGCCCGCTGCTCACCGCAGCGGGCTTTTTTATTGTCCTGTCCTTTCGATTTTCCTTCGCCATGTCGGCCGCTACTGCCACTACTCCCGCCATCCTCGTTCATAGCCGCCACCGCCGCCTGCTGGCCGATACCCTCACGCCAGTAAGCCTATACCTGCGGCTGCGCGACCAGTTTGTGGGCACGCTGCTGCTCGAAAGCTCTGATTACCATGGTAATAGCAACAGCTTTTCGTACCTGTGCTTTAGTCCGGTAGCGCGCTTTGAGCTGGATAAAAACCAGCTAACCACCCAGTACCCCGGCCAGCCAGCTACCACCAGCACGCTCGCCGACCCGCGCCAGGCGCTCACGCATTTGCGGGCGTTTCGGAGCAGCTTTCGGCCGGCCGCGCCGTCGGGGTTGCCGTTTATTACCAACGGGCTGTTTGGGCACATGGCTTACGAGGCGGTGCAGTATTTTGAGGATGTGACGCTGCGCGACAAGCCCGGCGTGAGCACGGTGCCGGCCATTGTGTACCAGGCGTTTCGCTACGTTATCGCCATCAACCACTTTAAGGAGGAGCTGTATTTATTTGAGCACCAATACCTTGCTGAGGACGAAGAGCCAGTGGCCGATACGCTCGACGCCATTGAGTCGATTATCCAGAACCGCAACTTTGCCACCCACGGCTTCCACCTCACCGGCCCCGAAACGTCAAACGCCACCGACGCCGAGTTTCTGGAGCTGATTCGGCTGGGGCAGCACCACTGCCAGCGCGGCGACGTGTTTCAGATGGTGCTCTCGCGGCGCTTTCAGCAGGGGTTTCAGGGCGATGAGTTTAATGTGTACCGGGCGTTGCGCTCGCTCAACCCGTCGCCGTACCTGTTCTTTTTCGACTACGGCAGCTACAAGCTATTTGGGTCGTCGCCCGAGTCGCAGATTGTGGTGAGCAAGGGGCAGGCGGTGCTTTACCCCATCGCGGGCACCTTCCGGCGCACCGGCGACGACGCGGCCGACGCCCACCTGGCCCAGCAGCTGCTCGACGACCCCAAAGAAACCGCCGAGCACGTGATGCTCGTGGACCTGGCCCGCAACGACCTCAGCCGCCGCTGCGACGTGGTGGCCGTGGAGCGCTTCAAGGAAATCCAGTACTACTCGCACGTTATTCACCTGGTTTCCAAGGTAGTGGGCCAGCTCGGCCCCGACACCGAGCCGCTCGACGTGGTGGGCGAAACCTTCCCGGCCGGCACGCTCTCGGGCGCGCCCAAGTACCGCGCCATCCAACTAATTGACGAATACGAGAGCACGCAGCGCGGCTTCTACGGCGGCTGCATCGGCGCGCTCGACTTCGGCGGCGACTTCAACCACGCCATCATGATTCGCACGTTTTTGAGCAAAGACAACACGCTGTATTTCCAGGCCGGCGCGGGCGTGGTGGCCAAGTCGGTGCCCGCCAATGAGTTGCAGGAGGTGCATAATAAGCTGGGCGCGCTGCGCGCGGCCATGCAGCAGGCCGAGCAGGTGTAAGTGCTTAAGGAAAAAGGCGGTCATGCTGAGCTTGTCGAAGCATCTCTACCGCGCAACTAACTCCAACTGTTGAGATTACTAACGCAGTAGAGATGCTTCACTGCGTTCAGCATGACGTTCTAAAAAAATAACAGCTTACTAAAATGGCCATTCTGGTTCTCGACAACTACGACTCCTTCACCTACAACCTCGTGTACATGCTGCGCGAGCTAGGGCAGGAAGTGGACGTATTTCGCAACGATAAAATAAGCCTCGATGAGGTCGATAACTACTCGCATATCCTGCTGTCGCCCGGCCCCGGCATTCCGAGCGAGGCCGGCATTATGCCCGAGCTTATCAAGCGCTACGCGCCGACCAAGCATATTTTGGGCGTGTGCCTGGGTCACCAGGCCATCGGCGAAGCCTTTGGCGGCCAGCTCGCCAACCTCGGCGAGGTGCACCACGGCGTGGCCCACACGCTACACCAGACGCCAGAAGCCGCTGATAACCGGCTCTTTAACGATGTGCCCGACAACGTGCGCGTGGGCCGCTACCACTCCTGGACCATCGCGCCCGAGGGCGTGCCGGCCGAGCTGCGCATCACGGCGCTGGATGAGAACGGCCAGGTGCTGGCCCTCGCCCACCGCGATTACGACGTGCTGGGCGTCCAGTTTCACCCCGAGTCGGTGCTCACGGAGCACGGCAAAACCATGCTGGCCAATTGGGTCAATGAGTAAACGGCGTTGTTTGTCATTACGAGCCTGCGAAGCAATCGCACCCGCACGACACCCAAACGACTCGTTCTGGTGCGATTGCTTCGCAGGCTCGCAATGACAGCTATAAAATCTAACATACAAGCAGTAGTACCTTGAAAGACACGCTCAACCACCTGTTTGCCTACCGCACGCTGCCCCAGGACGAGGCGCACCGCGTGGTGCTGGGCATTGCCCAGGGCCAGTACAACCCGGCCCAGATTGCCGCCTTCCTCACCGTGTACCTCATGCGCAGCGTGACGGTGGAGGAGCTGGCTGGCTTCCGCAACGCGCTGCTGGAGCTGTGCCGCCCGGTAGACCTCGGCGGCGTCGACGCCATGGACGTGTGCGGCACCGGCGGCGACGGCCGTAACACGTTCAATATCTCCACGTTATCAGCCTTTGTGGTGGCCGGCGCGGGGCAGCCGGTGGCCAAGCACGGCAACCACGGCGTGTCGAGTATCAGCGGCAGCAGCACGGTACTCGAGCACATGGGCGTAAAATTCACGGCCGATAACGACGCGCTCAAGCGGCAGTTGGACGAGGCCAATATCTGCTTTTTGCACGCGCCGCTGTTTCACCCGGCCCTCAAAAACGTGGCCCCGCTGCGCAAAGAGCTGGGCGTGAAGACGTTCTTTAACATGCTGGGGCCGCTCGTGAACCCGGCCCGGCCGCGCTTGCAGCTGGTGGGGGTGTTCAGCCTGGAGCTGGCGCGCCTCTACGCCTACCTGCACCAGCAGGAGGCGGGCCGCGAGTTTCTCATCGTGCACAGCCTCGATGGCTACGACGAAGTGTCGCTCACGGGGCCGGTGAAGCTCATCAGCCGCCAAGGCGAAGAACTTTTGAACCCCAGCGACTTGGGCCTGCCGCAGACCACGCCCAAGGCGCTATTTGGTGGCGACACGGTGGCCGAGGCGGCGCAGATTTTTCAGCGCGTACTACGCAACGAAGCGCCCGCCGCCCACCGCAATGCCGTGCTGGCCAATGCCGCGCTGGCCCTGCGCACCGCCGGCCGCGCCGCTGATGCCGCCGAAGGCCTGGCCCAGGCCGCTGAGTCGCTGGACAGCGGCCGGGCGCGGGCAGCGTTTGAGAAGCTGTTGGCGCTGAGCTAGCGGGGGCCTCCCCCCCCCGGCTCCCTCTCCTTCAAAGAGGGGGAGCTAGACGAGAATAAGCACTTCGCTTGAGAAACCATTTCAAGTGTGCTGCATTTTTAAGCTATTGACACCACTTGCGCCGCCTCGGCTCCCCCTCTCTGAAGGAGAGGGGGCCGGGGGGTGAGGCCCCCGCCTGCGCAGCCTCAAAATAACCATGACCATTCTCGACAAAATCATTGCTGAAAAGCGCCAGGAAGTAGCCCGCTACGAAGCCAAAAACCCCGCCGCCGCGCTGCAAAAAGAGCCGTTGTTTACCCGCCCGGTGCTGTCGGCGCGGGCGGCGCTCATGGCCGCCGGCTCGTCGGGCATCATTGCCGAGTTTAAGCGGCGCTCGCCTTCCAAGGGCGTGATAAACGGCACGGCCGAGGCGGGCGCGACCACGGCCGGCTACGCGGCGGCGGGTGCGGCGGTGCTATCAGTACTCACCGATGAGCCGTTTTTTGGCGGTACTTCGGCCGACCTCACGGCGGCGCGGGCGGCCTGCCCGGCCACGCCCATTTTGCGTAAAGATTTCATTATCAGTGAATACCAGATAACGGAGGCGCGCGCAATGGGGGCCGACCTCATCCTGCTCATTGCCAGCTGCCTCACGCCGGCCGAGGTGGCGCAATTCAGTGCCTTTGCGCACAGCCTGGGGCTGGAAGTGCTGCTGGAAGTGCACGACGAAGCCGAGCTGCGCAGCCACCTCACCGCCACCGTCGATTTGGTGGGCGTGAACAACCGCAACCTGGCCACGTTTGCCACCGATATCGACACGTCGGCGCGGCTGGCGGCGCTCATTCCCGACTCGTTTGTGAAGGTGGCGGAGAGCGGTTTGCAGCACGCCAGCACTATTGTGGCGCTACGGCAGGCCGGCTATCAGGGCTTCCTCATCGGCGAAACGTTTATGAAAACCACCGACCCGGCGGCAGCGCTGGCGGGCCTCGTGGCCGAACTATCGGCCCTCGATTCAGTTTCTTAGCTTACTATGAAAGTTAAAATCTGCGGCATGCGCGAGGCGGCCAACATTTTGGCCATCGCCGACTTCAATCCCGATTTTCTAGGGTTCATCTTCTACGATAAGTCGCCGCGCTTTGCGAGCGAAGTGCTCTCGACGGAAGTGCTGCGCAGCCTGCCCGCCACCGTGGCCAAAGTCGGCGTTTTTGTCGATGCGCCGCTGCCCGAGCTGCTGGCTACCACGGCCCGCTACAGCCTCGAATACGTGCAGCTGCACGGCCACGAAACGCCGGCCTACTGCCAGGCCGTGCGTACGCAGGGCCTGCGGGTTATCAAGGCTTTTTCGGTCGATGAGCAGTTTGATTTTAGTACGCTGGTGGCGTTTGAGCCCGCGTGCGAGCTGTTTTTATTCGATACCAAGGGTGCGCACCGGGGTGGCAATGGCCAGACGTTCGATTGGCGGGTGCTGGCTAACTACCACGGGCCCACACCCTTTCTACTGAGCGGCGGCCTGGGGCCGGCCAATACCGATGAGCTGCTGCGCTTTCACCACCCCCGGCTGATGGGCTACGACTTCAACAGCCTGCTCGAAATTTCCCCCGGCCTTAAGGATGTCGAAGCCACTGGCCACCTGCTGACCCGCCTGCACGAACAGCGCGCCGACTACTAATTATTCACTGCTCCTTACTAACTGTTACTTAGGTATGACTCTCACTGCCCCCTCCCCCTATCGCGTTGATGCCAGCGGCTACTACGGCCCGTTTGGCGGAGCCTACGTGCCCGAAATGCTCTATCCCAACGTGGAGGAGCTGCGCGATAACTACCTCAAAATCATTGAGGACCCCGAGTTTCAGCAAGAGTTTAAGCAGCTGCTGCGCGACTTTGCGGGGCGGCCCACGCCGCTGTTTCTGGCCCAGCGGCTGTCGGCTGAGATTGGGACCACCATCTACCTCAAGCGCGAGGACCTGTGCCACACCGGGGCGCACAAAATCAACAATACCATTGGCCAGATTCTGGTGGCGCAGCGCCTTGGCAAGCAGCGCATTGTGGCCGAAACCGGGGCCGGCCAGCACGGCGTGGCCACCGCCACCGTGTGCGCCCTCAAGGGCCTGGAGTGCATTGTGTACATGGGGGCCATCGACATTGAGCGCCAAAAGCCCAACGTGGACCGCATGCGGATGCTGGGGGCCAAGGTGGTGCCCGCCACCAGCGGCAGCCAAACCCTGAAGGACGCCACCAACGAGGCCATGCGCCACTGGATTTCCAACCCCACCGACACGCACTACATCATTGGCTCGGTGGTGGGCCCGCACCCCTACCCCGACATGGTAGCCCGGTTCCAATCCATCATCTCGGCCGAAACCGTCAGCCAGCTTAAAGAGAAAACCGGCCGCACCACCCCCGATTTCGTGCTGGCCTGCGTGGGCGGCGGCTCCAACGCGGCGGGCGCTTTCTACCACTACCTCGACGAGCCCGGCGTGCGCCTCATTGCCGCCGAGGCCGCCGGCCAGGGCGTGAGCACCGGCCACTCGGCCGCCACCACGGCGCTGGGCAAGCCAGGTATTTTGCACGGGGCCAGCACCATTCTCATGCAGACGGAGGATGGCCAGGTAACCGAGCCCTACTCCATTTCGGCGGGCCTCGATTACCCCGGCATCGGGCCGCAGCACGCGCAGCTATTTGCCACCGGTCGGGCCGAGTTTATTTCGATTACTGACCGGGCGGCGCTCGATGCGGCGTTCCAGCTCAGCCGCTTGGAGGGTATTATTCCGGCCCTCGAAACGGCGCACGCCTTGGCCTGCCTGCCGCTCATCGGGGCCAAGCAGGACGACGTGGTGGTGGTCTGCCTCTCGGGGCGCGGCGATAAAGACCTGGCTACCTACACCAAGCACTTGGAAGAATACTCCTAACGTTTTTTAGCGCGAAGTTTCGCAAAGTTGGGCGCGAAGTCTGGTAAAGCCGGCTTGGGTTCGGCTTTGCTAAACTTCGCGCCCAACTTCGCGAAACTTCGCGCTAAAAAAGCCATGAACCGCCTCACCACCCTATTCCAACACAAAACCGCCGACGTCCTCAACGTCTACTTCACCGCCGGCTTTCCGCAGCTCGGCGACACGGTGCCCATTCTGCAAGCTCTGCAAGCCGCGGGCACCGACCTCGTGGAAATCGGCATGCCCTACTCCGACCCCGTGGCCGACGGCGAAACCATCCAGCGCAGCAACCAGCAGGCCCTCGATAATGGCATGACCGTGGCCACGCTATTTGAGCAACTGCAAGATGCTCGGGCACAAGGTATTACGGTACCCATTCTGCTCATGGGCTACCTCAACCCGGTGGTGCAATTCGGCATCGAAAAATTTTGCCAGCACTGCGAGGCCGTGGGCGTCGATGGCGTGATTTTGCCCGACCTGCCGCTCGAAGTGTACGAGCGCGAGTACAAAGCGCTGTTTGCCCGGCACGGCCTGCAAGTGGTGTTCCTCGTGACGCCCCAAACCAGCGCCGCCCGCGTGCGCCAGCTCGACGCCCTAGCCGATGGCTTTATCTACCTGGTAGCCGCCGCCGGCACCACCGGCGCCCAAACCGACATGAACGCCGACGTGGACGCCTACCTCAGCCGCACCAAGGCGCTGGGTTTGCGCAACCCCACGCTCGTGGGCTTCGGCATCAGCGACGCGGCCAGCTTTGCGGCAGCCAGCAAGCATACCACCGGGGCCATTATCGGCAGCGCGTTTATCCGGCTCTTGCAAACCACGCCGGCCGAGAAGCAGGCGGCGGCTATTAAAGAGTTTGTGGCCGGCATTCGCCCGTAGTATAAGCAGCTGATTTTCAAGCCCGGCCGGGCAACGTGGTGCAGTCGCATCCGTTGTTCGGCCGGGCTTTTTTATGTCTGCCTGCTAACAAAAGCGCTTCTTAACAATCTGGATTAATTCTAAATAGATTTTGAAGCAGCACGGTTTGGGTTGTTCCTTTGCAGCTCTTTAGATTGAATCTAAACAAAATTATGACTTCCGCACGTTACTTACTCTTCCCATTAGCGGTCTGCGCGATAACCGCCACGGCCCAGGCTCAGACTACGGGCAGCATCACGGGCCGCGTAACTACCACCGACGGCGACCCGGCCGAGGCCGTGAGCGTGGGCCTGCAAGGCCAAACGCTGGGCAGCATCACCAATAGCCAGGGCACGTACACCATTAAAAACGTGCCGGCCGGCTCCTACACCATCCGGGTTTCGTCGGTGGGCCTACAGCCTGAGCAGCAGCAAGTAACGGTAACCTCGGGCCAGCGCGTAGACCTCAATTTCCAGCTAGCCGAGAGCACGGCCCAGCTCCAGGAGGTGATTGTGCAGGGCGCGCGCGCCAACAAGTTCAACCGCGTCAGCAGCGAGTATGTGGGCAAGATGCCGCTCAAAAACCTGGAAAACCCGCAGGTGTACGCCACGGTAGGCAAGGAATTGCTGACCGAGCAGCTGGTATTTTCGGTGGAGGATGCGACACGCAACGTGCCGGGCCTGCAAAAAATGTGGGATGCCACCGGGCGCGGCGGCGACGGCGGCGCGTTTTACGCCAGCCGGGGCTTCGTGCTGTCGAGCCAACTGCGCAACGGCGTGGCCGGCAACATCACCAGCGACATCGACGCCGTGAACCTGGAGAAGCTGGAGGCAATTAAGGGCCCGTCGGGCACGCTGTTTGGCAGCGCGCTCACCTCGTACGGCGGCTTGCTCAACCGCGTGACCAAGAAGCCGTTCGAGACGTTTGGTGGCGAAGTGGCCCTGTCGGGCGGTAGCTACGGCTTCCACCGCGCCAGCGTGGATATCAACACGCCGCTCAACCCGGCCAAGACGCTGGCCTTCCGCCTGAATACGGCGTATAACTACGAAGACAGTTTTCAAAACGTTGATTACCCGGGCTTTACCCGCAACCTGGCCATTGCGCCGAGCCTGCAATTCCGGCCCAACGACCGCCTCACGGTGAACCTCGACGCGGAGGTGTACCGCGGCACCAACGTGGGCAAGCAGCTCATTTTCTTCTACTTCCCTTCGGCCCAGCTGGGGGCTTCGCGCGCCGACCAGCTGCCCGTTGACTACCGCCGCTCGTACCAAGGGAACGGACTGGAGCAGACCTCGCGCAGCACCAACCTGTTTGGCCAGGTGCGCTACCAGATTTCGCCCAGCTTCACCTCCACCACCTACCTCACCACGAGCCGCAGCTATTCCAACGGCTTCGGGCCGTACTTCTACCTTGTGCCGGGGGCCGATAACAGCGTGAACTCGCTGTCGCTGGCCCGCGCCGACCAATCGACGGACAACAGCAACCGCACGATTTATGAGGCGCAGCAGCTCTTCAACGGCGACTTCAAAATCGGTAGCCTGCGTAACCGCGTGGTGCTGGGCCTGGACTTCCTGCGTATCGATGCCAACGTAAACTTCCTGGGTGGAGGCATCGACGTGGTGCCGCTCAACTCGCCGGGCTACAACTACCAGAGCGGGTTCAACGGCACGGCCGTGAACGCCGCCTACGCCGCTACGCCGCCGCCCCACTACCTGGTTACCACTAAGTCGAACACCTACAGCGCGTTTGCTTCCGATGTGCTCAACCTCACCGAGCAGCTGAGCGTGCTGGCCGCCGTGCGCGTGGACCGCTTCGACAACAAAGGTGGCATCCTGTACTCGCCCGTGGCGGCCTACAAGCAAACGGCCGTGTCGCCCAAGTTTGGCGTGGTGTACCAGCCGGTGAAGGACCGCGTGGCCATTTTCGCCAACTACCAGAACAGCTTCAACAACCTGGGCAGCTTCATCGGCACCGATGGCACCTCGCGCAATGCCAAGCCCGAGCGGGCCAACCAGGCCGAAGCCGGCGTGAAGCTCGACGCCGCCGGCGGCCGCTTCAGCGCCACGGTGAGCTACTACGACATTCGGGTGCAGAACCTGCTACGCGCCACCCCCACCATGGTCCTCACCAACGCCTCCACCCAGGACGGCACCCAGCTGAGCCGCGGCGTGGAGCTGAACGTGGTGGCCAACCCCGTGCGCGGTTTCAACTTCGTGGGGGGCTTTGCCTACAACTACTCGAAGTTTGTGAATGCCACCGACGACGTGAACGGCCTGCGCCCCAACACGGCTTCTTCGCCCTACCTGGCTAATGCCTGGCTTAGCTACCGCCAGCCCGAAGGCACCCTCAAGGGCCTGGGCGCGGGCTTCGGCGGCAACTACGCCAGCGACAACAAGATTCAAAACACGACCACCAACGTCTTCACGTTACCCAACTACACGGTGCTGAATGCCAGCATCTTCTACGACCAGCCGAAGTACCGCATTTCGGCCAAAGTAGACAACCTCACCGATAAAAAGTACTGGGTAGGCTACACCACCATGAGCGCGCAAAAGCTGCGCAGCATCGTGGGCTCGGTGGCGTATAAGTTTTAACTTTAGCAGCTGTCAGCATTTATTAAGAACGTCATGCTGAGCTTGTCGAAGCATCTCTACCGCACCGTTAGGTTAGTAACCCTGACGGCATAGTAGAGATGCTTCAGCAAGCTCAGCATGACGTTTCATATTCTTCCTCAGTCCCTTATCGTCTTTCGTCTATGACCTTTCGCAAAGCTATTGGCAAGCTGCACTTGTGGCTGGGGCTGGCCTCGGGGCTGATTGTGCTCATCGTGAGTTTATCGGGGGCGGTATTTGTGTTTCAGGACGATATCCGCGACCTCACGCAGCCCTGGCGCAAGGTGGCGGTGCAGGCCCGGCCCATGCTGCCACCCTCGGTATTGCAGGCGGCCGCCACCCAGGCCCAGCCCGGCTTCACCGCCTCCTGGACCACCTACAACGGCCCCGACCGCTCGACCGCCGTGTACCTGAGCAAAGGGGAGAACGTGTACTATGCCTTTCTGAACCCCTACACCGGCCAAGTGCTGAAGGTGCAGAACCTGCGGAACGACTTTTTCACCATCGTGCAGTACCTGCACATGTACCTGCTGCTGCCGCCCGCCATCGGCAAATGGGTGGTTGACATTGCCGTTATCACCTTCGTAATAATGTTAATTTCGGGGCTGGTGCTGTGGTGGCCGCGCAACAAGGCCGCCCGCAAGCAGCGCTTCTCAGTGAAGTGGGACGCCTCGCCCAAGCGCCGCACCTACGACCTGCACAACGTGTTCGGCTTCTACGCCAGCGCGCTGGCCCTGGTGCTGGCCCTCAGCGGCCTGTGCATCAGCTACGAGTGGCTCATGGATGGCGTGGGCGCCCTCGCCAACGGCGGCCGCTCCATCGCCGCCGAAAACGCCATGCCCAAGGTTGATACCCTGCTCACGTCACGGACCGCCCGACCGGTGGTCGATGTGGCGTATGCCCACATGCGGCAGCAGTCGCCCCAGGCCGAGATGCTGCTCATCGGCCCCGCTACCAATGCCGCCGAGCCCGTTTGGGCCACCGCCTACGGCAAGGCCCTGCACTACTACCACCGCGATGAATACCGCTTTCACCCCCGCACCGGCCAGTTGCTGCTAGCCCAGCCCCACGCCAGTAAGAGCAATGGCAAGAAGCTGGCTGACATGAACTACGACCTACACACCGGCCTGATTCTGGGCTTCGGCGGCAAGGTCATCGCCTTCATTATCAGCCTTATCGCGGCCAGCCTGCCCGTTACGGGCTTCTTGGTGTGGCGCGGCCGGCACAACCGTAAGAAGCCGCAGCTACGCTTGGCAGTAGCTGCCTAAGTCACAGATTGCCATTGAGAAAGAGGCAACCTACCGCAACGGGAATTTCTGAAAGGTCACGTTGCCCATCACTTCCTTTTCATACTTCGCCAGGCAATTCTTATTGAATTCGGCGTCAAAATTCACCGCGCCCGGCTGCACCGCTTTCGGCACTGGCTGGCCCTGCCGAAAGAAATACACCTTGGTATTGCCGTACTTGGTGTAGGGCGTGAGGTCGCCGTACTGCTTCATTTGCTGCCACAGCGTATCGGCCACCGTCACGGCCAGCACGCGCACGATGGGCCCGGTATTGTTCTCGTTGCGGTAGGTGGCAACCTCCTGAAAACCACCCTTCAAGTCACCCACTCCCGGCTGGCTAAGTGAGTCGAATACAAACCAGCCCAGCAGCAGGACCATGGCAGCGAGAACAAGGTATTTGGGTTTCATAACACTCGCTTTGTAAAGTACTCCTAACCAATAAGTTACTAAAGCAGCTGATTGGATACTTCTACCAGGTTATGGTCGGGGTCACGGAAGTAAACCGACAAAATGGGGCCAGTGGCACCCGTGCGCCGCACCGGGCCTTCCTCAATGGTTACCCGCTGCTGGCCCAGGTGCTCGATGACGGATTCGAGCGGCGTATCCGTTAGCAGGCAAAAATCGCCGGAGCCAGGGGTAGGCTGCGCCGCCTTGGGCTCAAACTCGTGGCCTTTTTGGTGCAGATTCAGTTTCTGCACACCAAAGGTGAGCGCCTTGCGGCCCTCGCCCGATGTAGCCACGCCCATGCCTAATACCCGCTGGTAGAAGTCAACGGTAGCCTCGATGCTAGCTACCGTTAACACCCAGTGGTCCAGGCTTTTAATTTGAATTGTCATAGCGCTGTTCAAGTAGCTAGCCCTGCACCTTATCGGCTAGGAAGCGGGCCGTGTGGTTCGTATCCTTGAGTTTCACCAGCTGCTCGGGCGTGCCCTCAAACAGCAGGTGCCCGCCGTTGATGCCACCCTCGGGGCCAAGGTCGATAAGCCAGTCGGCGCACTTGATGATATCCACGTTGTGCTCGATGATGAGCACCGAATTGCCCTGCTCCACCAGCGCGTTAAGCGCGCCCAGCAGCTTGGCAATGTCGTGGAAATGCAGGCCCGTGCTCGGCTCATCGAAAATGAACAGAATCTTATCCTGCTGAAGCGTAGCACCTTTGGTGAGAAAGCTGGCCAGCTTCACGCGCTGGGCTTCGCCACCGCTCAGCGTATTGGCCGACTGCCCTAATCGGATGTAGCCCAGGCCTACATCGAGCAGCGGGCGCAGGCGCTCAGCTACTTTGGGCTGGCCTTTGAAGAACTCGACGGCTTCTTCCACCGTCAGGTCGAGCACTTCAAAGATGTTCTTGTCCTGAAATTTGACTTCCAGAATGTCCTGCTTGAATTTATGGCCACCGCAGCTCTCGCAGGTCAGGTAGATATCGGCCATGAACTGCATCTCGATTTTCACCTGGCCTTCGCCCTGGCACACTTCGCAGCGCCCGCCCTCCACGTTGAACGAGAAGTGCGACGGCTTGTAGCCCCGCGCCTTGGCCAGCGGCTGCTCCGAAAATAGCGAACGTATTGTATCATATGCCTTTACGTACGTCACCGGGTTGGAGCGCGACGACTTGCCAATGGGGTTTTGGTCCACGAACTCCACGTGCGTTACCTGGCCATTCACGCCCAGCAGGCGGTCAAACTTGCCGGTGGTTTCGCCCGCACCGCCGCCCAGCATCTTCATCAGGGCCGGGGCCAGAATACGCCGGATGAGCGTCGATTTGCCCGAGCCCGACACGCCCGTGACCACCGTCATTACACCCAGCGGAATCTTCACGCTCACGTTCTTGAGGTTATTTTCGCGCGCGCCGGTCAGCTCCAGCGCGTTGCGCCAGGGGCGGCGCACGGCGGGCACCGCCACTTCGAGCTGCCCGCTCAGGTACTTGCCGGTGTAAGTGGCCGTATCCTGCATCAGCTCAGCAAAAGTACCTTGGAACATGAGGTTGCCGCCCCCCGTGCCGGCCTCGGGGCCGATGTCAATAATCTGGTCGGCGGCCTCCATCATTTTCTCCTCGTGCTCCACCACCACTACCGTGTTGCCCAGCGCTTGCAGCGAGCGCAGCACGCCAATCAGCTGCTCGGCATCCTTGGGGTGCAGGCCAATGCTGGGCTCATCGAGCACGTACATGGAGCCCACCAGCGCCGAGCCCAGCGACGTAGCCAGCGAAATACGCTGGCTCTCGCCGCCGCTCAGCGTATTGCTCAAGCGATTGAGGGTGAGGTAGCCCAGGCCCACGCGGTCGAGGTAACCTAGGCGGTTGGTGATTTCAGCCAGCAAGCGGTCGGCCACGGCCATGTCGTGCTCGCCCAGCGCTAGGTTCTGAAAAAAGTCCAATGCCTGGGAAATAGGCAGTAACACCAAATCGGTAATGCTGCGGCCGTCAATCTTCACATACTGCGCGTCTTTACGCAGGCGGGTGCCGCGGCAGTCGGGGCATACGGTACGGCCCCGGTAGCGGCTTTGCAACACGCGGTACTGAATCTTGTGCGTCTGCTCGCTTACCCACTTAAAGTATGCGTCCAGTCCTTCAAAGTGCTTGTTACCAGTCCATAACAAGCGCTGCTCGGCGGCACTAAGGTCGTTGTAAGGGCGGTGAATGGGGAAGTCGAAGCGGATGCCATTCTTCAGCAGCGGCTTCAGCCACTCGCCCTGCTTCTCGGTGCGCCAGGGCGCAATCGCGCCCTCGTACACCGTCATGCTTTTGTCGGGAATTACCAGGTCTTCGTCAATACCCAGCACCGAGCCGAATCCTTCGCAGGTGTGGCACGCGCCGTAGGAGTTATTGAAGGAGAAGAAGTTAACGCTGGGCTCCTCAAACACCTCGCCGTCCAGCTCAAACTTGTCGGAGAACGTGCGCGTCTCATTATCCAGCTTTACCACGCAAGTGCCGTGGCCCTCGAAGAAGGCAGTTTGTACCGAGTCGGACAGCCGGAACTGCAAGTCTTCATCGCCCGGCTGCACGGCGGCGCGGTCGATGAGGATGAAAATATCGCCTTCCACCTCGGGCTTGCCTTCGCCGATAAGGTCCTCAATGAACGCGTTTTGGCCATCGGCCAGCACCACGCGGCCGTAGCCTTTTTGCAGCAGCAAGTCCAGCTCCTTGCTCATGGGCCGGTCGGGCTCGGTGCGCAGCAGCGGGGCCAGGATGGTCACGCGCGTATCGGCGGGCAGCGTAAAGAGGTAGTCCACCACGTCGGCCACCGAGTCTTTACGCACCTGCTCGCCGCTTTTGGGCGAGAACGTGCGGCCCACGCGGGCAAACAGTAGCTTTAAATAGTCATAAATCTCGGTGCTCGTGCCCACCGTCGAGCGGTTGTTTTTGATGCTGACTTTCTGCTCAATGGCGATGGCCGGCGAAATACCCCGGATGTAGTCCACGTCGGGCTTGTCCATGCGGCCCAAAAACTGGCGGGCGTAGCTGCTCAGGCTTTCCACATACATACGCTGTCCCTCAGCATATAAGGTATCGAAAGCCAGGCTCGACTTACCCGAGCCCGAGAGGCCCGTGACGACGATAAACTTGTTGCGGGGCAGCGCCACGCTCAGGTTTTTAAGGTTGTGGACGCGCGCGTTTTTAATAACAATAAATTGGCGCGGGTCGAGGTGGTCGATTTCGTCGTGGGCCGGGGCGGCCACTTGCAGAGCGGAATTGTCGGACATGAATGAGATAACGCCGGGCGGGGGGCGTAAGGTTTCGGCGGCGGCCGTAAAGGTCGGCACGATTACCAAGCGGCTAGCTACCTGACTGGCAACCACCAACCACTTTGGGGGCCATCGAAAGTAGCTTACCCACTCAACTACTTGCACTTCCTGCCCGTACTTTCGTGCTATGTTGCTCGAAGAACTACGCTCGCCCATTGGCAAGACCTACCTCTCTATTCACCACCCCGACCGCGACCCGTGGATTTACGCCGACTGGACGGGCTACCCCACTGCTGCCAACGTGTCGGCCGGGGCCCTGGCCTACCTCGACCGCATGAAGCAAGAAAAACTGACCAGCGTGCTCAACGACAACCGCCACCTGGTGGGTCGCTGGGACAACTCGCTCGACTGGCTGCAACGAGTGTGGCTGCCCCACGCCGCCGCCTGCGGCCTGCGCCACTGGGCCCACCTCGACAACGCCAATGCTATGTCGGTAGAGTCGGCCAACGGCCTGCGCAAGCTCATTGGCACCCAGTTCGAGGTAGAAATATTCAGCGACCAGGCTGCCGCCGAAGCCTGGCTGCGGGCGCGGGCCAGCCGCCGCTAGCCGGCCCAGCAGCTTTGGCTTAGAGCGCCCTCAAAATTGCCCCTCGGCCCCGCCCCCGCCCGAGTGGCCGCCGCCAAACTCAAACCCCGGCTCGGCGGCCGATGGCACCTGCACCGTTTGGGCCACGATAAAGCTTTCGAGGTTGAGCAGCGGCTCGGCTTCCGCATCGGCCGCGGCGGTGAAGCCGTGGCGCGGCTTGCGCAGGTAGCGCAGCGCGCCCAGCGCCACGGCCAGCAGCACGGCCCCGCCCGCCGTAGCGGCCACCGCGGGCGGCAGTACGGAGTGATAATAGCGCAACGTAAACAGCGAGAACGCCACCGCCAGCAAGCCCAGCACCAGCAGCAGCCGGTCGTGGCGGCGCAGGCCCAACACCAGGTAAACCACCGGCACAACGGCCGTGAGCACGTAGAACAGCGGCGCGAGTGGTATCTGCTCCGAGGGGCCACTGCCGCTGTGCAAAGCCGCGTTGCCCTCCCGCATCACAAAGTAGTTGCCAGCCAAGTAGATAGATGCCAGTGCCAGCGTGCGTACCACGAGCAGGCTACTGCGGTAATACGGATAGTCGGCCCGCGCCGCCAGCGTACGCAGCCAGGCATGCAGGCCGGCCGCCGCCAGCATCACCACAAAGGGCAGCAGCAGCAGGCCAATGCTTGCTTGCAGCAGCACATGGCCCAGCAGCGCCAGGCCCGCCCCAAATGTGAGCACGGCCACCACCGGGTCGGCGTAGCGCACGAGGGCCAGCAGCAGCGTCAGCAAGCCCGGCATCAGCCACAGCCAGAGCCACGGGCCCGTGAGCGCCGTGTCGTGGTAGTGATTGGGAATGAGCTCGTTAACGGTAGCGCCCACCGCTACCGCCCAGGCTAGCAAGGCGCTGTATAGCAAGGCGTTATCAACTCCCGAGCGGTAATGCCTGGAGCTTTTGATAACTAGTTCCAGCACGGCCGTCGCCGCGGCCGCCGTCACCAGGCTAAAGGCAATAATACCCGCTTCATTAAAGCCGCTGTTGATAGTAATCACCAGCAGCAGCACCAGGCTAGCCACGCCCAGCAGCGTAGCCACAAACAACCCGATGCGTACAAACAGCACCGGCTGGTAATACGCCACGGGCGAGGCGGCCTCTATGGCGGCCAGCTGGGCGGGCGTGAGCAGGCCGCGCTGCTGCCAGCGCCGGGCCGCGGCGCGGCGGGCATCGTGGCGAGCCCATTCTGCGGGGTAGGCTTTCCAGCTCATGCGATGCGAAGGATTTTTTTGATGTTGATGAAGAAAAGGATAATGCCCAGCAGCGTAAGCGGGAAGTACAAAAAGGCCAGCGGCCACAGCATGTCATCGAGGCCGCTAAGCTGCGCGAGTAATACTACGAGGCTCGTAACGGCCACGTAGCCGTAGCCAACTGCCAGCAGCAGAAACAGATACGACTGCGTGCGGCGCGCATACCAACCCAGCCCCGTGCAAATGCCCAGCACGAGCAGCGTGATGGCCAGCGCCCGCAGCAGCGTGGGCGTAGCCGTGCCGCCGGCCCCCTCAAACAGCCGCACCATGGCCGCCAGCAGCGCCGCGTTGCTGCCCAGCAGCAGGTAGGTATAGGCAAAATGGGCCTTGCGGCCCAGCCGCTCCGACGCCAGCCCGGCGGCCAGCAAACCCAGGCCCAGCCCCAGCCCCGGCCCACTCAGTTCGTGGGTTGGAAAGTCCTGGCCCGTAACCAGGGCCAGAGGGGCCACCTTCACCCCCACCCAGGCCGTCAGCGCCGTAAGGCCCATGGCCAGCACGCCCCGGTGGTCGAACCGGTAGGCCAGCCCCAAAAACAGCACGGCCGGCAGCAGCGTTACCAACCCATACAGGGTGCCAAACACGCCGTAGGCCACCTGCACGTAGCCCTCCAGCACCAAAAACAGCAAGCAGCTGAGCACCAGTAGGTAATCGGCCGCGATGCTAGTGCGCGGCGCTTCCTGCCACGTAAAAGCCGGCCGGTGCCGCGCCGCGTAGCCAAACGCCGCGACCATCGCCAGCGCAATAAATGCCGTGATGATTTCCTGCCCCAGGCTGTCGCGGTTTTCATAAATGAGCACGCCCAGCCCACCCGCCAGCAGCACGCTGCCCAAGTACAGCAGCGCCCGCAACTCGTAGTGCAGCGAAAACGGCCGGGTGCGCTCATCCTCGGCAATAGCAGCGGCTTGGGCGGGTGGTAGCAGGCCCTCGGCGGTGAGGTCGGCCAGTAGGCGCGTGGTGGTAGAAGCCATGATAGCGGGGTGAAACCGGGGTGAACCAGCCGTAAACATAGGCTTATTCCCAGAGGCAACCGCCCCGGTGCGCCCAACTGCTACCGCTTACTCCTCGTACTGGGGGCTACCAACCTACCTGCCCCAATGGCCGAGCTTCGTATTCAACCCAAAAAATCGGCCCCCAGCCCGTGGCTGCTAGTGGCCCTAGCCGTGCTAGTGCTGGCCGCCGCCGCCTACTTCTTCCTGCGCTCCGACCCCGCCGATGAGCCGGCCACGCACCAAACGGAACTGAGCCAGCCCCCCGTACCGGCCGATAGCCTGGCGCGGGATAGCTCCGGTGCCAGTACTACCCCGCCCCCGGTTTCAGCGGCCGATTCTGCCGCGGGCGCATCGGCTCCCGCGGGCGGCACCAGCGCCACCCGCACCAAGCTGGTTGAGCTGCTGCCCACCCTCACGCAGCTCGTGGACCGGCCCGACCTGCGCGACGATGCCACCATTCGGGAGCAGCGCGATAACCTCACCAGCGCCACCGCCCGCCTCACCGACGGCGACCCGCAGGCCAGCCTGCGCCCCGGCCTGCTGGCCGCTGCCAACCTACTGCTGGCCGTGCAGCAAAAAGGCTACCCCAACCTCAGCGCCGAGGCCAACGCGCTCACTCTGCAAGCCAGCCAGCTTTCAGGCCGCGATACCACCCCCGCCGAGCAAGCCCGAAACCAAGCCTACCTGCATCAGCTAACCCAACTGCTCAATACCATGAGCTACCCGGCCGCCGACGTTCTCTAAATCAATCCCTTATGAATTCCCCTCTGCTGCGCCGCCTCCGCGACCTGCCTACCTTCGAAATGGCCACCGGCGACCCCGACCCGCGCGGCTGGACCGTGCGCGGCAGCGATGGCCAGCCCTTCGGCACGGTGTACGAGCTGCTGGTTGACCCCGTGGGCCAGCGCGTGCTGTACCTCGATGTGGTGCTGGCCGCGGGCCTGCCCGGCGTGCCCGCCCCCGCCCCGCACGCCGACCAGCGCATCTTGCTGCCCCTGGCCGCCGTCAACCTCGACACCGAAGGCAGCAGTGTGTTCGTCACCTCGCTCAGCCACGCCAATATCAGCACCTACCCTCTTTTCGTGGACTTCATCTTGCCCGGCGATTTTGAGGAAATCATGCGCAACAAGCTGGGCCTGAGCTAGCCGCTCACTTAGCAAAAGCAAAAGCCGGCCCCGCCACTTATGCAGTGGCGGGGCCGGCTTTTGCTTTTGCTTAACCTGTTTACTAAGTAACAGACCAAAAATAAACAAGTAGCAGTCTTGCTGCAACTGTTTATTAATCAGAATAAAAGCTAAAAGCTAATGGCCTACTACTTAAGAAGCCCTTACCATATCTGCCACGGCCTCTACCCAGTACGGCTCCGCGTTGAGCGAAGGCACCAGCTGCCAGTGCTCACCGCCATTTTCCTCAAACAGCTCCCGGAATTCCATGCCTACTTCAATGGTCGTTTCGAGGCAGTCGGCCACAAAAGCGGGCGAAAAAGCCAGTACGCTCTTAATGCCTTTGGCCGGAAACTCCTTGAGTACTTCGTCTGTGTACGGTTTCAGCCAGGGGTCGCGCAGGCGGCTTTGCAGGCGGCTCTGGAAGGTCACGGTGTACTGGTCGTCGCGCAGCCCCAGGCCCGCCGCTAGCAGCCGGGAGGTGGCGAAGCACTGCGCCCGGTAGCAATATTGGTTGGCCGGCGTAAGCGAGTTGCAGCACGCCCCAAATTGGCAATAGTTGGTGGGGTCGCCCTTCTTCACGTGCCGCTCTGGTATGCCGTGGTAGCTCAGCACCACGTGGTCGAACGAGCGCTCGGCCATGGCGGCTTTGCCCCGCGCCACAATGCTGGCAATGAAGCCCGGTTCGGTAGCAAACTGGCTGATGAAGTTGATACTTGGCACTATCCACCAGTCTTTTACGATGTCCATCACCTTCTCCTGCACTGAGCCCGTGCTGGCCGAGGCGTACTGCGGAAACAGCGGCAGCACCACAATGCGGTCCACGGCTGCGTCGCGCAATTCAGTCAGCGCCGTTTCAATACTAGGCTTCTGGTAGCGCATCCCGAAGGCCACCACGTACTCGTCGCCCAGCGCCGTTTGCACCGCCGCCTTCAAGTCGAGGCCGTGAAAAAGCAGTGGCGAGCCGCGCTCGGCGTCCCACAATTCCTGGTAGATTTTGGCTGACTTCGGGGCCCGTAGCGGCACCACCAGCCCCCGAAACAGCGGGTAGCGCACGGCGGCCGGCATATCGACCACGCGCCCATCGGTGAGAAATTCGTTGAGGTAGCGGCGCACGTCGCTGGTTTGGGGCGAGTCGGGCGTGCCCAGGTTGACTAGGAGCAGGCCAATGCGGCGGGTGGGGGTAGGCATTTTTTTTATAGCTGTTAGCCTTTAGCTGCTAGCTGTTAGCTTTTTGGGAAGCCGATAGCCAGCGGCCAGCGGCCGGTTTTGTAGTAACTCCCACTTTAACCAAAAAGGCAGGGTTTAAGCTTTGATTCGACTGCAAAAAAAGCTAACAGTTAATAACCAATAGCTAACAGCTTGTTCGCGGCGTACCTTTGCAGGCTGATTTTCAAAACTATCCTTTAAAATTATCTCCTGTGAACCCCGAACCTAAGCCCCACCGTGCCGGCTTCGTCAGCATCATCGGCAAGCCCAACGTCGGCAAGTCCACGCTGATGAACGCCTTAGTAGGCGAGCGCCTGAGCATCGTCACGAGCAAGGCCCAGACCACGCGCCACCGCATTCTGGGCATCCTCAACGGCGAAGATTTCCAGCTCGTCTACTCCGATACGCCTGGCATCATCCAACCCAAATACGAGCTGCACAACGCCATGATGGCTTTCGTATACTCGTCCCTGGAAGATGCCGACGTGATATTGTTCGTCACCGACATCTACGAAAAGCACGACGAAGAGCCCGTAGTCGAGCGCCTGCGCAAAACCGAAGGCACGCCCATCTACATCTTAGTCAACAAGATAGACCAGGCCGACCAGGCCGAAGTGGAAGCCAAGCTCGCCTACTGGAAAGAGCAGCTGCCCAACGCTACCGACGTGCTGCCCATCTCGGCGCTCAATGCCTTCGGCACCGAAAAGGTGTTGCAGTTGGCCCTCGACAGCCTGCCCATTCACCCGCCCTACTACCCCAAAGACGAGCTCACCGACAAGCCCGAGCGCTTTTTTGCCGCCGAAATGGTGCGCGAAAAAATCTTCAAGCTCTACAAAAAAGAGGTGCCCTACAGCTCCGAAGTTGAGATTGAGGAGTTCAAGGAAGACGACGACATCATCCGCATTCGGGCCGTCATCTACGTGGAGCGCAACAGCCAAAAAGGCATCATCATCGGGGCCAAAGGCGAGGCTCTGAAGAAGGTCGGCACCTGGGCCCGCGAGGAGATGGAGAAGTTTTTCCAGAAAAAAGTGTTCCTGGAATTGTTCGTGAAAGTGAACGAGAACTGGCGCACCGATAGCAAGGCGTTGAGCCGCTTCGGCTACCAGTAGTAGTTTATGGAATTAGGCAGCAGTGAGCATCTACTGGTTTCTGGCTCTTCCATTTATGAACTAATGAAAAAGATACTCCTTATATCGCTGACGCTTGGCTTGCCTTACGCTGTAAAAGCCCAGACTACGCCACCCGCCGGCGACCTGCGGCAGTTAGTAGAAACCATGCAAAAAGTGGTTAAGCCGAGTATTAGCCAACCGCTGCCGCCCCGTAGCACCAGTGCCCTTGCCAGCTTTCCGCTGCCTTTGGTATTCAATGGCTCTCCTGCACCGCTTGACAGCCTAAACCGCTACACGCTTAGCCAAGTAGCTTCCGTTACGCTGAATAAAAGCGAAGCAAACACGGCTATCTATGGCTTAAGCGGCTCCTGGGGCATTATTGAAGTAACGCTCAAGAAGAGAGCATCAAAATAAGCTGCGTAAGCAGCCTGACACACCGACCATTTTAACCCTAACTACTCCGGGTACTGCCGCGCCAAGGTCGGGCCGGTGGCTGGAGCCAACTACATGAATACCATTGCAATAGTGGGCCGCCCCAACGTGGGCAAGTCCACCCTGTTCAACCGCCTGGTGGGCCGCCGCCAAGCCATCATGGACAACCAAAGCGGGGTAACCCGCGACCGCCACTACGGCTACGGCGACTGGATTGGCCACAACTTCACCGTGATTGACACGGGTGGCTACGTGCACAACTCGGAGGATATTTTCGAGAGCGAAATTAACCGTCAGGTCAAGCTGGCCATCGACGAGTCCGACGTGATTCTCTTCATGGTGGACGCCGATTCTGGCCTGCAAGGCCTCGACGAAGAATTTGCGGAGGTGCTGCGCCGCTACATCGGCAAAAAGCCCATCTACCTGGTGGCCAACAAGGCCGATACCAACCTGCGCGCCCAAGGCTCGGGCGAGTTCTACGCCCTCGGCCTCGGCGACACCGAAGTATTCGCCATTAGCTCGGCCAATGGCTCGGGCACCGGCGAATTGCTGGATGCCGTGGTAAGCCACTTCGACGAAGTAGGCGAAGAGGAGCCCAATGCCGGCCTGCCGCGCATCGCTATTCTGGGCCGCCCCAACGTGGGTAAGTCGTCGTTTGTCAACCTGTTGCTAGGCGAAGAGCGCACCATCGTTACCGATATTGCCGGCACTACCCGCGACTCCATCGAAGCTAAGTACAGCGCCTTCGGCCACGAGTTTATGCTGGTTGACACGGCCGGCCTGCGCCGCAAGGCCCGCGTGAACGAAGACGTGGAGTTCTACTCCAACATGCGCACGCTGCGCGCCATGGAGGCCGCCGACGTGTGCGTGATTATCCTCGACGCCAGCCGCAGCATCGAAGCCCAGGACGTGAGCATCATTGGCTTGGCCGACCGCAACCGCAAGGGCATCGTTATCCTGGTGAATAAGTGGGACTTAATCGAGGGCAAAGAGACGAACACCGCCCGCGATTTTGAAGCCAAAATCATGGAGAAAATCGCGCCGATTGCCTACCCGCCGGTGCTCTTCATCTCGGTGCTCAATAAGCAGCGCGTGCACAAGGCCCTGGAAGTTATCATGGAAGTGTACGGCAACAAGCGGAAGAAAATTCCGACTTCGCAGCTCAACGACGTGATGCTCAAGGAAATTGAGAAGTATCCGCCGCCCATCCAGAAGGGCAAGATGGTGCGCATCAAGTACGCCACGCAGCTGCCCACACACAACCCCGTGTTTGCGTTCTTCTGCAACCTGCCGCAGTACATCCCCGAGTCGTACGCCCGCTACTTGGAAAACCGGATGCGCGAGCACTTCGACTTCAAGGGTGTGCCAATTGGACTGGCATTCCGCAAAAAATAAATTTTTGGTGAATACCGGGTTACCTCCCACTCAGGGTAGTATTAACACCGGAAACTCTAAAAAACCATTTCCTCCTTCACCATGAAAAAAGTACTGTTCCTCGCCGTAGCCGCCATGTCCCTCTCGCTCGCTTCGTGCGACAGCAAAAAAGAGGATGCTACTGAAGCCCAAGGCACTGCCGTAAAAGAAGCTGGCGAAGCCAAAGCTGATGCCATGGAGAACAAGGCTGACGCCGTTCGTGACTCGGCCGACAAAAAGGGCGAAGCTATCGGCGACGCTGCTGACGCAAAAGACCCTAAGTAATTACTACTGGGCCACTCGTTGCGGTTAGTTTCACTATGCCCCAGCCAATGGTTCCTACTGAAAGCGCTGCCTCTTGGGCAGCGCTTTTTTTGTGCCCGGCTACTTCTTAAGAAGTAGTCCACTTGGCAGCCATTACGAAATAATAATGTGGCTCTGCGCCCCCAGAAAGGCGTATAGTGCAAAAAAATGAGTGCTAAGCAAAACTTTAAGGCTGAGGTTAACGATATTAGGACCGAAAATTGTCTCACACACTTCGCACTCATTTTTAACACCATGAAAAACATCCTTTTTATTGCACTGCTCGCCGGTGCCTCGGCCGCTCAGGCTGCCCCCGTTTCCGTTGCTACCCCGGTAGTCATCAGCCAGACGACCCCTACCCAGGAGCCGATGAGCAAGTCGGAAATGAGAAAAATGAAGAAAGCCCGCAAGCAAAACGGCCCCGAAGTGTACAAAGGCAGCGTGGCCGAACAGCGCCGCATTGTAACTGATGCTGCTGGCGCTGAGAAAGAAGACGGCGATGTCGCTACCAAGAAAGAGCGTAAAAGCAAGAAAAACTAAGTAGTTTTCTACTCGGTTCAAGCCCAGAAAAGGGAAGCTGGCGTTGGCCAGCTTCCCTTTTTTACGTCGTTACCTGGCTCAGCCCAGGCGGCGCTGCAACAGCCCGCCTATCTCCTCCACGAGCCGGCGCGGCTCGTAGGTGCGCCAGGGCAGGTCGTCGAGCTCGCCACCGAAATTGATGTAGTTGTCGAGGTTATACTGGCTCATTTCGCGGCGCACGTGGTCCTGGAAGTTGATGCCGGCAATCCAGCCATCCTCCACTTCCTCAAACCATTCCTCGTAGTAGCTGTCGTCGGAGCCGTGGAAATTGAACACATTTTCACCAATGAGAATGAACCGCTTGACGCCTTCGTGCAGCAGCACATCCAGGATGTTGCGCTTCAGGTTCATGATGTCGTTTTCGATAGCGTCGTTCCACTCACCGATAAATTCCAGAATGGCGATGCCTTCGTCGTAATCAGCCCAGAGAATTTTTATAAATAGGGTATCTGACTCCAGGCTATCCCATTGAGGATGAATATAATAACCGTAGATAGTATTGGAGAACGTATCCAGGCTGTACTCGGTGCCGAAGAGCGGCGAGCGCGGGTCGTCGGCCGCGGAGTACTGGTCAATCCAGCTGTAGTGGGGCTCAATGGTATGCATAGCAACGGGACCCGCTAGGGCGGACCCACTGCAAAAACGCCGCCTCGCCCGAATCGTTCGGGCGGGCGGCGTCTTCTTTTGTTTAGCACTTGATTTTCAGGCGCTAATTCTCACTACCAGTTCCCGCTTGCTGGGCGTAGGCCGCCATGGCGGCCCGCACCGAGCCGTGCTGGCGTAGCAACTCGGCAGCCTGGGGCTGGGCAATGCCCAGCTCGTCCATCAGCATGAGCTGGCCGCGCTCCACAAGCTTGTCGTTGCTGAGTTGCATATCCACCATTTTGTTGCCGCGCACCCGGCCCAGGCGGATGAAGGTTGCTGTGGTCAACATATTGAGCACCAGCTTCTGGGCGGTGCCCGCCTTGAGGCGCGTGCTGCCCGTGATAAACTCGGGGCCCGTGACAACTTCCACCGGAAACTCGCAGGCCGCTGCCACGGCCGAGCCCGCATTGCATACCACGCAGCCAGTGGCCAGCCCGGCGGCCCGCGCCGCTTGCAGGCCGCCAATCACGTAGGGCGTGCGCCCCGAAGCCGCAATGCCCACCAGCACATCCTGCGCCGTCACGTTAAACGGCTGTAAATCAGCCCACGCCTGGGTAGCATTATCCTCTGCCCCTTCCACGGCCTGCCGAATGGCCCCGTCGCCGCCCGCAATGATGCCCACCACCATGCCGGCCGGCACCCCAAACGTGGGCGGGCACTCGGAGGCATCCACCACGCCCAGCCGCCCGCTGGTGCCCGCCCCAATGTAGAAGAGCCGCCCGCCCGCCCCCAGTCGCGCCACAATGGCTTCCACCAGCGCCTCCACCTGCGGCAGGGCTTTTTGCACGGCCAGGGGCACGGTTTGGTCGAGCTGGTTCAAGCCGGCCAGCAAGACGGCCGTGGGCAGGGTTTCGAGGTTTTGGAAGGAGGAGGGCGTTTCGGTAGTCATGCAGTGTAGGGTAAGCTTTAGCTTGCCGCTTGATAGATGAAAAAGGAAGGGATACCTGCCTAGCGGAGGCAAGCTAAAGCTTACCCTACGTGGGTAACCGGCCGATTATCTGAAATTTATCAAATACCGTGGCCAGGTGCGGGGAATCTTCATCCAGCTCACGGGTGAGGTCCTGGCCGGCCCAGTGCTCGTAGTGGTTGCCGCGCTGCCAGAGGCGCGAGCGCGTCACGTCGTAGATATTACCCTGGTAGGCCACCCAGATTTCGTCGCGGTCCTGGCCGTTGCGCAAGGCCAGCTGGCTTCTGGTGTAAATTTTAATTTCTTCGTTATCAGCCACTTCGCTTACCTAAAAATTATCCAAGTAAAGCCTGCGTGCGAATCCAGCGCTGGGGGAGGTCGCCCTGAGCAGCGTGCAGATAATCTTGGTGAGTGCAGGGCACAATGCGCTTGATGGCCTGGTCGGCCAGGCTCTCGACCTCCATCCACCACTTGTCGGTGTCGGCGCGGCGCGACTTGTAGAACACCAGTTCGCTGGGCGCGGTGCTGGCGTTGCCGGGCAGCACCAGCGTGTAGGTGAGGAAGCGGTAGGTACCGAAGCCCGTTTCGGGGCGGCGGTGGTAGTAGCCCTCAATAAAGTACCAGAGCATGGTGGCCAATGTGCCGGCGGCCAGCCCGTGGGGGTCGTGGTCGGGCCGGTAGCCATAGAGGCCGATGGAGGTAAGCTGCTCATTATGACCCGCATACCAGCACATTTGGGCGGCATCCTCGTTACTCAGGCCAAAGGGGCTGGCGGGGTAATAGCCAGGCGCATCCTGCCAGCGAATGGCGGCAATGTCCACGCTCAGGAAGTTGGCCTGGCGCAGCACCGGCTCGGCCAGGCGGCGGTCGGTGCGCAGTTCGCCCACGCTCATGGTTTCGAAGTGCAGCTTCTCGAAGGCCGTGAGCACGTCGGGCGGCGTAAGATATTGCTGGTGGGCCAGGTGCGCGCAGCTAAACACAAAGTTGGGCGTGTGCATCAGCAGGCGGCGCAGGTGGCTGTCTTCGGGCGCGGCATAAGCGCCGGGCATCGCCATGTCGGGCCGCGAATCGATAACGGCGAAGTTGATGGCGGGCACCGCGTCGTGCTGCGGCTCGTAGGCCAGAAACTGGCCGTAGTCGAGGTCGTGGCCACCGCCCAGCAGCAGCGGTATCGTGTTGGCTTCCAGCAGGGCAGCTACTATTTCGCGCAGGCGCTGGTAGGTGTCTTCCAGGCTGAGGCCGGGGCGCAGGTTTCCGAGGTCCACGAGGCGCAGGGGGCCGTTGCCGCGCTGCAATTGGTAGAAGCGCTCGCGCACGGCGTTGGCCCCGTGCGCGCTGGGCGCGCCGGCGGCCGTGCCGCGCCACTCGTTGAGGCCAATGAGGGCCAAGTCGGCCGTGCGCCAGTCGGGGAAATTTTCGGCAAAGCGCGTGACGTAGGCCGCCACGGTAGTAGGCGCAGCGGCAGGGGCAGTCAGCTCGTCGGGCAGCGGGTCAAAAAAGAGGGCCAGGTTCATCAGCAAGCGCGGCGGGGCGCGGCCAAATTTACGCCCCGACCGGTCCAGGTTGGTCTTTCCGCCGTACGCATTGTGAGCTAGCAGCTAGATTTCGCCGAAAATCCTGTTTCTTTAGCTCTTCATTCCCACGCCGCCCGCACTTTGCCCCGCCTTATGGACGTTCGCCGCTCTTTCGATATTCTAGCCAACCAACTCGAAAAATTCCCCAAACCCGATGCGCTCGCGGGCAAAATCAACGGCCAATACGTGCCCTTGAGCAGCCAGCAAGTGCAAGACCAAGCTAATCTGGTGAGCCTGGGCCTGCTCAAGCTGGGGCTGAAAAAGGACGATAAAGTAGCCATTATCAGCCTGAACCGGCCCGAGTGGCTGCTCGCCGACTTTGGCATTGCCCAAATTGGCGGCGTTAGCGTGCCCATGTACCCCAGCATTACGGTTGAGGACTACAAGCACATTTTCACCGATGCCGGCGTGCGGGCCGTGTTCGTGTCCGACCAGTCGCTGCTGGAGAAAGTGCAGGAAGCCACCAAGGACCTCGACATTCCGGCCGACAACGTGTTCACGTTTGATAAGTGCGTCGGGGCCCGCCATTTCAGCGAGCTGCTGGACCTGGGCCGCCAGGGCAACCCCGCCGACCTGGAGCCCCTCAAAGCCGCCGTGCAGCCCGACGACCTGCTCACGCTCATCTACACCAGCGGCACCACCGGCAAGCCTAAGGGCGTAATGCTCAGCCACGACAACCTGCTCAGCAACTGCCGCAACTCGCAGCCGTTCGTGCCCGTCAGCAACGATGATAAGGCCCTGAGCTTCTTGCCGTTGTGCCACATATTCGAGCGCATGGTAACGTATTTGTACATGATTAACAGCGTGAGCATCTACTACGCTGAGAGCATGGAAACCATCGCCGACAACCTGCGTGAGGTGCAGCCCAGCATTTTTACCACCGTGCCACGCCTGCTCGAAAAAATCTATGATAAGATTGTGGCCAAGGGCCACGAGCAAACGGGCATCAAGCACAAGCTTTTCTTCTGGGCCCTGGATTTGGGGCTAAAGTTTGACCCGCAAAAAAATCAGGGCTTCGTGTACAACACCGAATTGGCGCTGGCCAACAAGCTCATATTCAACAAGTGGCGCGAGGCGCTGGGCGGCCGTTTGCGCTGCATCGTGAGCGGTGGCGGAGCCTTGCAGCCGCGCCTGGCGCGGGTGTTCTGGGCGGCTCAGATTCGGGTGATGGAGGGCTACGGCCTCACCGAAACCTCGCCCGTAATTGCCGTAAACGGCTACGAGCCAGATAATAACATGATTGGCACCGTGGGGCCGCTAATCCGAAACATGGAGGTGAAGATTGCTGAGGATGGCGAGATTCTGACCAAGTCGGCCTCCGTGATGAAGGGCTACTACAACCAGCCCGAGCTCACGGCCAAGGAGATTGACGCCGACGGCTGGTTTCACACCGGCGACATCGGCGAGTTTATCAATGGCAAATTCCTGAAGATTACCGACCGCAAAAAGGAAATGTTCAAAACCAGCGGCGGCAAGTACATTGCCCCGCAAGTCATTGAGAATAAGGTAAAAGAAGACCCGCTGGTAGAGCAGCTGATGGTAGTAGGAGCCGACCGCAAGTTTGCGGCCGCGCTCGTCATTCCGGCCTTTGACGAGCTCAAGAAGTGGGCCGCCAAAAACGGCGTAACCGCCACCTCACCCCAGGATTTGGTGAAGGACGAGAAAGTGGTAAAGCTCTACCACGACCTAATGAGCAAGTACAACCAAAGCTTCGCGCAGTGGGAGCAAGTCAAGAAAATCATCCTGCTGCCCGAGCACTGGACGGTGGAAAGCGGCGAAATGACCCCCACCAT
Organism: Hymenobacter arcticus; assembly: GCF_054779975.1. Lineage (NCBI taxonomy): Bacteria > Pseudomonadati > Bacteroidota > Cytophagia > Cytophagales > Hymenobacteraceae > Hymenobacter > Hymenobacter arcticus. The sequence goes on from NZ_BAAGXF010000010.1 coordinate 158,830, forward strand.
GAAAGTGAAGCGCAAGGTGATAACGGAGAAAAACCAGCCGGCCATCGATGAGCTCTACGAGCGGGCCGACAAGGAGCCCCACGAGCGCAAGGCGCATTGAGCACCTTTTAACTCGTCACGCTGAACGCAGGAAAGCATCTCGCGTGGTGCATTAATCTCGAACGTTGAGAATTAGTGCACCACGCGAGATGCTTCCCTGCGTTCAGCGTGACAGCCACTTTTTGACTAGCTAAGTAGTATGCAAGCCTAACAAATTTCTTCGTATGTTTACCGCACTTTCGCTGCGATATGAAACCCGAAGAAACCGTCGATTACAACATTAAAGTAGCCTGGCATGCCATTTCGCGCATGTACAACACGCAGGCCACCCGCTACGACATCACTACGAGCATCGGCTTCGTGCTGCTAAATATCGACCAGGAGCTGGGCACGCCGGCCACGAAAATTGCGCCCTTGCTGGGCCTCGAAACCCGCTCGCTCACGCGCATTTTGCGTAGCATGGAGGAGAAGGGGCTCATTTACAAGCAGGCCGATACCCAGGACAAGCGCTCGGTACGCATTTTTCTCACCGAACTGGGGCTGGAAAAGAAGGAGGTTTCGCGCCAGACGGTGCGGCACTTCAACCTGAAAGTGCGCGATAAAATACCGCAGAGCCAGCTAGACGTTTTCTTTAAAGTGGCCAGCCAGATTACGGGCATGATTGAGGGCAAAACGCTTTTTGATGACTTTGAATTGAAGCCACTACGCAAGGAAACGGCGGCATAATAAAATCGTTTGTCATGCTGACGAAGGAAGCATCTTATCACGACTGCCTTCGCTAGCTATTATTTCCCACCCAACCCAAGCGGAGCGAGCGTGATAAGGTCCTCCGCTGTGCTCAGGATGACAGAATAACGTATGAAACGCATAATCAAGAAAGTTGCCGTGCTGGGCTCGGGCGTGATGGGTTCGCGCATTGCCTGCCACTTCGCCAACATCGGCGTGCCGGTGCTGCTGCTCGACATCGCGCCCAAGGAATTGACGGCCGATGAGGAGAAAAAAGGCTTGAAGCCGGATGCGCCCGCCGTGCGCAACCGCATCGTAAACAGCGCGTTGCAGGCCGCCGTGGTGGCTAATCCGTCGCCTTTGTATCGCAAGAGCGAGGCCAGCCGCATCAAGACCGGCAACTTCGATGACAATCTCAAGGAAATCGCATCCTGCGACTGGGTGATTGAAGTCGTGGTAGAGCGGCTCGACATCAAAAAGGGCCTCTACGAGCGCGTAGAGCAGTTTCGCAAGAAGGGCACGCTGATTACGAGCAACACTTCGGGCATCCCGATTCACCTGCTGGCCGAAGGCCGCTCGCAGGATTTCAAGGAGAACTTTGCGGGCACGCACTTCTTCAACCCGCCGCGCTACCTGAAGCTGTTGGAGATTATTCCGACGCCCGACACCAAGCCGGAAGTGCTTGATTTTCTACTGCATTACGGCGACCTGTACCTGGGCAAAACGGTGGTTTTGGCCAAGGACACGCCCGGCTTCATTGCCAACCGCGTGGGCGTATTTGCCCTGCTCGACGCCATGCAGACCATGCAGAAGCTAGGCCTGACGGTGGAGGAAACCGACAAGCTCACCGGCCCGGTTATCGGCCACGCCAAGTCGGCCACGTTGCGCACTTCCGACGTGGTAGGTCTGGATACGACCATCAACGTGGCCAACGGCCTGGCCCAGGGCCTGCCCGACGACGAGGCCAAGGACGTGTTCGTGCTGCCCGATTTCGTGAAGCAGATGGGCGAAAGCAAGTGGCTGGGCGACAAGACCGGTCAGGGCTTCTACAAGAAAGTAAAGGGTGAAGGTGGCAAGTCGGAAATCCACGCGCTAGACCTCAATACCCTGGAATACAAGCCTTCGCAGAAGGTGAAGTTTGCCACGCTAGAGCTGACCAAGAGCATTGATAAGCTAGCCGACCGCTTCAAAGTGCTGGTAAGCGGCAAGGACAAGGCCGGCGAGTTTTACCGCCTGAGCTTCGGCAGCCTCTTCGCCTACGTGAGCAACCGCATCCCCGAAATCGCCGACCAGCTGCATAAGATTGACGATGCGCTGCGCGCCGGCTTCGGCTGGGAGCTAGGGCCGTTTGAAACCTGGGACGCGCTGGGCGTGCAGGCCGGCATCGACTTGGCCAAGGCCGCTGGGCGCACGGTAGCCCCGTGGGTGGAGGAAATGCTAGCCGCTGGCAATCAGACCTTTTACAAGGTGAGCACTGCCGGCAAGCGCGAGTTTTACGACAAGGAAAGCAAGCAGTACCAGCCGGTAGCGGGCGTGGAGAATTTTATTATTCTCGACAACCTGCGGGCCAGCGGCAAGGTGCTGTGGAAGAATGCCGGCGCTTCGGTTATTGACTTGGGCGATGGCATCCTGAACGTGGAGTTCCATTCCAAGATGAACTCGCTGGGCACCGACGTTATCCAGGGCTTGCTGAAAGGCGTGGAGATGGCCGAAGCCGGCTATCGCGGCCTCGTGGTGGGCAACGATGCGCCGAACTTCTCGGCCGGTGCCAATTTGGGCCTCGTGTACATGCAGGCGCTGGAGCAGGAGTTTGACGAGTTGAACCTGATGATTCAGCAGTTTCAGCAGGCTATGATGCGGATGCGCTACAGCAGCATTCCGGTGGTGGGCACCCCGCACGGCCTCACGCTGGGCGGTGGCTGCGAGCTCAACCTGCACTGCGACAAGGTAGTAGCGTCGGCCGAATCGTACATCGGCCTCGTGGAGTTCGGCGTGGGTTTGATACCCGGCGGCGGCGGCACCAAGGAAATGACCCTGCGCACCGCCCTCAAGTACGAGGATGGGGAGCCGGAATTCAACCTGCTGCGCAACACCTACATGACCATCAGCACGGCCAAGGTTTCGACTTCGGCGGCCGAGGCGTTCGACCTGGGCTTCCTGCGCCGGGGCGACGAAATAGTGGTCAACCCCAACCGGGTAATCGCCCAGGCCAAGGCCGCGGCCATTGAGCTAGCCGACGCCGGCTACTCGCAGCCCAACCAGAAAACCAACATCAAGGTGCACGGCAAGGGGGCCATTGCCATGTTCCGCACCGGTGTGTACGCCATGCAGCAGGGCAACTACATCTCGAAACACGATGAGCTGATTGCTAATAAGTTGGCCTACGTGATGTGCGGCGGAGATTTGAGTTCGCCCACCGAAGTTTCGGAGCAGTACCTACTGGATTTGGAGCGCGAGGCGTTCCTGAGCCTCTGCGGCGAACGCAAGACTTTGGAGCGGATTCAAAGCATTCTCACTACTGGCAAGCCGCTGCGTAACTAATTTTTAGCGCGAAGTTTCGCGAAGAAAAAAGCGAAGTTTGGCAAAGCCGCCCCGGACGAGTCGTTAGCGCGGCTTTACTAAACTTCGCTTTTTTTCCTTCGCGAAACTTCGCGCGCCCCCCTACCCCACCCTAGTATCATGGCTAATACCGCATATATCGTGGCCGGCTTTCGCACGGCCGTTGGCAAAGCGCCGCGTGGCGTCTTCCGTTTCACCCGCCCCGACGACTTGGCGGCCGAGGTTATCAAGCACCTCGTGAAGTCGGTGCCCGCCCTGGACCCCAGCCGCGTCGATGACGTGATTGTGGGCAACGCCGTGCCCGAGGCCGAGCAGGGCCTGCAAATGGGCCGCCTCATCTCGCTGCTTGCACTGCCCATCAACGTGCCGGGCCTCATTGTGAACCGCTACTGCGGCTCGGGCGTGGAAACCATTGCGATGGCGGTGGGCAAAATCACGGCCGGCATGGCCGAGTGCATCATCGCGGGCGGCACCGAGAGCATGAGCATGGTGCCCACTGTAGGCTGGAAAACCGTGCCCAACTACAAGCTCGCCAACGAGCACCCTGACTACTACATGGGCATGGGCCTCACCGCCGAAGCCGTGGCCAACGACTACAAAATCAGCCGCCAGGACCAGGACGAGTTTGCCTACAACTCGCACCAGAAGGCCATGAAGGCCATCAAGGAAGGCAAGTTTGCCAAGAGCATCGTGCCTATCACGGTGGAGGAAACCTACCTCGACCAGGCCACCGGCAAGAAGAAAAACCGCTCCTACGTGGTCGATACCGACGAAGGCCCCCGTGCCGATACCTCTATCGAAGCCCTAGCCAAGCTGCGCCCCGTGTTCGCCGCCAACGGCAGCGTAACGGCCGGCAACTCGTCGCAAACCTCCGACGGTGCGGCCTTCGTGCTGGTGATGAGCGAGCGCATGGTGAAAGAGCTAAACCTGGAGCCCATTGCTCGCATGGTCACCTACGCCACCGAGGGTGTGGACCCACGCATCATGGGCATGGGCCCGATTGCCGCCGTGCCGAAAGCCCTGCGCCAAGCCGGCATGAAGCTGGAAGACATTGACCTGTTTGAACTGAACGAAGCCTTCGCTTCGCAGTCGCTGGCCGTGGTGCGCGAGCTGGGCATCAACACCGAGAAGCTAAACGTGAACGGCGGTGCCATCGCGCTGGGCCACCCGCTCGGCTGCTCGGGTGCCAAGCTGAGCATCCAACTCTTCGACGAGCTGCGCGACCGGGGCCAGAAATACGGCATCGTTACCGCCTGCGTAGGCGGCGGCCAGGGCGTGGCGGGGATATATGAGTTGCTGAAGTAGGCATTACCTACCTATTTCGTCATGCTGAACGCAATGAAGTATCTCGTTCGCTTCACCCGCACAATTCAACGAAGCGAGCGAGATACTTCACTGCGTTCAGCATGACGAAATAGCTTATTTGCTTCCAGTATGAAAAAACGATTGCGCAAGAAGCTGCGGCTTAAAGAGTTTGAAACGCCCCAATGGTGGATTCGCTGCAAATTTCATAGTGGCTTGAGCGAAGACCAAGTTGATGAAATAAAAGAACGGTTTTCAACGCTTGCCAATCTACAAGGATTTTCTGTTTTTCGAGCTTGTGATGTTAGTGGCTGTTCATTCATACTTGATGGCAGTCGACGTTACAAAGCTCCGACTGAGGAACAGCGGCAAAGCTTTTCCAAGTACTTACAAGCATTACCTGAGGTAATAAGCATTGAGGATAAAGGTTTAGGCTATTTATAAGACGGTGACTGACTACCCGAATTATTCCGGGGTTTTCTTTCGATTAAATAGTCGGCACGCCTAACATTTTTTACTTATCTTGCAACACTAATTCGGGCATCTTGTTGTTCCCCAATTACGCGGCAAGCCTAACAGTTTACACTCCCACCTTACCTATTTACCATCATGGAAGTATCGAACAAAGCCGTCGTGAAAGGCGGCGAATTCATCATCAAGCCCACTGAGGCTCAAGACGTTTTCACGCCCGCCGACTTCACGGAGGAGCAGAACATGATGTACCAGACCTGCGTGGACTTCCTAGCCGCCGAGGTACACCCACTGCTTGAGCGCCTCGACAACCACGAGGATGGCCTCATGCGCGGCCTGATGGAAAAGGCCGGCCAGTTGGGCCTGTTTGGGGTAAGCGTACCGGAGCAGTTTGGCGGCCTCGACATGGACTTTCCAACCGCCCTGCGCGTGACGGAAGGCGTGGGCGGCGGCAACTCGTTTCCGGTGGCTTTCGCGGCGCACACGGGCATTGCCTTGCTGCCGATTCTGTACTTCGGCACCGATGCGCAGAAGCAGAAATACATCCCCGGCCTCACCGACGGCACCCTAATGGGCGCGTACTGCCTCACTGAGCCTGGCTCGGGGTCAGACGCGCTGGGCGCGAAGACCAAGGCTGTGCTGAATGCCGAGGGCACGCACTACGTGCTGAACGGCCAGAAAATGTGGATTACCAACGCTGGCTTTGCCGACGTGTTTATCGTGTTTGCCAAGATTGACGGCGAGCAGTTCACGGGCTTTATCGTGGACAAGGATACCCCCGGCCTGAGCCTCGGCAACGAGGAGCACAAGATGGGTATTCGCGGCTCATCGACGCGCCAGGTATTTTTGAGTGATGCGCAGGTACCCAAGGAAAACGTGCTGGGCGAGATTGGCAAAGGCCACCTCATTGCCTTCAACGTGCTGAATATCGGCCGCATTAAGCTGGCGGCAGCTTGCCTGGGCGGTGCCAAGGCCACGGCTACGCAGAGCGTGAAATATGCCAACGAGCGCGTGCAGTTTAAGCTGCCCATCAGCAAGTTTGGCGCGATTCGCTACAAACTGGCGCAGCAGGCCATTCGGATGTACGCCGTAGAATCGGCCATCTACCGGGCTGGTGAGGACATCTACCGCAAGGAGCAGGAGCTGCTGGCCAGCGGCCTGGGCACCAACGAAGCGTTGCTGGGCGCGGCCCGCGAGTTTGCCGTAGAGTGCGCTATTCTGAAAGTAGAAGGCTCAGAAGTGCTTGACTACGTGACCGATGAGGGCGTGCAGATTTACGGCGGCTACGGCTTCTCGTCGGACTACCCGATGGACCGCAACTACCGCGACTCGCGCATCAACCGCATTTTCGAGGGTACCAACGAAATCAACCGGATGCTGGCCGTCGACATGATTCTGAAGAAGGGCATGAAGGGCGAAATCGACCTTATGGGCCCGGCTCAGGCCGTGCAGCAGGAGCTGCTGAGCATCCCGAGCATGGGCGAGAGCGACGACTCGGCCTTCGCGGCTGAGAAGAAAGCCATCGCCAACATGAAGAAGGCCATCCTGATGGTAGCCGGCGTGGCTGTGCAGAAATACATGAACTCGCTCGCCAAGGAGCAAGAGGTGCTGATGAACATCGCCGACATGGCCATCAAAACATACACCGCCGAAAGTGTGGTACTGCGCGTGGAGAAGGAAATCGCCGCCAAAGGCGAAGAAGCCCTGGCTCAGCAGCTCGATATGGCCCGCGTGTATCTCTCCGACGCCATCGACCTAGTGGAGAAGTCAGGCCGCGAAGCTATCGCCAGCATGACCGAGGGCGACGAGCAGCGACTCATGAGCATGGGTCTCAAGCGCTTCACCAAGCCCGACTTGTTCAACGTGAAAGACGCGCGCCGCCGCGTGGCTGCCAAGCTCATCGAAGCCAACGAGTACTGCTACTAGTTTGCATTCTTAAACAGCTTAAGCTAATTATGCAGCTGACGCCGCTAATGCGGCTTCTTCTCTGATTAGTTCGATAATTTGGCAAACAGAAAAGGCTACTCGAACGAGTAGCCTTTTCTGTTTGCTTTAATTTCTACTTCTTTTCTGAGCAAGTCCACCGCGTTACGCAAAAAACTAGCTTAATGCACTCTTGCTGTATAGGTTACTTCAACTTGACGGTATTGAGTTGCAAGGCAGCTGACTTTTTGCTGGGGCGGCTGACGCCAAGAATGGTTTTAGGATTGAGCCAAGTAGTAAAGTCCTTGACGTAAGCCAGTTGCTGGTCGTTGGCTACGTTGAGTTTGAGGCGCTGCGGCTCGCTGATAACGCCGGTTGCGGCCTGCACTTTGCGCAGGTACAGGTCCGACTTGTTGTTAATAGTTTCCAGCGTCATCAACTGCACGTCTTCACCAAACACGGCGGCGCGGTAGCCAATACCCGTGTAGCTGTCAATAGCCGGGGCCACCTGGTCTTTGGCCACGATAGTGTGCCAGGTAGGCGTCAGGAACGGGCTGTAGCCGAACAGGTACAGCTCGCGGGCGTGCACGGGCAGCTCGGGGCCGCCTTCTTCAAAGTGGCGCTCGGCAATGATTACCAGGTTCTTGCTGTCCGTCAGCAACATATCACCTAAGTATATATCAGCCAAGCTTTTAGCTTCTTTACCGGTGGCCTTGCTGATTTCGGCTAGGAAGGCGGGCGCGAAGGGCAGTTCTTCGGCTAGCTTCAGCTTGCTTTCGGCAAAGTCGAAGCGTACTACTTTCAGGCCGCTGAGCTGGCCAGTGCGGTCGTTGGCGCACAGGGCAGCCGCGTAGAGTTGGCCATCGGGCTGAAGGCTGAACTTGGCATCGCGGATGGTAATGGGTTGGCCACTGAAGGTGCCGCCCACCGGCACGCCCAGCACCGGAATGGCCGTGGCTACGCCCACGCGGTCGGGCGTGGCGGGGTAGCGGCGCACAGTCAGCTTCTTCATGCCATCGCCGAGCAGCGTCACGTACTGCGTACCATCGTTGGCCAGCAGCACGTTGGGCGAGAAGAAATCGCCCTGGTCCTTAAAATCGTAGCTGCGGTCCAGAATTTTACTCAGCTTTTGGTCGTAAAGCATACCCTCCAGGGTAACTACTTGCGCCTCGCGGGTGACGTAGCGGAAAGCCAGCAGGCGGTTACCATCGGGCGAGAGGCGCACACCGGGGCGACGGTCGCGGGCTGGAGCCGACACCAGCACTACCGGGGCACCCTTCTGGCCACCACTCAAGCCAAATACCTGTGCAGTAAGGTTTTGGCCGGTTTCATCGGCGCGGTGCACTACCACCCAGGCCTGCTCGGCGCTGTGGCCAAATGCCTCCACGGTTTCGCCGGGGGCCACAGGCAGGGTGGTGCTCCACTGCTTTTTGAGGTCGGCGTCGTAGCGCTCCACGGCGTAGGCACTGCCGCTTTGGTGGGCCAAAATGAGGAAGCCGCTACCATCGGCCAGGGCCAGCGTTTTTTGGGGCACGCGCTGGTTGTAGCGGTCTTCGCCCTGCTCGGGCAGGTAGCTGAAGGGGGCCGACTTGGTTTTTTGGGCTTGCGCCGGGTGGGTAGTGGCTAACAAGCCGCTCAGGGCCAAGGCAGCCAAACCAAAAGAAAATCGCATGAAAAACAGGGTCAGAAAATGGGCCTCCAGTAGCACCCAGTACCCCAAAAGTACCGGCTACTCGCCAAGCCAGCGCAACTGACCGAGCAATTTGCCCCACTCATCGGCCCTTCCAGGCAACTCGGCGGTCGTAACTTTGCAAATAATCGGTGGTAACTTAACTTTAATATTCAAAGCACAACTATTACCACCGCCACTCGTTTAAGGGGCGCACTCTAGCTACACAGACTGCACCTCTCCACCCTCCTCCTTTTCCCACCCACTCGCTAATTTCCTGTTATTTAAATCAACTACACATCCTGGCACCATTTTTGAGGTAGCACGTGCCCCTACCCTTATCTTATGAAATCTTTGCTCAAACTCGGTTCTTTATTTGCCCTTATCGTTGCCGGCCGTTACATGCACCAGACCGAAGCAGCTTCGGAAGCAGGCATTGCTAACTCTCCACTGCTATTCACCCCCAGCACGGCTACTACTATGACGCTGACGCGCTACACGCAGGAGCAGCCAGCGAATACGTTTACTCCCGTTAATCAGCGAGAGCAAGCACAAACTTCCGTTACTTGGTTTTAACGGCTAAGCGGTTTCACTAGAAACCGCTTTTTTTATGCCCGGCCGGGTGGTGTTCGTTACTAAATAACTACTACCACCGGTCGCCCTCAGCTAATGCGGCTCCAGTTAACGGCCGTGGGGGGCAGGCTTTCGATGTGGCGGCGAATGTTGCCGTGCTCGGGCCGGGCTAGCTCGGGGTCGTCGGCCAGAATGGTCTGGGCGGCGGCCCGGCTCTCGCTCAGGATGCGGCCATCCTTGGCCAAGTCGGCGATGAGTAGGTCCAACACGCCGCTCTGCTGAGTGCCCATGAGGTCGCCGGGGCCGCGCAGCTTCAGGTCAATATCGGCTATTTCGAAGCCGTTGTTTGTCCGTACCATCGTTTCGAGGCGGGTGCGGCTGTCTTTGCTCAGCTTGTAGCCCGTCATCAGGATACAATAGCTTTGGTCGGCCCCGCGGCCCACGCGGCCCCGCAGCTGGTGTAGCTGCGAGAGGCCGAAGCGCTCGGCGCTCTCAATGACCATTACGGAGGCATTGGGCACGTTCACGCCTACCTCGATAACGGTGGTAGCCACCATTATCTGGGTTTCCTTTTTCACGAAGCGGGCCATTTCGAAGTCCTTTTCCTCGGCCTTCATGCGGCCGTGCACAATGCTGATTTGCAGGTCGGGAAAGGCGCGACTCACGCTCTCGTAGCCGTCGGTGAGGTCTTTGTAGTCCAGCGTTTCGCTCTCCTCAATGAGCGGGTACACAATGTATACCTGCCGGCCCAGCGCCACCTGGTCGCGGATGAACTGAAACACCTTCAGGCGATTGGAATCGTAGCGATGCACCGTCACGATGGGTTTGCGGCCGGCGGGCAGCTCGTCAATCACGCTCACGTCGAGGTCGCCGTAGAGCGTCATGGCCAGCGTACGCGGAATGGGCGTGGCCGTCATCACGAGCACGTGCGGAATTACGTAGGGATTTTTTTGCCACAGTTTCGAGCGTTGCGCCACCCCAAAGCGGTGCTGCTCGTCCATTATAGTCAAACCTAGGTTACGAAATTGCACCACGTCTTCGAGCAGGGCGTGGGTGCCCACCAGCATTTGCATGGTGCCCTCGCGCAGCTGCTCGTGCAAGATGCGCCGCTGGGCTGTGCGGGTGCTGCCCGTGAGTTTGCCTAGGTTGATGCCCAGCTGGTCGGCGTACACTTTCAGGCCCTGGTAGTGCTGGTCGGCCAAAATTTCAGTAGGGGCCATGAGGCAGCTTTGCGCGCCGTTGTCGGCCGCCATGAGCATGGCAATGAAGGCCACAATCGTTTTGCCCGAGCCCACGTCGCCTTGCAGCAAGCGGTTCATCTGCTTGCCCAGCAGAAAGTCCTTGTAAATCTCGTGGATAACCCGCTTCTGCGCCCCCGTGAGGTCAAAGGGCATAATTTCCTTGTAAAAATGCACCAACGTCGGCACCTCATTAAAAATCTGCCCCGCCAGCTCCACCTTGCGCTGGTCTTTTTGGCGCAGCAACTTAAGCTGAATGTAAAACAGCTCCTCAAACTTGAGTCGGAACCGCGCCTTTTCCAGCAGCTCGGGCGTCTGCGGAAAGTGAACCTGCTGCAAGGCCGTGGCCTTATCCAGCAGCGCATAGTTTTGGATTAGTGCCGGCGAAAGCGTTTCGGTTACTTGGGGCAGCGCAATCTTCAGGAGGTCGCCCACCATGCGCATAATAGTCTTGCTATCAACGCGATGGTAGTTTTTTAGCTTCTCGCTGGTATTGTACACGGGCTGCAAAAAGCTCTGGCCAGGCTTCTGCTCGCTCACTTCCTCTAGTTCGGGGTGGGCCATCTGGGGCCGCCCGTTGAACATAGTGGGCTTGCCAAATACGATGTATTCCTGGTGGTTTTTGACGACCTTTTCCAGGTAATTCACACCCTTAAACCACACTAGCTCCAGCTCACCGCTGGCATCACCCACCTTGGCCACCATGCGCTTCTTGGGCCCCTCCCCTATCACTTCGCGCCCACGCAAAATGCCCTTCACCTGCACATAAGGCAAGTCATCGTGCAGGTCTACAACATTATAAAACTGCGTACGGTCGAGGTAGCGAAACGGGTAGCGCTGAATGAGGTCGCCGTAGGTAAATAAACCCAGCTCCTTGCCCAGCAGCTGCGCTCGCTGCAAGCCCACGCCGCGCAAATATTCGAGCTTGGTTTGAAAGAAATTACTCATTTAATAAGCTGTTAGCTTATGGATATTAGCTGTCAGCGCTTTTTATAAAACCACTAAGGAAGACCATCCGCAAGTTAGCTTTTCACTAGGAGAAAAGCTAACAGCTAATAGCCATGAGCTAACAGCTTATTTACTTATACTTCAACGTGTTGAGCATCTTTATCATATCGTACTTCACGTATTCAATCACCGGGGCCAGCGAGTCGTTGGCAGTAGCGGTGCGGAAGTACAGTGCCGCCCGAAAGAAATGCTTGGTACTATCAGTAGTGTAGAACTGAAACTGGCTGGGCACCTCGCCTTCCAACTCAAACACGGAAGCCCGCATCCCGTTGGGTGTACGCAAAATTTTCTCCTCAATCGAGGTCGCCTTAATCTGGTGCTTGCCGGTGAGCTTGCGCGCATCCTCCATCATCTTGTTATAGAGCTGGCGGTTGTGCACTACGTTGGTATACGTAATCTGCACGTTAGCATGTAGTTGCGGGTAATATACATTCAGCCAGTCGGGCTGCGCCAGGTACGATGAGTCGCGCAATACCTTGGCTTGCTGCGAATACTCAAACGTGTAGGGGTGCCCGGCCGGCAGCGCCCGGTAGCGGTGCGGCGGCAGGTCGATGCGGTTGTAGCCCTTGGGCTTAGGCGTGTAGTCGGGGGCCGACGAGCAGGCGCTCAGCAGCCCGGTCGCGCCCAGCGCCAGCAGTGTTACCCTCCCAAAACGAACAACAATCATAGAATGCAAAAGCCAGGCGAATCCCAAAGTTAACAGGTGCCCTGCGGCCTAACGCCAAAAAGCCCCGGCTTGGTGCCGAGGCTTTAAGTTTAGCAGCAACTGGCCGCTGGCTAGGCTTGTTTTTAGAAAGGCAACTGGTCGAGTTCGGGCTCCTGACGCAGGCTCACGCTCTCATCGGGGGCAGCCTGGGCCGTGGCCCCGTTGGCGGGAGCCGAGCCACCGGGCCGGCCGCCCAGCAGCGAAATTTCTTCGGCAATAATCTCGGTGATGTAGCGCGTCTGCTGGTCTTTGTCCTGGTACTGTCGGGTGCGCAGCTTGCCTTCGATGTACACCTGGCTGCCCTTTTTGAGGTACTTCTCGGTCAGCTCGGCCAGGCCGCGCCAGGCCGAAATGTTGTGCCACTCGGTGCGTTCCACGCGGGCACCTTGTTTGTCTTTGTAATATTCGTTGGTGGCGAGGGTAAAATGGGCCACGCTATTGCCCCCCTCCAAGTGGCGCACTTCAGGGTCTTTCCCCAGGTTACCCACCAAAATCACTTTGTTTACTCCGGCCATAATCTTGTACTTTATAGCGTATGCGACAGCCAACCACAGCTGTCATTGACGGGTTAAAAGTACGAAATAATTTTTGCTTTTGCAAATTTTATTAGCAAATAAAATCCACTGACGCTAGCAAGGATTTACCCATTGTAACCTGTGCAATACCAGCAAGAAGAAAGCTGCGCGCGAATAAATTACAATTGATTACTCAACAATGATTTAGCTCACTTTAACCAGATAATTACTGATTAACACGGGTTTAGGCAGTTCTTCGATTTCGGCTGGCGAATAAGCGCGCAAACCGGTGTCACGCATGGCGGTTTCAGTTAGCGGCGCGGCTAGCTCCACTGCGTGGAAGCGGGCCTCCAGCTTCTGGTGGCTGAGTACGTGACGCAGGGCGGGGGCGGGCCGGTCTTCGGCCACGCGGCTGGTGTCGGGCTGGCCGCCGAGGGCCTCCACGTGGCGCAGCACTTCGGCGGCAGGCAGGTCGGCGCTATCGGTTTCGGCCAGGGCAAAGTCATAGAGGCCCTGCCAGATATCGCCGGCCAAGCGCTCTTTCAGGTACAGCTGCTCGCCGTGGCGCAGCACCAGGTAGTGGAAGAAGCGCACCCGCGCCGCCTTGGCCTTGCTCTTAACGGGTAGCAGCGCCACCTGCCCGTGCTGAAACGCCCAGCAGGAGCTTTGCAGAGGGCAAAAAAGGCAGTCGGGCTTGGCAGGTGTGCATTGCAGCGCCCCAAACTCCATGATGGCCTGGTTGAACTCGGCAGCCTCGGCGGGCGGCAGGTGCTGGTCGGCCAGCGCCTGGAATTCTTTGCGCGAACTCGGCGCCGCAATGTCGGAATGCAGGCCAAAAACCCGCGCCAACACCCGAAAAACGTTGCCATCGAGCACCGCCACGGCCTCGTCGAAGGCAAAAGATGCGATGGCCGCCGCCGTGTAGGGACCCACGCCTTTGAGCTGGCGCAGGCCGACATAGGTATCCGGAAATTGGCCGCCGAATTCGCTCACCACCTGCTGGGCCGTGTGGTGCATGTTGCGGGCCCGGGAGTAGTAGCCCAGCCCCTGCCAGTGGCGCAGCACCTCCTGCTCGGGGGCAGCGGCCAGGTCGTGCACGGTGGGGTAAGAGCCCAGGAAATCAAGGTAATACGGCAAGCCTTGCGCCACCCGGGTTTGTTGCAGAATAACTTCGGAAAGCCAAATGGCGTACGGGTCCCGGGTGTGTCGCCAGGGCAAGTCGCGCCGGTGGCGCGGATACCAGGCCAACAAAGCCTGCGTTAGGAACGAGCGGCCCGAAAAAGGGGCCGTAGCGGTGGGATTTTTAAGCAAAATAATGAGACAGAATATTTTGGCTAATGGAGAAACTTGGAGATTTCCATTGGCCGAACAAGAATTAAGTAGTACCTTTGCGCTCCGTTTCGAATGGCGAACTCCCTACCGGGCAAGGATTTACGTCGGAAACGGTTGATTATCCGCCTGATATTTTTTTTTCACTTTTAGTACCCCCCTTACCAACGTGACCAAAGCTGAGGTAATTTCCGAAATTTCGCAGAAGACTGGCATTGAGAAAGCCGATGTTCTGACGACCGTTGAAGCCTTCTTCAAAGTAGTGAAGGATTCGATGACCGAAGGTCATAACATTTACGTGCGTGGCTTCGGCTCGTTCGTAAACAAAAAGCGGGCTCGTAAAGTCGCCCGTAACATCTCGAAAAACACGTCGCTCATCATCGACGAGCACTACATCCCGAGCTTCAAGCCAAGCAAGACTTTCGTTGCCAAAATTAAGGGCAGCAAGAAAATCACGGGTGATGTATCGGCTAAAGCCCCCAAGGCTGCCAAAGGCACCAAAAAGGCCAAAGCTTAGTTGTTAACAAGCTGCTGCTTGTAAAAGCAAGGGGGTGATAAGGGCGGACGTGGCTAGCCGTAAGGTCGGCCGCGTGTTCCCCTTATCACCCTCTTGCTTACCAGCTTAACTCACTTTCCAATGGCTACCACTTCTCCTACTAGTACGCACCAACTGTTGCTGCTAGCCGGTGCCCTGGCACTGGCAGGCGGGCTTTATGCCCTGCCCAAAGGCATTGTGAAGCCCAAAGAAGGCAAAGCGGAACTGACGCAGGATGCGGCACGCACGGCCAACCGCGACGGGGGTGGCGCTGCCACCAACGGCTCGAAGGCCGATGCCTCATCAGGCCCACGACCAGCCGAAACCGGTACCGTAGCCGACGGTCACGTTCATAAAGAAGGTGATGACCACGGACCGGAGGCCAATGCGCCCCACACGCAGGCCACCGCTGCTCAGCGCCAGGAGTTGAATACGCTACTGGCTCAGTACCACACCAGTACGTCGGCCAACCGCCGCCAAGTGGCTACTACGCTGGCCGCCCGCTACGCCACGGTGCAGCGGTTTGATAGCGCCGGTTACTATCTGACTACGATTGCTACCGTGCAGCCCAGCGAAAAGGCCTGGCAACAGGCCGCTGATGCTTACTTCCAGGCCTATAGTTTTGCAGCTTCGGCCGAGCGCAAGAAGATGCTGGGCGACCAGGCGCGGGAGCTGTACGATAAGGTACTGGCTGCCAACCCGAACAACCTGGACGCCAAAACTAACCTCGGGATGGCCTACATGAGTAGCGACGACCCCGTGAAAGGGATTGGCCTGCTGCGTGAGGTGTTGGAGCAGGACCCTAAGAATGAAAAGGTGCTCTACAACCTAGGCATTCTGGCCATTCAAAGCAACCAGTACGACAAGGCTATCGAGCGTTTTTCGCAGTTGGTGCAGGTCAACCCGAAGAATGTGGAAGGGCAGTTCTACTTAGGCGTGTCTTTGGCCCGCACCAAGCGGAGCGAAGCAGCTCAGGCGGCCTTCCAAAAAGCCAAGGCCCTCAGCAACGACCCGGCCCTGGCCGCTTCGGTTGACGAGGAGTTGGCTAAAATCAGAAATTAATCCCTGCTTTCGAGCAACTGGCCGCCGGGGCGTTACTTTTACACCCCCAAACCACGAACAACAAACCAGGAATACTTCCTATCTACCTTTTAACTCACCACGACAATGCCCTGCGGTAAGAAACGTAAACGCCATAAGATTGCCACCCACAAGCGTAAGAAGCGCCTGCGCAAGAACCGTCACAAGAAGAAGTAATCTTCTGACTTAGTGCGGAGTAAGGGGTGGGCAGTGCGCCGCGCAAGCGGTTACTGCCCACCTATCTCTCACGTAGCCTCCGCCACGCGGACGACTAACGTGGTGTTGCCGGACTGCCTACTTTGGGCAGCAGCCGTGGCTCGCGAGGGGAAGCTGGGACACTCTGGTCCTGGCTTCCCTTTTGCTGGTTTCGGGGCATTCCAACCCGTGTTCGGGGCCAGGCGGGCTACTTTAACTAAACCTACTACGTTGAGCAATGAATTAATAATCAACTCCACCCCCGAGGGGGAAAGAATTGCTTTGCTCCAGGATAAGCGGCTGATTGAGTATCACTTTGACCGTAACGACACCAACTACGCAGTGGGTGACATTTTCCTGGGTACGGTGCGCAAAGTGATGCCGGGCCTCAATGCGGCCTTCGTGGATATTGGCTCCGAAAAGGATGCCTTTCTGCACTACGGCGACCTGGGCGAGCAATATCCGTCCCTCAATAAGTGGGTGGGCAGCGTGCTGAAGCACCAGGCCCCGGCCGCTGGCCTGGAAAACTTCAAGCTGGAAGCGCCCCTCGAAAAAGTTGGCAAGGCCGACAGCGTGTTCAAAAAAGGCCAGAGCCTGCTCGTGCAGGTGGTAAAAGAGCCGATTTCGACCAAGGGGCCGCGCGTAAGCACCGATATTTCGATGGCCGGCCGCTACCTGGTGCTAATGCCGTTTACGAATACCATCTCGGTATCGAAGAAAATAGTGAGCAAGGCGGAACGCGACCGCCTTAAGCGCCTCATTGCCAGCATTAAGCCTGAGGGCTTTGGCGTAATTATCCGCACGGTGGCCGAGGGCCACGAGGTGGCCGAGCTGGACCGCGACATGCAAAGCATGGTTGAAAACTGGGAAACGCTCTATACCAACCTGCGCAAAGGCCAACCCCGCGATAAATTGCTGGGCGAGCTGGGCCGCACCTCTTCCATGCTGCGCGACATGCTCAACGAGTCGTTCGACTCGATTGTGGTGGACACGCCGGGCCGGTTTGAGGAGATGAAGGAGTACGTGCAGAAAATTGCCCCCGATAAGCTTGGGCTAGTGAAACTGCACAGTAACAAAGCCAAGGTGTTTGAGCACCTGGGGATTGAGAAGCAACTCAAGACTTTGTTTGGTAAGACAGTGAGCGTGCCGGGCGGCGGCTACCTCGTGATAGAGCACACCGAGGCGCTGCACGTGATTGACGTGAACTCGGGCTCGAAAAGCAACCAGGAAAACGACCAGGAGGCTACGGCCCTCATGATTAACCTGCTGGCCGCCAAGGAAGTAGCGCGCCAGCTGCGCCTGCGCGACATGGGTGGCATCATCGTGATTGACTTCATCGACATGCGCGCCGCCGAGAGCCGTAAGAAGGTGGAGGACGCGGTGTACAACATCATGAAGCAGGATAAGGCCAAGTTTACCATTCTGCCGCTCACCAAGTTTGGTCTGATGCAGATAACCCGGCAGCGGGTGCGCCCGGCCGAAACCATCATCACCGGCGAGGTGTGCCCCACCTGCGGCGGCACCGGCAAGATTTCGGCTTCCATCCAGGTGACCGACGAGATTGACAACAGCATCGACGACTTGCTGGTGAATCAGAACCAGAACGGTCTCACGCTGTACGTGCACCCCTTCCTGCACGCTTACTACACTAAAGGCTTGGTAAGCAAGCAGATGAAATGGTACCTCAAGTACTATAAGTGGGTGAAAGTGATGAAAGACACCGCCCTCGGCCTCACTGATTTCCGCATCGAGGACGAACACGGCGAGCAAATTGAGCTGCACTCGGCCGCCGGCGCCATGGCCCGCGCTCAAGACCGCGAAGTAATCGCAGATTTAGACTAAATCGCAGATTTAGACAGATTTCGCTGATTCGGACGACTTCTAACGGAACCTACTAAAACGTAAAAGCCACTCCTTGCGGAGTGGCTTTTACGTTTTAAAGCTGAGCTATGCAAAGCTGACAGGAATAGTCCGAATCAGTGAAATCAGCTCAATCTGTCTAAATCTGCGATTAAAATTTGAGGCCTAAGTCGAGGGCGAATACGCTGTTTTTGATATTGACATCGCTGAAGCCACGGTTCTTTTCAAAGTAGCGGTCGAGGTCGATGAGGCCGTGGTGGTAGCTGATGCCGGTGAGGACTTTGGTGCTTTTGCCCAGCTGATACTCGACGCCGAGACCGCCGATGAGGTTGGCATCGACGGCAAAAACGTGCTTGGAAGCGTCGGTTTGGGCAAAGCCATTATAGGAATCAGTATAAAACTTATCGCCGTTGATGCGGGTCGAAACGGGAAAAGCTACTGAGCCCCCAACTTGAAAATATACGCGGGTAGCGGGGGCTATTTCATTGGTAAAGAGTTTTATAGTAGCTGGTATTTCTAAGTACTGGATAGCTATCTTTTGGTCGATTCGGGTGCCTGAAGTGGAAGAAGACAATGGCCGCTCAAGGTATGAAATTGTACCACCCTTACCCGTCAGAAACAGGCCGGTATTAAAGGCGTAGTTTTCACCGAAAAAGTAATCCATGAAAATGCCGCCGCCAAAGCTAAACTTGCTGCTCTCGCTCTGGAAAGAGGTAGCCGAAGGCGAATCGGTACGCAGGTAGGTGATGGAGGGCGAAACCTTGAGGCCGATTTCGACCTGGGCGAAGGCGGCGGGAGCCACGGCGAGCGCCGCAACAGTGAGGAGGATTTTTTTCATAAGTAACGGAAAATAACGCTTGGCACTACGAAACGGGATGCGGCGTTGGAAACATGTAATTTTGCACAAAAATACGCTGCTTTTGAAACACTCTCTTGCTATATCGGCGCTGCTGCTAGCTGCCACGGGGCTACTGGCCGGTTGCCGCCAGGGCCAGGAAGGTGGCTGCCGCCCCGACCTTGCCGCTGATGCGCCCGTTGCCCCCGTGCACCTCAAGCACTTAGAACAGGCTTTTTTCCAGATTAAGAATCCGGCCGAAGGGTTGCAGTTTATGCGGGCCAATCCGGTTTTTGCCCAATCTTTCTTGCTTTCGGGCCAGGTGCCAGCCGATACGGTGGCGCGCACACTGGCGCAGCTAGCGGGCAACGCGGGCCTGCAAAAGCTGGGCCGCGAAACGGCGGCCGCCTTTCCAGATACGGCGGCGCTACGGCAGGATTTAGGCGAGCTGTTTGGGAGGGTGCATTACTACTTCCCCGATTTTAAGACGCCGCCGGTGGCCGTTACTAATGTCAGCGGGCTGCTGGGCAAGGGCATCTTTGTGAACGATAACCTACTGGTGCTCAACCTAGACTGGTACGCCGGCCCCAAAGCCAGCTACCGGCCCGATATGCCACAGTACATGCTGCGGCGCTACCGCCCGGCCGACCTGCTGCCCGCCTTGGCTACGTCCGTGGCCGACAAGTACAACAAGCACCAGCTCACGGCCAACTCCATGCTCGACCAGATGGTGGACCAGGGCAAGCGCCTCTACTTTGCGGGCGCGGTGCTGCCGTGCGCTCCCGACTCGCTGCTACTGGGCTACTCGGGCAAGGAGCTTAAGAATGTGCAATTTAACGAGGCGCGCATATGGGGACATTTCTTGGAGAATAACCTGTTGTTTAGCACCACACCGTTTGAGATTCAGAAGTACGTGGGCGAGCGGCCCGCGGTGCCCGAAATTGACCGCACCTGCCCCGGCCGGGTGGGTCAGTGGGTGGGTCTGCAACTCGTGCGCAAGTACATGGCTGAGCACCCGGAGGTGACGCTGGCCCAACTTATGGCCATGAAGGATGCGCAGCGCCTGCTTAATGACTCGCACTACCGACCGAAAAAGTAATGAACAATGAGCAGTGAACAGTGAGCAATTCTAGACTAGACGACGCCGCCTGTTAATTGCTCATTGTTCACCGCTCATTGTTTATTGAAACCATGCACATTGCCGTTTTCAGTCAGTACCACACCAGCCCCGACTGCCCGGCTACCAGTCGACACTATACGCTGCTGACCGAACTCGCCAAGCATCATCGCGTTACGCTGCTTACTACCCCAGCCTGGCGGCCCCAGCAGCTGACGCACGAGTGGCCCTGGGTGCCGCCGGGTGTGGAGCTGCTGGAGGCCAACATTCCGTATGAGAACACGATGGGGCCGGCGCGGCGGGCACTGGCCTTTGCGCAGTACGCGGCCTGGGCGGTGCGGGCGGGCCGCCGCATGGCCCGGCCCGATGTGGTGTGGGGCATCAGCACGCCGCTAACGGCAGCGTGGGCGGCGGCGCGGGTGGCGCGCTACTGGGGCGTGCCGTGGGTGTTTGAGGTGCAGGATTTGTGGCCCTCGTTTCCGGTGGCGATGGGCGCGGTGCCCACGGCGCTGGCCCGGCAGCAGCTGTTTGCGCTGGAAAAGCGGCTGTACCAGCGTGCCGCGCACATCGTGCCGCTCTCGCCCGATATGAGCCAATACGTGAAGCAGCTGGGCATTCCGGCTGCTAAAGTCACGACCCTGCTTAATGGTACCGACCTTGGCCTGGCCGCCCGCGCCACGCCGGAATCAGTGGCCAAGCTGCGGATTGAGCAAAGCATAACTAGCAGTAAGACTGTACTTTACGCCGGCACCTTTGGGCGAGCCAATGACATGCCCACGGTAGTGGCGGCCGCTGAAGCACTGGTAGCCGCTGACCCGGCCGTGACTTTTCTGTTTTTGGGGCACGGCTACTACGCGCCGCTGGTGGCGGCGGCGGCGACGCGCTGGCCGGGGCGCATCCGGCTGGTGGGCGGGCAGGCGCGCCACGCGGTGTTCAGCTGGTTTGCGCTGGTCGATGCGACGGTGGTTTCCTTTCTGGATATGCCAGTGCTGGACACCAACTCGCCGGCTAAACTATATGACTCGCTAGCCGTGGGCACGCCCGTGGTGGTTACCAACCGAGGTTGGACTAAGAGACTGGTGGAGCAGCACGGCTGCGGCTGGTACGCCCCCGCTGGAGATGCGCGAGCGCTGGCGGCGTGCCTACAGCAAGCCTTGGCTGACCCACTGGCTTTGGCCGCCGCAGGGCGGCGCGGCAAGGCCCTAGCGCAAGCTGAGTTTGACCGGGTACTGATAGCCGGGCGCATGCAGCGCATTTTGGAGCAGGCGAGTAAGAGGCTATCCAAATAGGGATTAATTTGGGGTATGGCTACTACTCAAGAGTTCATCATTTCCGATACGTTATGGGCT